>CAYTRH010000323.1:0-1502 GCA_964440155.1 uncultured Thiobacillus sp. | reverse complement strand
AGTTCGGGCGGGCGCCGGCCGACGCCAGCGAGCGGGCCCGGCAGATGCGCTTCCTCGCCGCGCGCGGCTACCCAGCCGAGGTGATCCGCCAGGTCGTCGCCGGTACCGACGACTTCGACGCCGACTGAGTCGGCCGGCCTGGCTACAGGCGTGCCCGTATCACCTCGGCGATTTCCTCGTCCGTCAGCGTGACCGGATTGGTCTTCATGCTGGACCCGCGGCTGTTGGCAACGATGCGTGCGATATCGGCCTCAGTCGCGCCGAACGCGCCCAGGCGTGGAATCTCCAGGCATTGCGTCCAGCTCTCCAGCGTTTGTGACAGCGCGGCGTGCGCAGCCTGATCGTCGAGCTCCTGGCCGCTCAGTAGGCGGCCGACCGCCGCGTACTTGGCCAGCGCAGGGCTCATCGGCGCACGCGCGGTGAGCGCCCGCAGGTTCACGCGCGTGGCCTGCGCCAGCAGCGTGCCGCAGGCGACGCCATGCGGAATCGGGAAGAATGCGCCCAAGGGCGCCGCCAGCCCATGCACCGATCCCAGTCCCACCTGTGCCAGCGTGATGCCGGACAACAACGCGGCATAGGCCATCGCCGCCCGGTGCCGTGCCGGATCTCCGTGTCCCCGGTACCAGGGCAGCAGTGCGTCGCGCGCGTGCTCCATGCCCGACCACGCCAGGGCATCGGTGAAGGCATTGGCCTTGCTGGAGACGTAGGACTCCAGCAACTGCGTGAAGGCGTCCATGCCGTTGGCGGCCAGTACGGACGGGGGACAACCAGCCAGCAGGTCCGGGTCCACCACCGCGTACTCCGCCACCAACCGCTCGTCGCGAAACGACTTTTTGAATCCGCTGACCCCCTGCCGTGACAGCACCGCATTCTTGGTCGCCTCGGACCCCGTGCCGGCGGTCGTCGGTACGGCGATGAACGGTGTCGCCGGGCCGTGGTAAGGCAGTTCCGGCCCCACGCCTTCGAGGTGATCCATGACCGAATTACCCGGTCGCAGCAGCCCGGCGATTGCCTTGGCCGCGTCCAGCGCGCTGCCGCCGCCGATACCCAATACGCATGAGAACGCGCCATCCTTGTAAGTGCGAACGTGCCCGTCGACCAGTTCCGGCGAAGGCTCGCCGCTGACCCGCACCACCTCCCAGCAGATGTTTCGCGCTGCCAGCGCCTGACGCAACGGTGACCAATGTGGGCCGTCGAGAAACGAAGCGTTACCGCTGACCACCAGCACACGCCGACCGAAACCGGCCACCAGTTCCGGCACCACGGCCAGCCGCCCCGCGCCAAACTCGATGCGGGGAATTCTTGCGAGGCTGAAACGGTCAACGAACATATAACCTCCTGCAGAATGTACGGCTGCAATGCTACCGGCCAGGCGGGGGAGCATGAACGCAGATCATCATCCCGCGGGCGGTGCGCACAGGTTTTCTTGAGTTGAACGAAAAAAGTGTTGACGGGGTCGTCTCAGACCCGTATAGTTTCGGTCTCTCGAACGCGGGGTGGAG
>CAYTRH010000322.1:0-1516 GCA_964440155.1 uncultured Thiobacillus sp. | reverse complement strand
GCAGCGCGCGCGGCAGCGGGCCGCCGCCGCTGGCCCGGTGCGTGGCGCCGTCGGGGGCGATCACCGCCACCACCAGATGATGGTGCCCGACCAGGGCGTCGTCGATGCGGCCGGGCAGTGCCGCGAGCGCCTCCCGGTCTCGGGCGCGGGCCAGCAGGTTACGCACCAGCGCCAGCTTGCCGTCCATTTCGTGCCGGTCCATCTCGACGAAATGCGCCTCCACGGCGCGCGCCACCACCCAGCCCAGCAGCAGCAGCACCAGGGCCGCGCCGGTGGCGAACAGCAGACTGATGCGTGCGGTCAGCGACAGGCTCATGCCGGCGCTTCCAGCACATAGCCCATGCCGCGCACGGTGCGGATCAGCCTGGGCTCGAATCCCTCATCGACCTTGGCGCGCAGGCGGCGCACCGCGACATCGATGACGTTGGTATCGGAATCGAAGTTCATGTCCCACACCAGCGAGGCGATCAGCCCGCGCGGCAGCACTTCGCCCTGGCGACGCAGCAACAGTTCCAGCAGCGCGAACTCCTTGGCGGTCAGATCGATGGCGCGGCCGGCGCGGCGCGCGCGCCGGCGCAGCAGATCCAATTCCAGGTCGGCGGCGGCGAGCACGGTCGGCTCCACCGTCGTCCGCCCGCGGCGCAGCAGCGTGCGCGCGCGCGCCAGCAGCTCGGCGAACGCGAACGGCTTGACCAGATAGTCGTCGGCGCCCAGTTCCAGACCCCTGACCCGATCATCGACCTGATCGCGCGCGGACAGGAACAGCACCGGCACCGCGTTGCCGGCGGCGCGCAGCTCACGCAGCACCGCCCAGCCGTCCAGGCCCGGCAGCATCACGTCCAGGATGATGAGGTCGTAGGCGCCCTCGCGCGCCAGCAGCAGCCCCTGCCAGCCATCGCGCGCCAGATCGGTGATCAGGCCGGCCTCGCTCAAGCCCTGTCGCAGGTAGTCGCCGGTCTTGGGTTCGTCTTCCACCACCAGTATCTTCATCCGCGCGCTCCGTGCATGCCCGTCCTGCCTATTGTGCCGTGTCGCGGCCAGGCCGGCGGCCGCATGACGATTTTGTAATGTCCGTGTCAGTGCGGTGACGGCGACGCCTGCCGACAATGGCCTCCCGCTTCGCCGCCGCCGCCCGATCGACTCCATGAAAGCGCTGTTCGCACTGGCCTGCCTTCTGCTCTCCGCACCCGCGCTGCATGCCGGTACGCTGGCTGCGGCGCTGGAACTGGCCTGGGTGCGTCATCCGCAGGCCGCCGCGCTGGACGCGCACATGGCGGCCGCGCGCGCGCAGGGCGAACTCGCTTCCGGTCTGTTGCCGTCGGCGCCGGCCATGACCTGGGGCGGCCTGCGCGGCGAGCACGGGCGACAGGAATGGGAGGTCGAATTGGCCGCACCGTTGTGGCTGCCCGGCCAACGCTCGGCGCGTACCCGTGTGGCCGAGCGCGCGTTGGACGAGGTGACGGCGCGACGCGACACGCTGCGTCTCGCACTCGCCGGCGAGCTGCGCACGCTGTGG
>CAYTRH010000321.1:0-1572 GCA_964440155.1 uncultured Thiobacillus sp. | reverse complement strand
GTCAGCGCGCCTCGCGCGGATCGGTGACGAAACCGATGCGGGTGAGCCCGGCGCGCGCGGCGTCTGACATGACGGTTACCACACGCTTGTAGGCCAGGTCGCCGTCGGCGCGGATGTGCAATTCCGGCTGTGGTTCGAGCTTGGCCGCTACACGCATGCGTTCGCGCCAGGCGCCTTCCCCGAGCGCCTCGCCGTTCCAGTAGACGGTACCCTCGGCGTCGATGGACAGATGCACGTTCTCGCGCTTGACCACGTTGATCTCGTTCGACGCGCGCGGCAGGTCGATCTTCACCGCGTGCGTGAGCAGCGGCGCGGTGATGATGAAGATGACCAGCAGCACCAGCATCACGTCGATCAGCGGGATCATGTTGATCTCCGCCAGCGGCTCGCCGCGCTGGTTGCCGGAAAAGTTGCCGAAGGCCATCACGCGCTCCCGGCGGCGCGCGCCTCGGCCAGCACCGCCACCTTGTCGGTGTGGCTCGATGCCATGGGTTCGCTGCGGTTGCCGGTGGACATGAAGGCGAACAGGTCGTGGGCGAAGCCGTCCAGCTCGGCGAGGATCACGCGGTTGGCACGGCTGAAGGCGTTGTAGGCCAGCACCGCGGGAATCGCCACGGCCAGCCCCAGCGCGGTCATGATCAACGCCTCGCCGACCGGGCCGGCGACCTTGTCGAGCGTGCCCTGGCCGGACAGGCCGATGGCCAGCAGCGCGTGGTAGATGCCCCAGACGGTGCCGAACAGGCCGACGAAGGGCGCGCTCGCGGCCACCGAGGCGAGCACGGTATGGCCGTATTCCAGCCGCGCGGTGTCCTGCTCGATGGCGCGGCGCATGGCGCGGGTGAGAAATTCGTCGGCGCTACCGGCCTCGATCAGACGCCCGCCGGCCTTGTTGCGATGCTGCTCCGCCGCGCGCAGGGCGTGGTGGGTGAGGTGCGAGAACGGGTCGCCCACGCCGTTTCGGCGCAAATCCTCCGCGACCGCCGTCAGGTCGGGCGCTTCCCAGAAGCGGCGCAGGAACGCGCGCGCGCGCTGGCGCATGCGCCAGTTGCCCCAGGCCTTGGTGGCGATCAGATACCAGGTGGCCACGGACATCGCCAGCAATGTCGCCAACAGGAAATGCGCAACACCGTCGGCCTGCGCGATGAAATGGGCGAAACCCAGGGTTTCGTGTTCCATGCCGTTCAACTCCTCAAACTGAATGAAATGGGCACCAGCACCCAGGCGGCGACTGGCCGCTCGCCCTGGCGCGCCGGCACGAAACGCCAGCGCGCCACCGTCTCGCGCGCGGCGCGGTCGAGCCGCTCGAAGCCGCTGGA
Source organism: uncultured Thiobacillus sp. (assembly GCA_964440155.1). GTDB lineage: Bacteria > Pseudomonadota > Gammaproteobacteria > Burkholderiales > Thiobacillaceae > PFJX01. The sequence continues at coordinate 256 of CAYTRH010000321.1, read as the reverse complement.
TTCACGCACTTCGACCTGGCCGGCGCTGCCGTCGGCGTGCACATAGACACGCAGCAGCACCCGCCCTTGCTCGCCCATGCGGCGCGACAGCGCGGGATAGGCGGGTGCGGGGTTGTCCAGATAGTCGGCGTCGAAACGCGGCGCCACCACGGGCTCGGCACGTGGCGCCGCCACCGGCTCGGCACGCGGCGCAGGTGGCACCACTGCGGCCACCGGCCCTGGCTGATCCACGACCGGCGCGGGCGGCGGCAGCACC
>CAYTRH010000320.1:0-1586 GCA_964440155.1 uncultured Thiobacillus sp. | reverse complement strand
TGGTGGAGCCGGGGGGGATCGAACCCCCGTCCGCAAGCCCTCTACAGGCAGTTCTACATACTTAGTCCGGTGTTTTCAAGCTTTAAGCGCCATCACGCCCGCCGAACAGGCTGGATCTTGCCGAGTCGCCTTGGATTTAGCGCCTGTCCAAGCGACCCGGACAAGCGCGATTTCATGAAAATTAACTCACTGCCGGGTTGCCCCGACCCAGCCCATGAACAGGCTGGTGTGAGTCCTGGACCTTAAGCGGCCAGGGCGTAGTTTTCGTCGTTTGCGACTATAGTTTTTCAGTTGGATTTACGAGGTGCTCTGACCCTCGGTATGCCCTACGCTGCTTTGCGACCCACGTCGAAGCCATGTCGGCCCCATGGAAAGCGCATTCAGTGTACCGCATTGAGGCGGGCGACGCGGCAAAGTTCCATCTTCCGGGAATAATTTTCCTGCTCAGTCGGCAAGGGGCAGGGCGTTGTGCGTGTAGGCGACGGCGACGATGTAGCCGAACACCAGCAGGGCGGCGACGAAGGCGGCCGTGCGCTGGGCGCGCGTCCTGCCGCGTTTGAGGGCAAGGGTGCCGAGCCCGATGTAGGCGAGGAGGGCGACGATCTTGGCGGCGAGCCAGCCGTGCTCCAGCGGGGTGAGGCCAAGCGTCCAGGCGAGCGCGATGCCGCTGGCGAGCAGCACGGTGTCGTTGAGGTGGGGAACGATGCGCACCCAGCGGGCGGACAGGCGCGAGGAGCCGGCGAGCATCCACGCGCCGCGCAGCAGGAAGAGCGCCAGGGTGATCGCGACTGTGGCGATGTGCAGGGTTTTGAGCGCGGCGTAGTCCATGGGTCAGCCCAGGTAGGCGAGGGTGTCGGTCGGGTGCCGGATTTCGGCGTGCGCGCCCCAGGCGTGGGGCTGGTCGCTGGCGTCGAGGTAGCCCCAGGCGGCGACGAGGGCGGGCATGCCGGCGGCTCGGGCGGCTTCGATGTCGCGTTCGGCGTCGCCCAGATACAGGCAGTGCGCCGGGTCGGTGCCGCACAGTTCGGCGGCGGCGAGCATGGGGGCGGGATGCGGCTTGGGCTGGGGGCAGGTGTCGCCGGAGACGATGCAGGCGGCGCGCTCGGCGAGGTCGAGCATGGACATCAGGGGTTCGGTGAAACGGGCCGGCTTGTTGGTGACCACGCCCCATTGCAGGCCGCGCGCCTCGAGCGCGTCGAGCAGGTCGAGGATGCCGGGGAAGGGCTGCGAGTGGCGGCAGATGTTGGCGGCGTAGAGTTCGAGGAACTCCTCGCGCAGGGCGGGGAAGCGGGCGTCGTCGGGGCCGATGCCGAAGCCCAGGCCGAGGAGGCCGCGCGCGCCGTGCGAGGCCTGCGGCCGGATCGTTTCCTCGGGCAGGGGCGCAAGGCCGTGGCGGCTGCGCTGGAGGTTGAGCGCGTAGCCGAGGTCAGGCGCGGTGTCGACCAGGGTGCCGTCCAGATCGAACAGCACGGCGCGGATTCCGGCGAGCGCTGCCATGTCAGGCCTCGTCGCGGCGCGTGGCCATGAGGTAGTTCACGTCGGTGTCGGCTTCCAGCTTGTAGATCTTGGTCAGCGGGTTGTAGGTC
>CAYTRH010000319.1:0-1636 GCA_964440155.1 uncultured Thiobacillus sp. | reverse complement strand
CCGAGCAGCCGGTGTGGCAGGCGATGGTCGGCGGCAAGCCCGTCGGCTGGTTCGTGCTGGACGAGGTGTACGGCAAGCACGAGTTCATCACCTACGCGGTCGCGCTCGACGCCACGGGCGCGGTGCGCGGGGTGGAGATTCTCGACTACCGCGAAACCCACGGCGGCCAGATCGTCAACCCGAAGTGGCGCGCGCAGTTCGAGGGCAAGCGTCATGGCGCGAAGCTGAAACTGGACGACGACATCCAGAACATCAGCGGCGCGACGCTGTCGTGCAAGCACATCAGCGAAGGCGTGCGGCGCGTGCTGGCGCTCCACGAGGTGGCGCTGAAATGATCCTGCGGCGCGCCCAGCCCTGGCTCGGCACCCGGGTCGAAATCACTGCCGAAGGCGATGCGGCGGCGGCACTCGTCGCCGCCGCCGACCGCGCGTTCGCGCGCGTCGCGGCCATCCATGACGCGATGAGTTTCCAGGATGCGGATTCGGAACTGACGCGCGTCAACCGCGCCGCGCAACGCGACTGGACGGCGCTCTCGCCCGACCTCGCTACGGTTCTCTCTGCCGCGCTCGACTTCGCCCGCGCCAGCGACGGCCTGTTCGACCCCAGCATTGCCGGGCGGCTGGTCGCCAGCGGCCATCTGCCGCGCCATCCCGGTTTTCCGGCGCATCCGCTCACCGGCTGGCAAGCGATCGAACTCGACGGCGACCGCGTGCGCTATCGCGCGCCGCTGCTGGTCGATTTATCGGGCATCGCCAAGGGCTACGCCGTCGACGCCTCGCTCGCCAGCCTCGTCGAAGCGGGCGTGACTGCCGCCACCGTCAACGCCGGCGGCGATCTGGCGCGCTTTGGCGCCGCCGGGGTGCCGGTGTACGTACGCCTGCCGCAAAACCCTGCGACGAGTCTGCGGCTGGCCGAACTCGCCAACGGCGCGACCGCCACCTCGGCCGACTATTTCCAGCCGGGGCATCTATGCCACCCCCGGACGGGCGATGCGCTGTGCAGGGGCTCGAGCGTGACCGTGTTCGCCGCCGACTGCCTCACCGCCGACGCGCTCACCAAACCCGTCGCCGCCGATCCCGCGCGCGCGCCGGCCTTGCTTGCCCGCTACGGCGCGCAGGCGATCCGGCTCGACGCGCACGGCGCATGGATCGGCGACGCCGACGGCTGGCGCGCGCTGCCGCTGGAGGTCGCCGCATGAAGCCGCCGGTCATACGCCTTGCGCCCGGCCACAAACGGCTCGTATACGCGGTGTTCGCCCTGTTGTGGTCAAGCGGCGCGCTGTGGCTCGCGTTTCATTATTTCTTCGCGGTCGAAGGCGATTTCGGCCCCGAACCGCACCCGCTGGAAAAATGGTGGCTGCGCCTGCACGGCCTCGCCGCCATGTTCGCGCTGGTCGCCAGCGGTTCGCTCGCCGCGAACCACATGCGGCTGGCGTGGACGCAGAAAAAAAACCGCGCGACCGGCCTGCCCATGCTGGCGCTCATCACCTGGCTCGCCGCCACTGGCTACGCGCTCTATTACTTTTCCACCGACGCCAACGCCGCCTGGCTGCCGCTTCTGCACTGGGTCGCCGGGCTTGCGCTGCCGTTCGCGCTCGCCGTCCACCTCGTCGCCGGCCGCCGCCGCGCGCGGCGGC
>CAYTRH010000318.1:0-1644 GCA_964440155.1 uncultured Thiobacillus sp. | reverse complement strand
GCAGCGCGTGGCGCATTTCCTGGCCCAACTGGCGCCAGCCGAGGCCATCAGCTACGACCTGGAACTGGACGTCAACAAGCAGACCATCGCCTCGCAGCTCAATCTGGCTCCGGAGACCTTCTCGCGCGTGTTGCACAAGCTGTCGCGCGATGGCCTGATCCAGATGAGAGGACGCAACATCACGCTGCGCGACGTCGACAGCCTGCGCAACATCGCCGGCTGATCGGCCCGGCGCCGAGCCCGCCGGCACGAGGGCGGGCACGCACCGGACATCCGTTCTACCCGGCGCCGCCGGGTAAGATAATGCCCGACGTCACTTCCCCGCCCGGGCATGGAAACTCCCTCCGTCACGCCGCTCAAACGCGCGCACTTCGGCCGTTATGTGCTGATCGGCTTCTTTACGGTCGCGCCGCTGTGGGTGACCTGGCTGGTATTCGATTTCCTGCTCGGCCTGCTGGCCAACGCCGGTCTGCCGGTGCTCAAGGCGGCTGCGGCCGCGCTGCGGCCGGTGTCCGGACTGATCGCGGACGGGCTGCTCGATCCTTCGTTCCAGACGCTGCTGGGCGTGCTGGTCACGCTGTCCGGCCTGTATCTGATCGGTCTCGGCGCCTCCATGGTGGTGGGCCGGCGGCTGATCGCCTGGATGGAGCACTGGCTGGAACGCCTGCCCCTGGTGCACACCATCTATCGCGGCACCAAACGCTTCCTGCAGACCCTGCGCCAGGGCCCGGTGGCCGGCCAGCGCGTGGTGCTGATCGCGTTTCCGACCCCGGAGATGCGCGCGGTCGGCTTCGTCACCAAGATCTTCCGTGACCAGGACAGCGGCCGCCAACTGGCGGCGGTGTACGTGCCCACCTCGCCCAACCCGACCTCGGGTTACATCGAGATCGTGCCGCTGGAAGACGTGGTGTATACCGACTGGACCATGGAAGAGGCGATGAGCTTCGTGGTCACCGGCGGCACCAATGCGCCGGACAGCGTGCGTTACACCAATCCGTCGCCTGCCGCGCCGGCATCGGGAACCGCCACGGCGTCAGGCGGGTCGCAGGCGTAAAAAGAGCCCCGACCGTGACCACCGCCCGCTCCCCGTCCCTGCGTTCTGCACGCCTCTGGCTGACGCGCGCGCCGCTGTTCGCCGCCCTGTGGTGGGTGCTGGCCGAGGGCGAGACGCGTGCCTGGGGCGTGGGTGCGGCCAGCGTGCTGGCCGCCACGGCGGCGAGCGCATGGCTGTGGCCGCCGTCGCGCGCGCGCCTGTCGCCGCTCGGACTGTTGACCTTCGTGGTGTTCTTCGCGCTGCAATCGCTGCGCGGCGGCTTCACCGTCGCCCTACTGGCGCTGCGTCCGCGGCTGCGATTGCGGCCCGGTCTGCACGTGCTGCCGCTGCGCCTGCCGCCCGGCGCCGGCCGGGTGTTGCTGGCCGATACCCTGAGTCTGCTGCCGGGCACGGTCAGTGCCGGCCTGTGCGACGACGCGCTGCATTTGCACGTGCTCGATCAGGCGTTGGTCGACGACGCCGACCTGCGCGCGGCGGAGACACGGGTGGCGCGCCTGCTCGGCCTGGAGTTGGCGCATGCCTGAACTGCCCATCGCGCTGGCGCTGTTCCTGTTGGCCAACCTGCTGGTGGCGCTGCGCTGGGTGATGCG
>CAYTRH010000317.1:0-1669 GCA_964440155.1 uncultured Thiobacillus sp. | reverse complement strand
AGCAGGGTGACGTCGGCGCCGATGCCGAGTGCCACGCGTGCGGCATTGCCGCCGACCACGCCGCCGCCGAGGACCACCACACGTCCGGGCGCGACGCCGGGCACGCCGGCCAGCAGCACGCCGCGGCCACCGGCCGTGATCTCCAGCGCACGCATGCCCACCTGGATGGCCATGCGTCCGGCGATCTGCGACATGGGGGCGAGCAGCGGCGTGTGGCCGGCGCCGTCCAGCACGGTCTCGAAGGCGATGGCGGTGACGCCGCTGGCCAGCAGGGCACGGGTCAGGTCGGGCGCGGCGGCGAGATGAAGGTAGCAGAACAGCCATTGCCCGGCGTGCAGGCGGGCCACCTCGGCCGGCTGCGGTTCCTTGACCTTGAACACCAGATCGGCCTGCCAGACGGCGGTTGCGTCGGTGACCGTCGCGCCGGCCGCGGCGTAGTCCGCGTCACGGTAGCCGATGGCGGCACCGGCGTCGTGCTCGATGCTCACCTGATGGCCGGCGGCGACCAGTTCGGCCACGCCGGCCGGAATGGCGGCGACGCGGTATTCGTGTTCCTTGATCTCGCGGGGGATGCCGATGTGCATGTCCTTGCTCCGGTGAGGTCAGACCGGCCGGTCGCGCAGCGCTTCGACACATTCCCGGACCAGGGCCGGCCCCCGGTAGATGAGGCCGGTGTAGAACTGCACAAGGTCGGCGCCGGCAGCGACCTTGGCGCATGCGTCGGCGCCGTTCATGATGCCGCCGGCGCCGATCAACGGTACTTCGCCGGCCAGCGCGGCATGAAACGCGGCGAGCACCTGCGTGGCGCGCTGGCGCAACGGTTCGCCCGACAACCCGCCGGCTTCCGTGCCGTGCGGCAGCGCCTCGACACCGGCGCGCGACAGCGTGGTGTTGGTGGCGATCAGCGCGTCGATGCGATGTTTGCGCAGCGCCGCGGCGATGGCGGCGATGGCGGCATCGTCCAGATCGGGCGCGATCTTCACCGCCACCGGCATGTAGCGGCCGTGCGTGTCGGTCAGCCGGGCCTGCTCCGCCTTGATCGCCGCCAGCAGTGCACCCAGCTCCTCGCCGCCCTGCAGCGCGCGCAGGTTGCGGGTGTTGGGCGAGGAGATGTTGATGGTGACGAACGACACCTTGCCGTACAGCTTGCGCAGGCCGATCAGGTAATCCTCGGCTGCGCGTTCGATCGGTGTGTCGGCGTTCTTGCCCAGGTTGACGCCGAGCACACCGCGGTAGCGCGTGCGTTCCAGGTTGCCTAGCAGGTGGTCGACGCCCAGATTGTTGAAGCCCATGCGGTTGATGATGGCGTGCGCCGCCGGCAACCGGAACAGGCGCGGCCGCGGGTTGCCCGGCTGCGGGCGCGGCGTCACTGCGCCGACCTCGATGAAACCGAAGCCGAACGCCGCCAGCGCGTCGATGGCCTCCCCGTTCTTGTCCAGGCCGGCGGCGAGGCCGACCGGATTGGCGAAGTCGAGCCCCATCACCCGTCTGGGCAGGTCCGGCACCGTGGGCAGCCAAGGACGCAGCAGGCCCAGGGCGTGCAGGCGGCGCAGCGCGGCGAGGGTCAGGTTGTGGGCGGTTTCCGCGTCCAGGCGGAACAGCAGCGGGCGGAGCAGGGCGTAGGGTGACACGGTGATGCGCGGTGGCGGGCGGTGACGCCCGCATTGTG
>CAYTRH010000316.1:0-1713 GCA_964440155.1 uncultured Thiobacillus sp. | reverse complement strand
TGGGTGTAGTCCCAGTAGTCGCTGAGCGACTCGCCCTTGACCGCGAACACCGGGATGCCCTCGGCGGCGATGGCGGCGGCGGCGTGGTCCTGGGTGGAGAAGATGTTGCACGAGGCCCAGCGCACCTCGGCGCCGAGCGCAGTCAGCGTCTCGATCAGCACGGCGGTCTGGATGGTCATGTGCAGACTGCCGGTGATGCGCGCGCCGGCCAGCGGTCGGCTCGCCGCATACTCCTCGCGGATCGCCATCAGACCGGGCATCTCGGTCTCGGCGATGCGGATTTCCTTGCGGCCCCAGTCGGCCAGCGCCAGATCGGCGACCACGAAATCGTTGAATTCAGCCACAGCAAGCTCCTTCGGTAACTGTGGCCGGGAGGGGACGCACTCACCTGGCGCCCCGTGCCCGGCACGGGTTGATCAGATGAGCGCGGTTATCGACCGAGCCTAGGGGCCGCCGGCAGCGGCGCCTCGCAGCGCTCCTCGGTGCCGGCATTATCGCGGCTTCGCGCATCGGTGCAAAGGCTGCCCGGCCGACAAGCCGGTGTGCTGGACGCGCGCCGAAGCGAGGCCACCTTCGGGCGCCGCTCACGCCAATCGCCACGCCACCCGTTCACCGGCGCGCAGCGGCACCACGCCGCCGGCATGCTCGGCCGGCACCGGCGTGGACGCGCGCAGCAGCGTGACCTGGTCGCGGTTGCGCGGCAGGCCGTAGAAATCCGCGCCGTGGAAACTGGCGAACGCTTCCAGACGATCGAGCGCGCCGGCGGCGTCGAACGCTTCGGCATACAGTTCCAGCGCGGCATGGGCGGTGTAGATGCCGGCACAGCCACAGGCGGATTCCTTGGCGTGGCGTTCGTGCGGCGCACTGTCGGTGCCGAGGAAGAACTTGGCGTTGCCCGAGGTGGCTGCGGCCACCAGCGCCTGGCGGTGGCTTTCGCGCTTCAGCACCGGCAGACAGTAGTAATGCGGCCGCATGCCGCCCTGGAACATGGCGTTGCGGTTGTACAGCAGATGATGGGCGGTGATGGTGGCGCCGACGTTGGCCGGCGCGGCGGCGACGAACTCGGCGGCCTGGCGCGTGGTGATGTGTTCCAGCACCACCTTGAGCCGCGGCAGGCGGTGCAGCAGCGGTTCCAGGATGCGCTCGATGAACACCGCCTCGCGGTCGAACACATCGACCTCGGGGTCGGTGACCTCGCCGTGCAGCAGCAACGGCAGACCGGCCTCCTGCATGGCTTCCAGCGCGCCCTGCACACGGGCGATGTCGGTCACGCCGGAGTCGGAGTTGGTGGTGGCGCCGGCCGGGTAATACTTGACCGCATGCACGAAACCGCTGGCGCGCGCGGCGAGGATCTCCGCCGGCGCGGTGTTGTCGGTGAGGTACAGCGTCATCAGCGGCGCGAAGCTCGCGCCCTCGGGCAATGCGGCCAGGATGCGCCGGCGGTACGCGGCGGCGTCCGCCACCGTGCGCACCGGCGGCTTCAGGTTGGGCATGACGATGGCGCGCGCGAAGCGGCGCGCGGTGTCGGGCAACACCGCGGCGAGCAGATCGCCATCGCGCAGATGTACGTGCCAGTCGTCGGGGCGGGTCAGGGTCAGTCGGTCCATGGCGCGGGCGGGGTATCGGGTTTCAGGCTCAAGGCGAGATCGTACAACGCATTGCGTCGGCCGCCGGTCAGCCGCGCGGCCAGCCGGGCGGCCTGCGTAGCCGGCA
>CAYTRH010000315.1:0-1766 GCA_964440155.1 uncultured Thiobacillus sp. | reverse complement strand
TGAACTTGCACGGCACGTCACGCGTCAGGCCCAGCAGCGCCTCGGCGTGTTGCGGCTGATCGTTGACGCCATCGAGCAGGATGTACTCGAAGGTGATGAAATCACGCGGCGCATCGGCCACATAGCGGCGGCACGCGGCCATCAGTTCTTTGAGCGGATACTTGCGGTTGATGGGCACCAACCGATCGCGCAAGGCATCGTCCGGGGCATGCAGCGACACCGCCAGGGCCACCGGCATGCGCTCGCGCAGCCGGTCCATGGCCGGCACGATGCCGGACGTCGAGATGGTCACGCGCCGGCGCGACAGGCCGTAGGCATGGTCGTCCAGCATCAGCGAGACGGCGCGGACGGTATGGTCGAAATTGAGCAGCGGCTCGCCCATGCCCATCAGCACGACATTGGAGATGATGCGCTCACCCTTGGGATCGCGCCCCAACGCCCGGTTGGCCCACCACAACTGGCCGACGATCTCGGCCACCGACAGGTTGCGGTTGAAGCCCTGGCGCCCGGTGGCGCAGAACGCACATTCCAATGCACAGCCCACCTGGGTGGACACGCACAGCGTGCCGCGTGCGGTCTCAGGGATGAACACCGTCTCGACACGATTGCCGCCGCCCACATCCAGCAACCATTTGCGCGTACCGTCGGCGGATACCTGGGCCTCACCCAGTGACGGCGGGCGTATCTCGGCGACCTCGGGCAGCTTGGCGCGCAGGGTCTTGGCCAGATCGCTCATCTGCGCGAAATCGTCTGCGCCGTAATGGTGCAGCCAGCGCGCCAACTGACGCGCGCGATAGGGCTTCTCGCCGATGCTTGCGCAGAATTCGACGAGCGCGGGCAGATCGAGGTCGAGCAGATTGACGCGGTTCAAGGGAACGGTCGCCTCAGCGCGCGTAGATCTGGCTGGCGGGAAAGAAGTAGGCGATCTCCACCGCCGCGGTTTCCGGCGCATCGGAGCCATGCACGGCATTGGCGTCGATGCTGGAGGCGAAATCGGCGCGGATGGTACCAGGCTCGGCCTTCTTCGGATCGGTGGCGCCCATCAGTTCCCGGTTCTTGGCGATGGCGTTCTCGCCCTCCAGCACCTGGATCATCACCGGGCCGGAAGTCATGAACTCGACCAGATCGTTGAAGAACGGGCGACCCTTGTGCACGGCGTAGAAACCTTCCGCCTCGGCACGCGACAGATGCGCCATGCGCGCGGCCACGATCTTCAGGCCGTTGGTCTCGAAACGGGAGTAGATCTTGCCGATCACGTTCTTGGCGACGGCATCGGGTTTGATGATGGACAGCGTGCGTTCAATGGCCACTTGTGGAGCTCCGGTGCAAAAGGGAATCGGAAGGGATGCGGAACACGTTGAAAATGCGCGAAAAAGCGCGCGCAAGGTAGCACGAAACGCCCCTAAAATAAAGGCAAACCGCCCGATTTCCGGGCACGCGCGAGGAGAACGCGATGGCGGCAGCGAACGGCATGCCGGAAGCCGAGGACGTGAAGAAGAAGGCCATGGTGCGTCTGGCCGTGGCAGCGGCGATCACCGCCGCCGCGCTGGGGGGGCTGTGGTGGCTGGATCAAGGCGGCGATGTGCGCAGTGGCAAAACGTCCGCGCCCAGCGCCCCCGCACCCATCGTGCCGGCGCCGGCGCCGGTGGCCGAAGCGCCGGTGACCGAACCCGAACCCGAAGCGCTGCCGGCCGAACCAACCGAACCGGCACCGGGCACCGCCGCAACGGCGGCGCCACCGGGCGGACACCTGGACTTGCCGCGCG
>CAYTRH010000314.1:0-1768 GCA_964440155.1 uncultured Thiobacillus sp. | reverse complement strand
GTCAGTGCGGCGTGCAGCCGGTCCACGGCGGCGCCGGGCACGGCCAGCGCGGCACGCCCCAACAACCGGCGCGCCGCAGGTGGCAAGGCGTGCGCGCGCGACCACAGACGCAGGCCCCAGACATAACGTTCGTAGCCGCCGAACGCCTCGTCGCCGCCGTCGCCACTGAGCGCCACGGTCACCGACCGGCGGCACAGGCGGGTCAGCAGCAGCGTGGGAATCTGCGAGGAATCGGCGAACGGCTCGTCGTAGCACTCGGCCAGCGCCGGCACCACATCCAGCGCCTGCCGCGCGGTGACCGTCCATTCGCTGTGGATGCAGCCCAGGTGCTGCGCCACCGCGCGCGCCGGCGCGGATTCGTCGAACGCCGGATCGTCGAAGCCGATGGTGAAACTGTGCACCGGCCGCCCGGCCTCGGCGCACATCAGCGCGGTGACCAGCGAGGAATCGATGCCGCCGGACAGGAATACGCCGATCGGCACGTCGGCGTGCATCTGGCCGCGCACGGCCTGGCGTAGCAGCGTCTCCAGCACATCCGCGGCCTGTTCCTCGCCGCCGGTGTAGGGATCGGCGCGGCCGGCCTCGGCGGCGGCCTGCACCGACCAGTAGCGCACCGGTGCCGGCAGTCGGTCGGGCGTGGGACCGCGCGCACCCCAGGTGACGGTCAGATGGCAGCCCGGCGGCAGCTTGAGCATGCCGCGATAGATGGCATGCGGTGCCGGTACGCAGTTGTGGCGCAGGTACAGCGCCAGCGCGTCGCGATCGATCTCATCGCGCCAGGCCGGGTGGGCGCGCAGTGCCCGGGTCTCGGAGGCGAACAGCAGCACATCGCCCTGCCAGCCGTAGTACAGCGGCTTCTCGCCCAGACGGTCGCGCGCCAGACGCAGGACGCGTTCCTGAACGTCCCACCAGGCCAGCGCGAACATGCCGACACAGCGCGCCAGCGTGGCCTCCAGCCCCCAGTGCGCCAACGCGGCGAGCAGGGTCTCGGTGTCGCCATGGCCGCGCCAGGCGATGTCGTGGCCGGTGGCGCGCAGCGCCGCGCGCAGTTCGAGGTGGTTGTAGATCTCGCCGTTGAACACCAGCACGTGGCGGCCGCAGGCCGAGCGCATCGGTTGCTGCCCGGCCGGCGAGCGGTCCAGCACTGCCAGGCGGCGATGACCCATGGCCAGGCCGGCCGCCGCGTCCACCCACACGCCGGCGCCGTCCGGACCGCGGTGCGCCAGGCGCGTGGCCATGGCCTCGGCGATGCCGCCGAGGTGCTGCGCGTCGCCCGGCGCACGTGGCCACAGGAAGCCGGCGAAGCCGCACATGTCAGCGCCCCCGAGCCAGCAGTTGGTCGTACAGACGCGCGTAACGCTCGGCCACGTCGGCCAGCGCGTAATGCGCGCGTATCCGCGCGCGCGCCGCCGCACCCAGGCGGGTGCGCTCGGCCGGGGTGAGGTCGAGCAGATCGAGCACGGCCGCGGCCAGCAAGTCGGGACGATGCGCCGGCACCACGCGACCGCAATCGCCGACGATACGCGCCGAATCACCCACGTCGGTGGCCACGCATGGCACACCGCAGGCCATGGCCTCGCCCAGCACGTTGGCGAACGCTTCGCCGCTGGACGACGACACCAGCAGGTCCAGCGCCGCCATGATGCGCGGCACGTCGTCGCGGGCGCCGAGCAAATGCGTGCGCGCCAGCACGCCGGCTTCGCGCAGCCAGTCGAGCAGGCGTGCGTTGCCGCCATCGACGCCGGCGCCGGCGAGCACGAAGCGCGCC
>CAYTRH010000313.1:0-1780 GCA_964440155.1 uncultured Thiobacillus sp. | reverse complement strand
CCTGCGCATCGACATCGAACTGGCCGCCGCCGTGGCGCACACGCCCGCCGCGACGCTGGCGCAGCAGCGGGCGGCGCGCCAGCGTGAGGCCGAACAGGCCGTCGCCCAGGATCCCTTCGTGCAGACCCTCGTGCGTGAATGCGACGCGACGGTGAGCAACATCCGCCCGCGCGCCGCGGGCTAACAGCCTGTTTCAGTAGGGCTCTAAGCGTGGAGAAACGGACATGATCAAAGGCGGCATCGGCAATCTGATGAAGCAGGCCCAGCAGATGCAGGAAAACATGCAGAAGCTGCAGGCCAAGATCGCGGAAATGGAAGTGGAAGGCAGCGCCGGCGCCGGCCTGGTCAAGGTGACCATGACCGGCAAGCACGACGTCAAACGCGTCAGCATCGACCCGGCCCTGCTCAACGACGACAAGGACATGCTGGAAGACCTGGTGGCGGCGGCAGTCAACGACGCCGTGCGCAAGGTCGAGGCCATGGTGCAGGACACCATGGCGTCCGCCACTGCCGGCCTGCCACTGCCGCCCGGCTTCAAGCTGCCGTTCTGAGCGCCGGCGCGCGGCCGCAAACCGGCCGCGCGACCCGTCCCGCCGCCATGCTTCCCGGCCCACTCGCCACCCTGATCGACGCGCTGCGCGTGCTGCCCGGCGTCGGCCCCAAGTCGGCCGCGCGCATGGCCTATCACCTGCTGCAACGCGAGCGTCCGGGGGCCGAGCGCCTGGCACGCAGCCTGGGCGAAGCGCTGCAACGCCTGCGCCATTGCCGGCGCTGCAACAACTTCAGCGAGCAGGAGGTATGCGACACCTGTGCCAGTCCGCGCCGCGACGCGCGCCTGCTGTGCGTGGTGGAGATGCCGGCCGACCTCAACCGGCTGGAGGAAACGCATGCCTATCAGGGGCTCTATTTCGTGCTGATGGGGCGCCTGTCGCCGCTCGACGGCGTCGGCCCACGCGAAATCGGCCTGGAACGGCTGATCGAGCGCGCGCGCGACGGCGTCACCGAGGAGGTCATCCTGGCCACCAACTTCACCGCCGAGGGCGAGGCCACGGCGCACTACGCCGGCGAGCTGCTCAAAGCGCGTGGCCTGCGCGTCAGCCGTATCGCGCGTGGTCTGCCGGCGGGCGGCGAACTGGAGCACGTCGACGGCATGACCATCGCCCAGGCGCTGCTCGACCGGCGTGCGGTGTGACATCGGGAGCCGGACATGGACACCGACCTGATTCCCGACATCCCCGCCATCAAGACGCCGCTGGAAGCCTTGCTGGAACGCATGGACCAGGGCAGCGATTTCCCCGCCCTGTCGCGCACCATCAACGACATCAACCGCGTGGTCGGCAACGACAACAGTCGCGCCGACCGCATCACCGAGATCATCCTGCGCGACATCGCGCTGACCAAGAAACTGCTGCGCCTGGTCAACGCCGCGCACCTGGGGCTGTTCGGCGGCCAGCCGATCAGCACCATCTCGCGCGCGGTGGTGATCCTCGGCTTCGACGCGGTGCGCGATGCCGCCGTGTCGCTGCTGCTGTTCGAGCATCTGGCCAACAAGGCGCAGGGCGACGAACTGAAGGCCGAGGCGGTGGAGAGTTTCTACCGCGGCATCCTCGGCCGCCTGCTGGCCGCCAGTCTGGGGGTGCGCGACAGCGAGGAGGCGTTCATCAGCGCGCTGTTCCGCGACCTCGGCCGGCTGATGGCGCGCTTCCATTTCTACCAGGACACCAAGCGGGTCGAGGCGCTGATGGCCGAGGAAATGCTCGACGAACAGAGCGCGGCCCAG
>CAYTRH010000312.1:0-1783 GCA_964440155.1 uncultured Thiobacillus sp. | reverse complement strand
CAGGTGGTGGGCGCCGCGGTCGGCGCGGTGCTGGGCGGCCTCGGCGGCGCAGCCGCGGAGGAGGCCATCACCCGCCAGAAAGGCGTGGAAATCACGGTCAAGCTCGATTCCGGGCGCCTGATCGCCGTCACCCAAGCCGCCGACGAAAGTTTCCGCGTCGGCGACCGCGTGCGCGTGCTCTCGGGCGGCGGCACGACGCGCGTATCGCACTGATTCGACGCTGGCGGCGTCACCGTTTCGCAATCCCGCCGTCACGCCGCCATCACGGACCTCTCCTAAGCTGGGCGCTCACCATCACCGGGAGCGCCCCATGCTCGACGTTCGCAGCACCCCGCAAGCCAGCCCCACCAGCCGCTATCACGTCTCGCTGGCGGTGGACGATGCCGAAATCCGCGAGGCCCAGCGCCTGCGCTACAAGATCTTCGCCGAAGAAATGGGCGCGCGCCTGTCGACCATCCTGCCCGGCCACGACATCGATCTCTACGACCCCTACTGCGACCACCTGCTGGTGCGCGAACTCGGCAACGGCGAAGTCGTCGGCACCTACCGCATCCTGTCGCCCGAGTCGGCCCGGCGCGTCGGCAGCTACTACTCCGAACAGGAATTCGATCTCACCCGCCTGCACTTCCTGCGCCCGCGCATGGCCGAGCTGGGCCGCTCGTGCGTCCACCCCGAGCACCGCAGCGGCGCCGTCATCGCGCGGCTGTGGATGGGCCTGGCCGACTACATGACGCGCCACGGCTACGAGTACATCGTCGGCTGCGCGAGCATCGCGATGCACGACGGCGGCCACCATGCCGCGCGCGTGCACCGGCAGGTTGTGGCACGCCATCTGGCTCCTGTCGAGTGGCGCGTCACGCCCCGCTACCGCCTGCCGGTGGAAACCCTGGACGACGGCCAACCCGCGATCCTGCCCCCGCTGATCAAGGGCTACACCCGCCTGGGCGCGCTGGTGTGCGGCGAGCCGGCCTGGGATCCCGACTTCAACACGGCTGACCTGCCAATGCTGCTGCCCATGGCACAGCTGAACCGCAGCTATGCGCGGCGCCTGCTCGGCTGAAGCCACCCCGCCTTACAATGCGGGCGTGACCCATGTGCTGCGCCGCCCGTTCCGCCTCGCCCTGCTCGCCCTGCATATCCTGCAGGGTGTGCTGCTGGCCGCGCTGGCCTTCCCGTTCCTCGATGCGGCGCGGCGCGACCGCGTGATCGCCGGCTGGTCCGCGCGCCTGCTCGGCGTGATGGGCGTGCAACTGCGCGCAACGCCCGCTCTCGACGTGCCCGGCGGGGCGCTCCTGGTCTGCAATCATGTGTCGTGGCTGGATGTCTACCTCATCCTCGCCACGCGCCGCGTGCATTTCGTTTCCAAATCCGAAGTGCGTGCCTGGCCGGTGCTGGGCTGGCTGGCGCAGCGCTGCGGCACGCTGTTCCTCGAACGCGGCCGCCGCGCGGATACGAAACGGGTCAATGCCGAAATGGCCGCGCTGATGCAGGACGGCCACTGGGTGGCGGTTTTCCCCGAGGGCACGACCAGCGACGGACGCGGCCTGCGCCGCTTCCTGCCTTCGCTGTTGCAGCCGGCGGTGGATCTCGGCTGCCCGGTGGTGCCGGCCGCGCTCCGATACCTCACGCCGGCCGGCGAGTACAGCGCGGCGCCGGCCTACATCGAAGGCGTCAGCCTGTGGCAGAGCGTGAAGCGCATCCTCGACGCCGGCTGCCTGGTCGCCGAACTGCGCTTCGCCGCGCCGATCCCACCCGCCGGCCACCGGCGCGCGCTGGCGGCCGA
>CAYTRH010000311.1:0-1792 GCA_964440155.1 uncultured Thiobacillus sp. | reverse complement strand
CCAGCGTGACCGGAATGAACACCTTCCAGCCCAGGCGCATGATCTGGTCGTAGCGGAAGCGCGGGAAGGTGGCGCGGAACCACAGGAACAGGAACAACACGAACGACATCTTCAGCGCGATCCAGATGAAGCCGTCCGGCAGGAAGGGCAGCGGCGACAGCCAGCCGCCCAGGAACATGATGCTGGTCAGTCCGGAAATCAGGATCATGTTGGCGTATTCGGCCAGGAAGAACACCGCGAACGCCATGCCGGAGTATTCGACGTGGAAGCCGGCGACGATCTCCGACTCGCCCTCGGCCACGTCGAACGGCGCGCGGTTGGTCTCCGCCACGCCGGCGATCAGGTAGACGATGAACAGCGGGAACAGCGGCAGCCAGTACCAGTGCCAGAAGCCGCCCTGCTGGGCGTTGACGATGTCGATCAGGTTGAGACTGCCGGCCGACATCAGCACGCCGACCAGCGCGAAGCCCATGGCGATCTCGTAGGACACGATCTGCGCCGACGAGCGCATGGCGCCGAGGAAGGCGTACTTGGAGTTGGATGCCCAGCCGGCGATGATCACGCCGTACACCCCCATGGAGGTGATGGCCATGATGTACAGCAGGCCGGCGTTGATGTCAGCCAGAACCAGCCGGTCGGTGAACGGAAACACCGCCCAGGCGGCCAGCGCCGGGGCGATGGCCAGCACCGGGCCGAGCAGGAACAGACCCTTGTTGGCGCCGCTGGGGATGATGATTTCCTTCATCAGCAGCTTGATGCCGTCGGCGATGGGTTGCAGCAGGCCGATTGGGCCGACCCGGTTGGGGCCGATGCGCACCTGCATGTAGCCGATCACCTTGCGTTCGGCGTAGGTCAGATAGGCCACTGCGATCATCAGCGGCGCGACGATGGCGACGATCTTGACCAGCGTCCACACCGGCAGCCAGGCCGGACCGAGCAGTTCCGCAACGGGGGCGAGCAAGCTGTCCATGTCAGGCCCTTTCCAGACGGATGCCGCCCAGTCGCGCGCCCAGCGCGGCGGTGAGCGGGTGCGACGCGGCGATGCGCACGGTGTCGGCGGCCAGCCGGTCGTCACGCTTGACCGGCAACACCACCTCGCCGCCGGCTTGCATCACCCGTACCCGGCCGCCGGCTTCCAGTCCCAGGCGGGCCAGCAGTTCGCCGTGCAGCCAGGCCACGGGCGCGGCGGCGTCGGCGGTGGCCTGCAACGCCGGGGCGCGGCGGGTGAGCGGATCGAGCTGGTAGATCGGCGTCTCGCCCAGCCGTTCGATGCCTTCACTCGCCGGCGCCGGCGTGCTCGTGGCAGGGGGCGTGTTGTCCAGATGGGCGGCGATGCCGTCCGGGCCCTGCGGCAGCACTTCGGCGCGCACGGCCTCGACGCTGTCGTGGTCGAAGCCGCCGAGGTTCAGCAGGTTGCCGAGTACGCGCAGCACCTTCCAGGCCGGCCGGGCTTCGCCGCGCGGCGCCACGGCGGCATGGAAGGTCTGCAGGCGGCCTTCCATGTTGACGTAGGCGCCGGCAGTCTCGGTGAACGGTGCGATCGGCAGCAGCACGTCGGCATACTCGCTGGCTGCGGTGCGGAAGGCGGTGAGCTGCACGACCAAGCCGGCAGCCTGCATCGCCGCGCGCGCCGCCGCGGCATCGTGCGCGTCCAGTTCCGGCTCCACGCCCATCAGCAGATAGGCGGCACGCGGTTGCGCCAGCATCTGCGTGGCGTTCATGCCGGCGGGGCCGGGCAGCGCGCCGGCCAGTTGCGCGCCGACGCCGTTGGCCGCGGTGGTCAGGAAGCCCA
>CAYTRH010000310.1:0-1819 GCA_964440155.1 uncultured Thiobacillus sp. | reverse complement strand
CGATACTTGAGCAGCACACCCGTCGCGCCGCACGAGTTCAGCCACTCGATGACGCCTTTCCCTTCCGACTCGATGCCGAGTCCGCCGTAGCCGCCGCCGGAACCCGGGACGCCGCCGCGCCATACACGGGGCACGCCGATCAGGGTCAGCACGAACACGATGACGCCGACCACCACGCCGGCCAACACGCTGCCGAGCAGCAGCCATGCGCCCGCGGACGCCACCGCGCCGGCCAGCAGCGCGCCCGGCAACGCGCCCAGCCAGGCACGCAGCAGATTGCCGACGACGAACACGAACATCATGATCATCGGCAATACACCATGGCTCGCGCCCTCACCGTCATCGGTGCGCACCGGCGGCGCCGGCAGGGGTTCTCCCTCGACCAGCGCGATCATGGCCGCCACGCCGGCTTCGACGCCGCCCACCAGATCACCGGCACGAAAGCGCGGGATGACGATGTCCTCGATGATGCGTTTCGCCAGCGCATCCGGAATGGCCCCCTCCAGCCCATAGCCGACCTCGATACGTACCGCACGGTCGCCCAGCGCCACCACCAGCACTGCACCGTCATCCACGCCCTTGCGTCCCGGCCGCCACTGCTCGGCCACGCGCAGCGCGTAGCGTTCGATCGGCTCGGGTTCGGTGGTGGGCAGCAACAGCACCACGATCTGGCTGCCCTTGGCCTGTTCCAGCGCCGCCAGGCGGGCTTCCAGTGCATGCAGACGGGCCGCATCCAGGGTGCCGGTGAGGTCGGTGACGTAACCCCGCGCCGGCGGCACCGCCACCTGCGCGACGCACACCGGCGCCAGCAGCGCCAGGCAAAGCAGCATGACCAGCGCACGCGAATCGGTAAGCCGTATCGTCGGGGTGGACATGCGCGGCATTTGACCCGGTTGCCACCGTTCAGGCAATCCGTGGCCGGCCACGGCCGTTAAACTTGCCCGGGTCCGCCATCCGATGCGTCCAACCAACATGGAACGATTCACCATCTCCCTCGAACAGTCGCTGGCCCGGGAATTCGACGCGCTGATCCGCGCGCGCGGTTACGCCAACCGCTCCGAGGCCGTGCGCGACATGCTGCGTCGGGAGATCGACCAGGACCGCCTGGCACGCGAAGAGGCGCCGCATTGCGTGGCCAGCCTGTCCTACGTCTACAACCATCACGAACGCCGGCTGGCCGAGCGGTTGACCGATCTGCAACATCACGCGCACGACCTCGTGGTGTCGAGCATGCACGTGCATCTGGACCACGAGCATTGCCTGGAGGCATTGTTTCTGCGCGGACACACCGACGAGGTGCGCGCGTTCGCCAGCAAACTCGCGGCCGAACGCGGCGTGCGTCACGGCGTGCTGAATCTGGTGCCGGTGGATGCGGAGCAGACCCCACCCCACGTGCACAGTCGCCCACACACCTGATCGGCCGCTCACCCAACCCGCGGATGGGACGCCCTCAGCCGGCGTCGACCCAGACTCGGCCGCCCTCGACCTTGGTGGGAAAGGTGGCGAGCGGACAGTCCGCCGGCTCGTTCAACGGTTGGCCGCTGGCCAGGTCGAAATAGCTGCCGTGCAGCGAGCACTTGATCGCGCGACCCTTGACGCAGCCGAACCACAGCGAATAGTCCTCGTGGCTGCACAGTTCGTCGACGCAGTAGTAACCGCCCTCGGCATGCACCAGCAGCAGCGCCCTGCCGGCGGGCGCGATGCGCTTCATCTGGCCGACGCCCAGCTCGTCGACGCCAGCCACCGCGGTCCAGGTCATGATCCGCGCCCTCAGCGCACGCGCGCCGCGGCGCGACCGGAATCGAGCGCCGCGCGCACT
>CAYTRH010000309.1:0-1821 GCA_964440155.1 uncultured Thiobacillus sp. | reverse complement strand
GCAACGGCTGGAGATCGGCACGCTGCTGATCCACGACCCGCAACTGCTGCTGCTGGACGAGCCGGTCGCCGGCATGACCGACGACGAGACCGCGCGCACCGGCGAACTGTTCAAGTCGCTGGCCGGTCGCCACAGCCTGGTGGTGGTCGAGCACGACATGACCTTCATCGAACAACTCGGCGGCAAGGTCACGGTGCTGCACGAAGGCTCGGTGCTGGCCGAGGGCGACCTGGCCACGGTGCAGAACGACGAACGCGTCATCGAAGTCTATCTGGGGCGGTGACATGCTGGTGGTGAACGGACTCAACCAGTATTACGGCGGCAGCCACATCCTGCGCGACGTCACCTTCGCGGCGCCGGTCGGCAAGGTCACCGCCCTGCTGGGCAGGAACGGCGTCGGCAAGACCACGCTGCTCAAGTGCCTGATGGGGCTGGTGCCGGCCAGGACCGGCACGATCGAATTCGCCGGCGCGGACATCACCGGTCTGCCTGCGCACGCGCGGGTGCGCGCCGGCATCGGCTACGTGCCGCAGGGCCGGGAAATCTTTCCGCGCCTGACGGTGGAGGAGAATCTGCGCATGGGCATGGCCAGCCTGCCGGCCAAGGCGAAGTTGCCGCAGCGCATCTTCGAGCTCTTTCCGGTGCTGAAGACCATGCTCAAGCGGCGCGGCGGCGACCTGTCCGGCGGCCAGCAGCAGCAGCTCGCCATCGGCCGCGCGCTGGCCATGAATCCGCGCTTGCTGATTCTGGACGAGCCGACCGAAGGCATCCAGCCGTCCATCATCAAGGACATCGAACGCGCCATCCGCGTGGTCGCCAACAGCCGGCCGAACCTCGACGCCGCCAAGCAGACGTCCGAGCGTCAGGAAGTCATGCATGCCATCGAGCAGGTCGCCGCCACCGGTGAGGTCGCCATCCTGCTGGTCGAGCAGTATTACGACTTCGCTCGTGCGCTGGCCGACCAGTATCTGGTCATGGAGCGCGGCGAGATCATCAAGCGCGGTGCCGGCGCGGACATGGACAAGGACGGCGTGCGCGCGCTGCTGGCGGTATAGCGCCGGTGCCACCCCGACTCCTGCCGGACGGCTGCGTTGCGCGGTGCTCGCTGCCTCGTCCGTCTGTTCGATGGGTCTCGGTGGCCAAGCGCCGTGCGCCTTGTCCTCCAGCCGCTCGCCATGGTTTCCCGAGTTGCCCCGGTTGTGGTCCGTTGCGCCGGGATGGCGGAATAGCCGCCTGCGCCATTCGACGTATTTCGCCACCATTCCGCGTGCGTCGATAATGCCGCCATGACCGCCCGTTCACCCGATCCGTCCGCGCTGCCCTGGCGGGCACGCCTGGCGCTGCATTTCGAGCGGCGCGAAGGTGGCACGATCCTCGCCGCCAACCGCCACGAGGGGCCGCTGCGCGTGCAGAAGGCGCTGTATCCGGAGGGGCCGGCGGTGTGCCATGCCATCGTGCTGCATCCGCCGGCGGGTATCGCCGGCGGCGACAGTCTGGACATCGACGTCGAGGTCGGCGCCGAGGCGCGGGCGCTGCTGACCACGCCCGGCGCTGGCAAGTGGTATCGCACCGCCGGTCCCCGGGCGCAACAGGCCGTGCGCGTGCGCGTCGGCCCGGGTGGGGCGGTGGAATGGCTGCCGCAGGAGAGCATCGTCCATGATGGTGTGCGCGCCGACACGGTCGGTCGCATCGAGCTGGCCGGCGACGCGCGTTACCTCGGCTGGGAACTGCTGTGCCTGGGCCGGCGGGCGTCCGGCGAGCGCTTCGCGCGCGGCGAGCTGCGCCTGGAAACCCGCGTCGAACGCGACGGCCGCCCGCTCT
>CAYTRH010000308.1:1613-1838 GCA_964440155.1 uncultured Thiobacillus sp. | reverse complement strand
AGCGGCGGCGAGGCGCGCGGCGCGCGGCGCGCGGCGCGCAGCGACCGAGACATCTCCCGCACACAGGCGATGGAGCGCAACGCAGCCATCCGGCCACGCAGCGGGTTTTTCCGGGTACCCGACAGTACAATGCCGCCATGATTCCGAGCTGCAACATCTTTCTGGTCGGCCTGATGGGGTCGGGCAAGACCACCATCGCCAAGTTACTGGCGCGCCAGCGCGGCC
>CAYTRH010000308.1:0-1568 GCA_964440155.1 uncultured Thiobacillus sp. | reverse complement strand
TGCCCATCCCCACCATCTTCGAGATCGAGGGCGAGGCCGGCTTCCGCAGGCGCGAGATCTGCATGATCGACGAACTGACGCAACGCCGCGGCATCGTGCTGGCCACCGGCGGCGGCGCGGTGCTGGCGGCGGAGAACCGCGAACGCCTGAAGGCGCGCGGCACCGTGGTCTATCTGCGCTGTCAGCCGCAGGAACTGTTCCTGCGCACGCGCCACGACAAGAACCGGCCGCTGTTGCAGACCGAAGACCCATTGCAGCGACTGCGCGAGCTTTATGCCGCGCGTCACGCGCTGTACATGCAGACCGCCGACATCGTGCTCGATTCCGGCCGGCAGAGCGCGCAAAGCCTGGTGCGCCGCCTCGCCAACAGTCTGGATCTGGCGGCGGTCGGTGCGAGCGATCCGTGCGCCGGCTCGCTGGCCTCCTGAGTGCCGCGCTGCTGGCGACGGCGCTGCCGCTCGGCGCAGCCGACCATCATGCCGGGCCCGAGGATTACCGCGATCGGCTCGCCCGCCTGCAAGCCGGCGACCGGCTGCTGCTGCGCGCCGGCGTCTACACCCAGGGGTTGCCGCTGCGTGACCTGCACGGCGAGGCGGAACGCCCCATCGTCATCGAAGGCCCCGCCACCGGTGCGCGCGCGCGCTTCGTCGCCCGGCGCGGCGCGCATACGGTCAGCCTGATCGACGTCAGCCATGTCACGCTGCGCAACCTGCAACTGGACGGCGCGCGCCAACCGGTGGATGCGGTGCGCGCCGAGGGCCACGCGCGCTATGCCCATTTCGTCACGCTGGAGAACCTGCACATCCATGACCACGACGCCTCGCAGCAGAACGTCGGCATATCCACCAAGGCACCAGCGTTCGGCTGGGTGGTGCGCGGCAACCTGATCGAGCGGGTCGGCACCGGCATGTACTTCGGCGACTCCGACGGTTCCGATCCGTTCGTCGCCGGCCTGATCGAAGACAACCACATTCGCGCCACCCTGGGTTACAACCTACAGATCAAGCACCAGGCGCCACGCCCGGCCGGCCTGCCCGGCGCCGGTACGGCGCAGACCACGGTGATCCGCCGCAACGTGTTCGACAAGCGTGACGGCGGACCGCCCGGACCGATGGCCCGCCCCAATCTGCTGGTCGGCCACTGGCCCGTGAGCGGCGACGGCAGCGACGACCGCTACCTGATCTACGCCAACCTGTTCCGCCACAACCCCGGCGAAGCGCTGTTCCAGGGGGAAGGCCGGTTCGCGCTGTACAACAACCTGTTCATCACCGACGGCCCGGACGCCATCCGCGTGCAGCCGCACAACGACGTGCCGCGCGACGTGAGCGTGCTGTTCAACACCGTGCTCGCCGCCGGCAACGGCATCACGGTGGTACATGCGGAACCCAATGCGTACACGCAACGCGTCGCCGGCAACGTGGTGTTCGCCGCGCGACCGCTGCACGGTGGCGCGCGGAAAGCCAATCTGACCGGCGCGCGCGCCGCCGCCGCACGCCATCTCGCCGATCCGGACGGCGCGTTCACGACGCCCGAGCAGGCCGCGCGCGCGCTGGCACCACGCGACGGCC
>CAYTRH010000307.1:0-1927 GCA_964440155.1 uncultured Thiobacillus sp. | reverse complement strand
GGATGACGTGATCTACGAGGAATTCAAGGGCACCGGCAACATGGAGATCCACCTCGACCGGCGCATGGCCGAGAAGCGGGTGTATCCGGCGATCAACGTCAACCGGTCCGGCACGCGCAAGGAAGAACTGCTGATCGAGCCGGCCATCCTGCAGAAGATCTGGGTGCTGCGCAAACTGCTCTATCCCATGGACGACATGGAGGCGATGGAATTCTTCGCCGACAAGGTGCGCGCCACCAAGACCAACGCCGATTTCTTCGATTCGATGCGGCGCGGTTGAGCGCACGGCACCCACGATTGCGTTGGGCGTGAAACAGCGAAGGGCCCGCACAGCGGGCCCTTCGCTCGTCCATCAGGCCGACGACTCAGCGGCGCCGTGCCCGCGCCAGCATCAGCGCGCCCAGGCCGAACAGCGCCAGCGTGCCCGGCTCGGGTACGCCGGTGGGCGGTGGTGGCGGCGTGAACTGGGTGGTCACCGTGGCTGCCAGCGCGCCAATCTTCACATAGTCCAAACTGCTGTCCAGACCGCTACCGCTCTGGCCGAGCGAATTCGCCGCGCCGATCAACCAATAGCTGGATGAGATGCCGGTATTGACGGTCGTCTTGTTGCCATTTTGGTGCAGGTTGGAATAGTGGCCGACCAAGGTCCAGCCATTGGTCAGCAGGCTCGCGTAGGAGAGCCCTGCGAGATTGCTATTGACGTTGAAATTGCCGCCAGTGAACGCCAACACGGTGATGTCGGAGTCATTCTGGTACCAGGTGATGTTCACCTGGGTCAGCGAGATCGCCTGATTGAAGGAATAGAGGATGGACTCCAGCCTGCCTTCATTATCCGTTGCATGCTGCGGGCTGGAATCGGTTTCTCCATCCGCATGCTTGACCCCCAAGCCTCCACTCCAAGACTGCAACTGCCCCTGTTCCAGATTGATGTTCGCGGTTCCCTGGGTGTTTGCCCAACCAGTAGCCGTTGCCCCGATGGTGTTGGGCGGCGCATTGGGATCGGCCGGAGCCGGCAAGGGGGTCACCGAACTGCCGGTCTGGGTGCCGGTCAGACCGCAACTGGTGTACCAAGTGCCGGTGCAGCCGCTGTTGACCGTGAAATTGTAATTGTATGTGTAAGTATAGGTCGTGGCCGCGTGGCTGACGCCGGCCGTGCCTACGGCGATCAGCAGAGCGGCGAGGATATCGCGATGGCGGGTGGTCATGGTGCTCGTCCTTTGCTTGTGGGCGGTCTACTCAAGCTCAAGCACGATTCATGCCATTTTGTATAACCCATTGATTATGCATTTAGTAATAGAGTCCGTCCGGACACCCGCAGCGGTGGCGAGTAAAAATTCCCGACAGTCAGCGGCGGTCGGCTCAGGGCCGGCCGAGCAGTGCGCGCGCCTCGTCGCGACCTTCGAAGCCACCCGGTGCCGCCAGCGCGCCTTGCAGTTCGCGCCGCGCTTCGGCCTTGCGGCCCAACTGGTGCAAGGCCACGCCGAGGTGATACTGGATCTGCGCGTCGGCCGGTGCGCGCAGGCGGGCGTCGCGCAGGTAGGGCAACGCCTGCGCCGGTTCGCCGCGCCGCACCAGGATCCAGCCCAGCGTGTCGGCCACGTTGGCGTCGGCGGGCGCCAGCGCGTATGCCTGACGTGCCACCGCGAGCGCGCGCGGATCGTCCAGCCGGAGTAGAACGTTCGCCAGATTGTTCAAAGCGCCGACATCGTTCGGCCGCTTTTCCAGATAGCGCTGGTAGGCGTCGCGCGCCTCGGACCACTTGCCCAGGCGCAGGTGCGCCTCCGCCAGCGCCGCTTCCGCCGCCACGTCATGCGGGTTGTCGCGCAGCCAGGCGCGCATCAGCGCGATGGCGGCGTCGCCGTCGCCGGCGGCGAGCAGCGCCTGGAACAGCGCCAGGGTGTTGGCGCCGCCGGGCTGCGCCACCAAC
>CAYTRH010000306.1:0-1934 GCA_964440155.1 uncultured Thiobacillus sp. | reverse complement strand
GGCGCCGACGACCGCCGGCGGCTCGCCCGCCTCGGCACCTTCGCCCGCGCGCACGACCTGCCGCTGGTGGCCGCCGGCGACGTGCACATGCACGTGCGGGCGCGCTGCGTGCTGCAGGACACGCTCACCGCCATCCGTCTGGGCCGGCCGGTCAAGGATTGCGGCCATGCGCTGTTCGCCAACGGCGAACGCCATCTGCGTCCCATCCCGCGCCTGGCGACGATCTATCCGCCGGCGCTGCTGGCCGAGAGCGTGCGCATCGCCGCGCGTTGCGACTTCTCGCTGGACAGCCTGCGCTACGAATACCCGGCCGAACTGGTGCCGCCGGACACCAGCCCGACGCAACACCTGCGCGCGCTCACCGAGGCGGGACTGACGCGCCGTTACCCTCAGGGCGTACCGGACAAGGTGCGGCAACTGATCGAACACGAACTGGCGCTGATCGCCGAGCTGCGCTACGAACACTATTTCCTCACCGTGCATGACATGGTCGCCTTTGCGCGCGCGCGCGGCATCCTGTGCCAGGGGCGCGGTTCCGCCGCCAATTCGGCGGTGTGCTACGCGCTCGGCATCACCGAGGTGGACCCCGCGCGCATGGCCATGCTGTTCGAGCGTTTCATTTCGCGCGAGCGCGACGAGCCGCCGGACATCGACGTCGATTTCGAGCACGAACGGCGCGAGGAGGTGATCCAGTACCTGTACCGCAAGTACGGGCGCGAGCGCGCTGCGCTGGCCGCCGCGGTGATCACCTACCGTCCGCGCAGCGCGCTGCGCGACGTCGGCAAGGCGCTGGGCTTCGACCTGGAGCAGGTGGACCGCCTGGCCAAGTCCCAGGTGTGGTGGGATGGCCGGCGGGTGAAGCCGGAGCGGCTGCAAGAGGCGGGTTTCGACCCCGCGCACCCGCCGGTGGCCCGGCTGATCGACCTGGTCACCACACTGGTGGGCTTTCCCCGCCACCTGTCGCAGCACGTCGGCGGCTTCGTCATCGCGCGCGGCCCGCTGGCCGAACTGGTGCCGGTGGAAAACGCCGCCATGCCGGAGCGCACCATCATCCAGTGGGACAAGGACGATCTCGACACCCTGGGCCTGCTCAAGGTGGACGTGCTGGCGCTGGGCATGCTGTCCGCCATCCGCCGCGCGCTGGCTCATGTCGCCGCATTGCGTGGCCGGCCTTTCGCCATGGCCGACGTGCCTGCCGAAGACCCGGCGGTCTACGCCATGATCGGGCGCGCCGACACCGTGGGCGTGTTCCAGATCGAATCGCGCGCGCAGATGTCCATGCTGCCCCGGCTCAAACCGCGCTGTTTCTACGATCTGGTGATCGAGGTGGCCATCGTCCGCCCCGGCCCCATCCAGGGCGGCATGGTCCACCCCTATCTGCGCCGGCGCCAGGGCCTCGAGCCGGTCGTCTACCCGTCCGCGGCGGTGCGCGGCGTGCTGCAACGCACCCTGGGCGTGCCCATCTTCCAGGAACAGGTGATGCAACTGGCAGTGGTTGCGGCCGGCTTCACCCCCGGCGAGGCCGACCGCCTGCGTCGCTCCATGGCCGCCTGGCGCCGGCGTGGCGGCCTGGAAGCGTTCGAGGCCCGGCTGATCTCCGGCATGCGCGCACGCGGTTACGGCGAGGATTTCGCGCGCGCCATCTACCAGCAGATCCTCGGCTTTGGCGAGTACGGTTTTCCCGAGTCGCACGCCGCCAGCTTCGCCCTGCTGGTCTATGTCTCCGCCTGGCTGAAATGTCACGAGCCGGCCGCCTTCGCCTGCGCATTGCTCAATGCCCAACCCATGGGCTTCTACTCGCCGGACCAGATCGTCCAGGATGCCCGCCGCCACGGCATCGAGGTACGTCCGGTGACGGTCGCACACAGCGTCTGGGATTGCACGCTGGAACCGGGGCATGGTCTGCCGGCGGGCGCGCAGCCCGCCATGCGCCT
>CAYTRH010000305.1:0-1951 GCA_964440155.1 uncultured Thiobacillus sp. | reverse complement strand
AGCGCCGGCGCGCCGGACAGCCAGTCGGCCGCGGGCGCGCAGGCATGGCCGGGAAGCCACGGCGCGGCCGCCCAGCACAGCAGCAGAGCAGGCGCCGCTAGGCGTCGCGAGCGACGACGATGCGCGTGGTCCATGATCCGTCACCGTGCAGGTGCGCGCGCCAGATCGCCGTGGTGGTCGGCACCTTGTGGCCGAAGCGACGCGACACCCAACCGGCGCGCGGCTGCGCCGATCCCCGCCACAACTCGAGGGCGTCGCAGCCTTCCGGCAGCATCAGCGTGATGCGCCACCCCGGCACGCGCGCGACCAGCATGCCCGGCGCGGCGCTGACCGCGACGTGTTCGGCGAAATGCCAGTGCCACGCCAGCCAGTGCGCGCCGCGCGCGAACAATTGGTCGGTCACTTCGATCGAGCGCCCCGCCGGCTGGTACACCCATTGGCGCCGATGCGTCACCGGATCGCGCAGGCGGCGGTAACCGTCGTGCTCGGCGATCAGCACCTGCCGGTGCGCATCGGCATGGAACTCGAGCCGGCGCGCGCGGGCATGATGCAGCCACAGAAACGGGCCGCCGCTGTGCGATTGGTTCTCGCCATCGACCGTCACCGTGTTGTGCGCGGCGGTGCCGCGGAAATACTCGCGCCATTCGGGTTCGCCCAGGTAGGTGTAGGTACCCGGATCGATCAGCACCTCGTGCCCGCCCACGCTGAGGGTGAAGGCGAGCGCATCGGCATGGCCGTGGGCGGCGATGGACAGGTATCCCAGGGGGCCGGCGTCGGCCAGCAGGCGCACCTCTTCCGGGCGATCGAAATCGGCGCCCAGCAGGTAGTAGCCGCTGTCCGGGAATGCGCGGCGTGGCGACGGTGGTTCGGCGCGCGCGTACAGCGCGGCGAAACGCGCCGCCGCCGCGTCACCGAGCAGCCAGCGCGCCTTGATGCCGAACTCGCCGGCCTTGGTGGCGAAGTCGGCGCGATCGAACCAGACCGCGCCCAGCGCCAGCAGCGTTCGGTAGGGGTCATCCCCGGCGCCCGGCGCGAAGCGTACGACATGGGCATCATCGGCATCGCCGACCATGGGCACCTGCCCGGCCCCATCCATCACCGCCAGCAAAAATTCCAGCATGGCCTCGACCCGCGCCCAATAGGCCGGGGAAAAATCCTCGCCCTGGGCGCGCGCCCAGATGCCGGCGAGCAGCAGCCATTCGAGCACCTCGTGGTGGTAGTAGAACGCCTGCTCGCGGTTGCCACCGTCGGGCGCGTTCTGCTTCAGCGCCTCGCGCTCCAGTTCGCGCCGGGCGCGCGCGCGCCAGCGGCCGCTGGCACGCCAGCACGGCCAGGTCAGCGTGGCGATGTACAAACCGGCGAGTTCGCCGAGCAGATGGTTGTTGGCCGAGGAGTGGCGCGACAGATAGCCGTCGATGAAGGCGCAATGGTGGTACACCGAATCCAGCCAGTGCGCGCGCAGCGCCGCCCCGTCGGCGCCGGCGAACACCGGCGCGTCGGCGCCGCCCAGCAGATGCCAGACGAACGCCCAGTTGTTCAAACGGACCGCGGCCTCCAGCGCGCTGACCCAGTTGGCGCCCAGGCCCGGCGGACATTGTTCCAGCCAGGACTGCAACAACGTGGCGCACGCCGAGGCATGGCGCGCATCGCCGGTCAGTGCGTAGGTCTGCGCCAGCAGGCCCAGCTCGGCCTGGCGGTTGAGCTCCCACAGATAACGGATGTCGCCGCTGCGCGCGGTATCGCGGTATTCCAGGCGCTTGCCGAAGGTCAGCGGCAGGATCCGGCCGCTGGATGGATCGCGGTTCCACTGCGGCGGGAAGCCGAGCGCGAGATCGGTCAGCGCGAACACGTCCCAGCGTCCGGCGAGCAGGCGCTCGGCCGCGCCGCGCCAGACATCCTGGTCCAGCGCGCACGGCCAGGCGCCCAGCCAGGGCCGGCCGAAACGCAATAC
>CAYTRH010000304.1:0-1966 GCA_964440155.1 uncultured Thiobacillus sp. | reverse complement strand
ATGCAGCGTCTGGCCGGCGGCAACGGCGACGACGAATGGGAAGAGTTCTGATGGCGCCCGCGGCGCGCCGGTTTTCACGGTAACGACGGAGTCAACCACATGCGGCAAAACCTCCCCGTGACGGGCAACGAGTACGTGCTGGCCGATGGCGTGCAGATCGTGTCGCGCACGGACCTCAAGGGCGTCATTACCTTCGTCAATCAGGATTTCGTCGATGCCAGCGGCTTCGACGAACACGAACTGCTGGGCGCGCCGCACAACCTCGTGCGCCATCCGGACATGCCCGCCGCCGCGTTCGCCGACCTGTGGCGCACGGTGCAGGCGGGTCAGCCGTGGACCGGCATGGTCAAGAACCGGCGCAAGAACGGCGATCATTACTGGGTGCGCGCCTACGTCAGCCCGGTCATGGAACACGGCGTGGCCACCGGCTACGTGTCCATCCGCGTGAAACCGAGCCCCGCCGAAGTGGCCGAGGCCGAGCGTCTGTACCGGGACATGCGCGAAGGTCGCGCGCGCGGCGTGCGGCTGGTCGGTGGGCGCGTGTCGTTCGGCGGCTGGCGTGGGCTGGTGCAGCGGGCGCTCAACCTCAGTCTGCGCGCGCGTCTGACCCTGGTCACGCTGGCGGCAACCGGCGCGATGGCCTTGATCGGCGCGCTGGGCATCTACGGCATGCAACGCGCCGGCCAGATGGTCGAGGACGTACGCGCCGAGGTGGTGGAGCCCACCCGCCTGGCCAACCAGATCCGCTATCTGCTGGCCGACAACCGCGGCCACGTGCTGCTGGGCATGCAGCACAACCCGGCGCTGTCCATGGCGCGCATGCACGACCATGCACTGTCGCTGCACCTGGACGTGATCACCGACAACACCCGCCAGATCACCGAGGACTGGGAGCGGCTGTCGGCCATTGCCTTCAACCCGGCGTTGCCGGCCGCAGCCGCGGTGCGCGAGCGCATGGCGGCGTTCCAGGCCGCGCGTACCGAGTTCGGCCTGGAGGGCATCCTGCCGGCCAAATCGGCATTGCAGGCAGAACTGTACGACGAAGCGGGCGACATCCTGATCTACAACATCAATCCGCTGTACCAGAAGCTCAACCGCGCCACCGACGAACTGCTCGGCGCGCTCGACCGGTATGCGGTGGAGGCACGCGCGCTGGCGGACGCGCGCTATCGCCAGTTGCGCGGTGGCATCATCGGCCTGTTCCTGTTCTCCCTGTTCGGCGCCGGGCTGATGGGCTGGCTGCTGACCCGTTCCGTGGTGCGGCCGCTGAACCGGACCATCGGCTACTTCGAGCGCATCGCCCAGGGGCATTATGACAATGCCATCCACATCGAACGCCACGACGAGATCGGCAAGGTGCTGGCAGCGCTGTCGTCGATGCAGATCCGGCTGGGTTACGACGTGGCCGAAACCCGGCGCGCGGCCGCGGAGAACCTGCGCATCCGCATCGCGCTGGACAGCATCGCCACACCGGTGACACTGACCCAGGCCGACGGCCGGCTGATCTACCTCAACCCCGCCGCGCGCGCGCTGTTCGATGGCATGAGCGGCGCGTTGCGCGCGCGCCTGCCCGAATTCAACATCGACGGCCTGATCGGCCGGCCGGTCGCCGAGTTGTTCGAGGATGACGCGCTGCGCGCCGCGCATGGCCGGCAGATGCGTGACGCCCGCCATTTCGATACCCGTCTGGGCGGGCGCACGCTACGTCTTGCCACCAGCCCGGTGCTGGATGCCGAAGGCCGGTTCAGCGGCGTGGTCACGCAGTGGCTCGATCGCACCGCCGAAGTCGCGGTGGAAGCGGAAGTGGCCGGTCTGGTATCGGCGGCGGCGGCAGGGGATTTCAGCCGCCGTCTGGAAGTGAGCGGCAAGGATGGTTTTTTCCTGGAGCTGGCGCAGGGCATCAACCGTCTTGTGGAGACGACGGAACGGGGCGTGCACGACGTGGCGCGGGTGTTGCAGGGGCTGG
>CAYTRH010000303.1:0-1978 GCA_964440155.1 uncultured Thiobacillus sp. | reverse complement strand
CAGCATGCCGGCCAGCGCGATCAGTGCCGCCTTCGGCAACTGGCCGCCCAGCACCAGACCGGCCAGCGCAGCCGCGGCCAGCACCAGGATCAGTAGGTAGCCGCGCGCGGCGACGGCCGGCTCCAGGCGCACCACCCAGTGGCGTTTGCCGGCCTGACGGTCCGCCTTGCGGTCGGGAAACTGGTTGATGTACAGGATGTTGGTCACGAGCAGCGCGTAGGGCAGGCCGATCAGCCAGGGCGCGGCGGCGAAGGCGCCGCGCTGCACGTAATCGCTGCCGGCGACGATCAGCAGGAAGCCGGCGGCGACGCACAACTCGCCCAGTCCTCGGCTGTTCAGTTTGAGCGGCGGTGCCGAATAAGCCCAGCCGATCGACAAGCCGGCCAGGCCGATCCAGAACAGGCCCGTGCCGGCTTCGGCGATCAGCCACAGGCCGCCGATGATCACCGCGGCGAACAGCAGCAGCGCATACAGCAGCATCTGGCGCGGGCTGAGCACGCCGTTCTGGATGAAGCGCGAGCCGCCAGTGAACGGAAACACGCGTTCGACGTTGGCGGCGTCGCTACCGTTCAGATGGTCGTAGTAGTCGTTGAACACGTTGACGCCGGCATGTGCCGCCAGCGCCAGCAACAGCGTCGTCAGCGCCAGCGGCCAGGAAAATGCAGCGTCCAGCGCGCTGGCGCAGCCGAGCAGGCAGCCGACCAGGGTGATGCTGAGAAACGCCGGGCGCGTCGCCAGCAGGTAACGCTGGAACGGATGGGTCAGCGTCTCCGGCGTGGGTTCCAGCGGCACCGCGGCGTGTCGGCTGTTCATGGCGTTCGTTCCTTGGTGGCGAGGTGAAATCCGCTGTCGGCTTGGCGCGCTACAGCATGCGGCCGGCGCGGCGCCGACGCGTGCTGGTGACCACACCGCCCAGGCCGGAGCCGCCGTGGGCGTGGCAGATCGCGCAGGCCAGCGCGTCGGCGGAATCCGGGCGCGGCTCGGCCGGCAGTTGCAGCAGACGTTTGACCATGTGCATGACCTGCGTCTTGTCGGCATGGCCGTTGCCGACCACGGCCTGCTTGACCTGCAACGCGGTGTACTCGAACACCGGCCGGCCCGCGGCGGTCAGTGCGGCGATGGCGGCGCCACGCGCTTGGCCGAGCAGCAGCGTGGACTGCGGGTTGACGTTGACGAACACCTTTTCCACCGCCGCGGTGTCCGGGCGGAAGCGTTCCAGGATCTCGACCACCCCGGCGAACAGGATGCGGATGCGCTCCGGCAGCTCGCCGCCGCTGGCGGTGCGCACCACACCGCTGGCGACATAGCGCAGCGTCTGGCCGGACTGGTCGATGATGCCGTAGCCGGTCACGCGCAGGCCGGGGTCGAGGCCGAGTATCCTCACTCCGGCAGGATCGCCGAGGTGTAGACCTCCTGCACGTCGTCGAGGTCGTCGAGCATGTCCAGCATCTTCTGGAAGCGGATGGCGTCGTCGCCGCCGATCTCGATCTCATTGAGCGGTTTCATCACCACCTGCGCCATCACCGTCTGCAACCCGGCCTGCTCCAGGGCTTCCTTGACCGTGGCCAGGTCGTTGTTGGGCGCGGTGATGACCTCGATGGAACCGTCGTCGTTGCTGGTGACGTCCTCCGCACCGGCCTCCAGCGCGATCTCCATGACCTTGTCCTCGTCGGCGCCGGGCGCCAGCACGATCTGGCCGCAATGGCGGAACTGGAACACCACCGAGCCGTCGGTACCGAGGTTGCCGCCATGCTTGGACAGTGCATGGCGCACGTCGGCGACGGTGCGCACCCGGTTGTCGGTCAGGCAGTCGACGATCACCGCGGCGCCGCCGGGGCCATAGCCCTCGTAGCGAACTTCCTCGTAGTTGACGCCCTCCAGTTCACCGGTGCCGCGCTTGATCGCGTTCTCGATGTTGTCCTTGGGCATCGACTCGGTCTTGGCCTTGTCGATGGCCAGGCGCAGGCGCGGGTTGAAA
>CAYTRH010000302.1:0-1984 GCA_964440155.1 uncultured Thiobacillus sp. | reverse complement strand
GTTGGTGCCGTCGCTGGGCGGCGCCTTCGCCGGCGCGGTGACGGTGTGGCGGCTGCCGTGGATGCCGTCGGTGGGCCTCGATCTCGCCTTCCGTCTCGACGGCCTGGCCATGCTGTTCGCATTGCTGATCCTGGGCATCGGCGTGCTGATCGTGATCTATGCGCGCTACTACCTGTCCGAGCGCGACAGCATGGGCCGTTTCTACGCCTGCATGATGCTGTTCATGGGTTCCATGCTGGGCGTGGTGTTGTCCGAGAACGTCATCCAGTTGCTGATCTTCTGGGAACTGACCAGCCTGTCGTCCTTCCTGCTGATCAGCTACTGGCAGCACCGCGCGGACGCGCGCAACGGCGCGCGCATGGCGCTGACGGTGACCGGCGCCGGCGGTCTGGCGCTGTTGGGCGGCCTGCTGCTGCTGGGCGAGATGGCCGGCAGTTACGAGCTGTCGGTGATCCTGGCCCAGGGCGAGGCGATCCGCGCGCATCCGCTGTACGTGCCCATGCTGGCGCTGGTGCTGTTGGGCGCGTTCACCAAGTCGGCGCAGTTCCCATTCCACATCTGGCTGCCCAACGCCATGGCGGCGCCGACGCCGGTATCCGCCTATCTGCACTCGGCCACCATGGTCAAGGCCGGCGTGTTCCTGCTGGCACGCCTGTTCCCGGCGCTGTCCGGCACGCCGGAATGGTCCTGGCTGGTGGGCGGCGCCGGTCTGGTCACGCTGCTCGTGGGCGCCTACTTCGCGCTGTTCAAGCACGATCTCAAGGGGCTGCTGGCCTATTCCACCATCAGCCATCTGGGCCTGATCACGCTGCTGTTCGGCATCGGCACCCCGCTGGCGGCGGTGGCCGGCGTGTTCCACATCATCAACCACGCCACCTTCAAAGCCTCGCTGTTCATGGCCGCCGGCATCATCGACCACGAGAGCGGCACGCGCGACATGCGCAAGCTGAACGGTCTGTGGCAGTACATGCCCTACACCGCCACACTGGCCATGGTGGCGGCGGCGTCCATGGCCGGCGTGCCGCTGTTCAACGGCTTTTTGTCCAAGGAGATGTTCTTCGCCGAGGCGGTGCATCGCACCGCCGGCCTGCCCGGTGGCTGGCTGTTGCCGGCGGCGGTGACGCTGGCCGGGGTGTTCTCGGTGGCCTATTCGCTGCGCTTCATCCACGACGTGTTCTTCAATGGCGAACCGGTCGACCTGCCCAAGACGCCGCACGAGCCGCCGCGCTGGATGAAGGTGCCGGTGGAAGTGCTGGTGGCCTTGTGCCTGCTGGTCGGCATATTGCCGGCGCTGACCGTGGCGCCGCTATTGCATGTCGCCTCGGCGGCGGTGCTCGGTGCCGCGCCGCCGGAATACAGCCTGGCGATCTGGCACGGTTTCAATGCGCCGCTGATGATGAGCCTGCTGGCCCTGGCCGGCGGTGTGCTGGTGTATGCCGCGCGCCGGCCGCTGTTCGCGTGGTACGCGCGCATGGCCGGGCTGATCGATGCGCACGCCATCTACCATCGCATCGTCGAGACGCTGTTCGCGCTCGCCGCCGGGGTCACCCGTGCGCTGGACAACGGTTCGCTGCAACGCATGCTGTTCGTGTTCGTGCTGTTCGCGCTGGCGGTGGGCGTGCATGGCTTCCAGTCGGCGCAGGGGCCGCTCACCGGCACACGCGCGCTGCTGCCGGTGGACGGCATCAGCATGCTGGCCACCCTGGGCCTGATCGCCGCGACGCTGATGACCGTCGTGCTGCATCGGCAGCGCTTCGTCGCGCTGATCGTGATCGGCGTGGTCGGCCTGGTGGTGTCGCTGATCTTCGTCAAGTTCTCGGCGCCGGACCTGGCGTTGACCCAGTTGTCGGTGGAGATCGTCACCATCGTGTTGCTGCTGCTGGCGCTGTTCTTCCTGCCGCAGCGCAGTCCGGCAGAGTCTTCTGCGCCGCGCCGCTGGCGCGACGGCGTGCTGGCGCTGGCGGCCGGCGGCGGCGCCGGTCTG
>CAYTRH010000301.1:0-1993 GCA_964440155.1 uncultured Thiobacillus sp. | reverse complement strand
CGCCGAACTCAGCGGCATTGAAGGCGGCCTCCGTCCACTGCACGTTGCCGTTCGGGTTGCGTTCGAACAGCGTGCTCTGCCAGGCCAGTTGCTCCTGCAGAATGATGTCGGTGCTGACGGCGCTTTGCGCACCACTGACCACGAGGCCTTTGACCTTGCCCAGACCGGCGTCGGTCTTGCGCGCCAGCATGGTCAATTGCACGCCGTAGATGGCGGGCGTGGCCATCACCGGCAGCGGATCGACATCGAAGGACTGGCGCAACCCCACGTTCGGCGCATTGATCGCCGTAACTTCGTCCTCGTCGCTCACGGCTTCCCATGCGGCCAAGTTACCCAAAGTCGCGACCGGACTGACGGTCCACTGGTTCAGGCTGCCATCGGCCTGTGCCTGCAAGGCATCGACGCGCACATCACCGAGGAAGGTGTTGTTGATCGTGCCGCTGGTGTCGGCGATGTAGAAGTCGTCGACGTCGATGGTGAGCGGGCAGTTTTGGCCAGGCACGGCACCCACGAATGCCGTGAGCAGTTGGCCACCGCCCTGGATGGTGTTCTGCGCAGTCATCTGGATGGCCAGGATGCCGTTGATGCGCACTGACAGAATGCCGTTGCTGGTGCCTTGCGTGACCTGCAACTCGATGTAGTGCCAGCCGCGCGCCGGAGCGCTGGCGACTGAGACAGAGATCAACTGGTCATAGCCGTATTGCCAGCGGTAGAGCTTGAGCCGACCGTCCTCGCCGATTTTCACGAGATGGGCGACCTGCGAGTTGGCATCGCGCACGCCCAGCAGCAGTGGCTCGGTGTAGGTGTTTTGGTACGGCGCCACGCGAATGGCCGCCCCGACGATCAGGCTGGTCTTGGTGGCGTCGAGGTTCTTGACGTAGCCGCCGCCCGAACCTTCCGGCAAACGCAGGGCATAGGACGACGGGCGACGGCCCTGGATGCGGGTGGCCTGCGGGGACAGATACGCCGCCTTACCGCGCGCGAGCCACGGATCGCCAAAGCTGTCCACGGCCTGCGGGTCGTAGTGATCGAAACCGTCGATGAACAGAAGTGCCATTGGACTTTCCTCTGAAAATTCAGCCTTGCAGCGCCGCACGGATGGCCCGTGCATTGCGCCCGATGATGTTGACGATGACTTTTTCTCCGGCAGGCGACTGCAGGTGGTCGTGGGTCACGCCCGGATCGATGGCGTTGACGATGCGCACCGCCTGATTCACCTGCGGCTGCGCAGGCGGCACTTTCACCTCCGGCACCAGCCCGCCGGCGGCGAAGGCCAGTTCGCCACCCTTGAAACGTGGGCCTGCCGACAAGCCGTTGATGGAATCAAGGAAGGCCACGCCGACCTGGCGCACGGCGGCCGCCCGCACCACGTACTCGCCTGCGGACAGACGCGCCGGGATCGAATCCGAGGTGGCGCTGCCCGGCCCGGAGACCAGACCGCCTCCCGCGAACTTCTTGATGCCACCCAAGAGCGCCATCACAGCGGCGACCATGGCTACCATCGCGGCCACCGCGAGTGCCGGGCCAACGTAGGGAATGGAAGCCTGCGACGCCGCCGCCCCGGCTCCCGCCTTGGCTGCATCCATCGACACCACGGCGGTGGTTTCGGTGGTCTTTTGGGCGACCTTGGCGGCGCTGGCCGCCGCATCGACGGTTTGCTCCTGCTGGATGAAACCGAGTTTGAGCGCCAGCATCCGCGCCTGCATGGCGATCCACTGCTGGAACGGCTGGATCACGATCTGCTGCAGGAAGGCATCGGCCACTTGCTGGAAGATGCTCGCCAAGGCACTGCGCCAGGTCTGCGCGCCGGTGATCATCCCGTTGAGCGCACCACCAAAGCTCTCGCCGATGCGATTCCACAGCGGGGCCATTTCATCGACGGTGAGCTTGGTGCGATCCAGCTCGTTGCGCCACGCCTGCACGCGAATCACCGCATCCGGCCCGATGGCCTGCGCGGCTTGCTGCATGGTCGGCAACAGGCGCTCCATCTCGG
>CAYTRH010000300.1:0-1994 GCA_964440155.1 uncultured Thiobacillus sp. | reverse complement strand
TCGTCAACGTGACGCCGCTCGAGCCGGAGTGGGAAGGGCACGTGACCCTGGAGTTCTCCAACACCACGCCGCTGCCGGCGCGCATCTACGCCAACGAGGGCGTGGCGCAGATGCTGTTCTTCGAATCCGACGAGATCTGCGCGACCTCATACCGCGACCGTGGCGGCAAGTACCAGGGGCAGACCGGCGTGACGCTGCCCAAGATTTAATACGCGCGTCGGATCGCCTCCCTATAATCCGCGCCTTTCATCTGCCCCAACGCGAGGAGAGGGCCATGCGCTTCCGTTTCCCGGTCGTCATCATCGACGAAGACTTCCGCTCCGAGAACGCGTCCGGGCTGGGCATCCGCGCGCTGGCCAAGGCGCTGGAGGATGAAGGCATGGAGATCCTCGGCGTCACCAGTTACGGCGACCTGTCCTCGTTCGCACAGCAGCAGAGCCGCGCATCGGCCTTCATCCTGTCGGTGGACGACGAGCAGTTCGCCGGCGAGCAGGCCGATTCCACCATCGCCCAACTGCGCTCCTTCGTCGAGGAAATCCGCTTCCGCAACAGCGACATCCCCATCTTCCTGTACGGCGAGACGCGCACCAGCCGGCACATCCCCAACGACGTGCTGCGCGAACTGCACGGCTTCCTGCACATGTTCGAGGATACGCCCGAGTTCATGGCGCGCTACATCGTGCGCGAGGCGCGCGCCTACCTGGACTCGCTGCCGCCGCCGTTCTTCCGCGCGCTGACCCATTACGCCGCCGACGGCTCCTACTCCTGGCACTGCCCCGGCCACTCCGGCGGCGTCGCCTTCCTGAAGAGCCCGGTCGGCCAGATGTTCCACCAGTTCTTCGGTGAGAACATGCTGCGCGCCGACGTGTGCAACGCGGTCGACGAACTCGGTCAGTTGCTCGACCACACCGGCCCGGTGGCCGCGTCGGAACGCAATGCCGCGCGCATCTTCAAGTGCGATCACCTGTTCTTCGTCACCAACGGCACCTCCACCTCGAACAAGATCGTCTGGCACTCGACGGTGGCGCCCAGCGACATCGTCGTGGTCGACCGCAACTGCCACAAATCCATCCTGCACGCCATCATCATGACCGGCGCCATTCCCGTGTTCCTGATGCCCACGCGCAACCATTACGGCATCATCGGACCGATACCGCGCGCCGAGTTCACCTGGGAGAACATCCAGAAGAAGATCGCCGCGCACCCCTTCGCCACCGACAAGAACGCCAAACCGCGCGTACTCACCATCACCCAGTCCACCTACGACGGCGTGCTCTCCAACGTCGAGGAGCTCAAGGCCGAGCTGGATGGCCGCATCGACACACTGCACTTCGACGAGGCCTGGCTGCCGCATGCCACCTTCCACGGCTTCTATCGCGGCATGCATGCGATCGGCGCCGACCGCCCGCGCTGCCGGGAATCCATGGTGTTCTCCACGCAGTCGACGCACAAACTGCTGGCCGGATTGAGCCAGGCGTCGCAGATCCTGGTGCAGGATTCCGAGACGCGCAGACTGGACCGCGACGTATTCAACGAAGCCTTCCTGATGCACACCTCGACCAGCCCGCAGTACGCGATCATCGCCAGTTGCGACGTCGCCGCCGCGATGATGGAGGAGCCCGGCGGCACCGCGCTGGTGGAGGAATCCATCGCCGAGGCCCTGGACTTCCGCCGCGCCATGCGCAAGGTCGGGGCGGAATGGGGCACCGACTGGTGGTTCAAGGTGTGGGGCCCGGAAGAACTGGCCGAGGAAGGCATGGGCAGCCGCGAGGACTGGATGCTGCGCGCCGGCGAGCGCTGGCACGGCTTCGGCGACCTGGCCACCGGCTTCAACCTGCTCGACCCGATCAAGGCCACGGTCATCACCCCCGGTCTGGACGTGGACGGCGACTTCGCCGAATGGGGTATCCCCGCCGCCATCCTTACCAAATACCTGGCGGAGCACGGCGTCATCGTCGAGAAGACCGGGCTGTACTCGTTCTTCATCATGTTCA
>CAYTRH010000299.1:0-2001 GCA_964440155.1 uncultured Thiobacillus sp. | reverse complement strand
AGGCGGAGCCCGCCGCCACCGACATGCGGCGGCGCGCCTATCACAGCCGCGCGCCACCCGCCGCCGCGCGCTGATCGCCGCGCCCCCGCGCGATCCACACCCCTACCGTATCGCTGCCGTTGCGGCCCGAGCCGCAAGGCACCTCATTGCCTGACGAATCGAAAGGACGACGTATGTTCACCCGTAAGCTGATCACCAGCGCCGTGGCCCTCGCCTGGGCCTCCGGTGCCGCCGCGCAGGCCGTCGACAACCGTGAACTGGAACGCCTGCGCGCCGAGTTCCAGCAACAGATGCAACAGATGCAGCGTGCCTACGAGGCGCGCCTGACCGAACTGGAAGGCCGTCTGCGCGCGGCCGAGAGCCGAGCGCCGGCGGTACCCGCCGCGTCCGTGGACGGAAGCGCCCAGGCGGCGCACGACCGGCTGGGCGAAGTCAGTTCCGGCAGCGCCTTCAACCCGCGCATCTCGGTGATCCTGGACGGCGTCTGGTACGCTGACAACAAGCGTGGCAAGGGCGCGGAAATCTATCAGCACATCGACGGCATCACCCACGCCCACGGCGACCACGACCACCCGACGCTGGAGCGCGGTTTCAATCTGCGTGAGACCGAGATCGCATTCTCGGCGACGGTGAGTCCATATTTCGACGCCAATCTGTATCTGGCGGTGGATTCCGGTGGCGGCGTCGAGATCGAGGAAGCCTATTTCGATACCCGCGCCCTGCCCGGTGGTTTGAAGCTGCGCGGCGGCCGCTTCCTGTCCGGCATCGGCTACCTCAATGCCCAGCACCCACACACCTGGGATTTCGTCGACCAGAACCTGCCCTACCGCACGCTGCTGGGCGAGCACGGCCTGCGCGACACCGGCCTGCAACTGACCTGGACGCCGCGTACCGGCAGCCTGTACAGCCTGGTCGGCGCTGAGCTGTTGCAGGGCCGCGATCATCACTTCGTCAGCGGCACGCAGGCGCTGCCGGATGACGTGGTCGGCATCGGCCATGGCGGCATGGGGGCGGAAAAAGCCGGGCCGCGCCTGCTGACCACCTTCGTCAAGCTGGCGCCGGATCTGGGCGACAGCCATGCGCTGCAGTTCGGCGTCTCCTATGCCAAGGGCCGGCAGTTGCAGGAAGTGCACGACCATCGCGCGCAGAATCCGTTGGCCAGTGTGCACGGCTTGCAGGGCGACGGCTGGTTGTGGGGCGGTGACCTGGTGTACAAGTTCGATGCACCCGGCGCCCATGGCCAGGGCGATTTCACACTGGCGGCCGAGTATCTGCGTCAACGCAAGGATCTGACCGTGGCCTACCATCAGACCAATGCCGCCGCCATCGGCGCGCCGCGCAAGTTCACCCAGGACGGTGCCTATCTGCAGGCGGTCTACGGCTTCGCGCCGCATTGGCAGATCGGTGCGCGTTACGACGTCACCGGCATGACCAACAAGGTGGATCGCGGCACCAGTGTGCGTGAATGGGAGACCTCCGACCGCTGGACCCTGGCGCTGACCCGTCATCTCACCGAGTTTTCCAGGCTGCGCCTGCAAGCCTCGCGCGCCAAGCTGTGGGAGGACGGCGAGAAGCAGGGGGTCAACCAGGTCTTCCTGCAGTATCAGCACAGCCTGGGCAGCCATGGCGCGCACAAGTTCTGAGGACAGCACCATGCGCCGATTCTGTTTGTTGCTGTGCGCTCTGCTGTTGCCGCTGACGGCCTGGGCGCATCTCGAGGTCGCGGCCACCACGGCCAGCATGGGTATGCTGGCGCGCGTGGTCGGTGGCGACGCGGTGCGGGTGACCGTGCTGGCGCCGCCGGACCGTGACCCGCACGCCTTGCAGGCACGCCCGTCCATGCTGCGTGCGCTGCGTGACGCCGAACTGGTGGTGGCGGTCGGCGCCGAGCTGGAAGTGGGCTGGCTGCCGGCGGCCATCGCCGGCGCCGCCAATCCCCGCATCCTGCCCGGCCGGCCCGGCTATTTCGAGGCGGCGGCCCAGGTGCCGCTGCTCGATGCC
>CAYTRH010000298.1:0-2021 GCA_964440155.1 uncultured Thiobacillus sp. | reverse complement strand
CCTCCATCGGGTTTGGCGGTGAGCACGGCGTGCGCGGCGTGCGGCGACTCGACCGCCAGGCGGTTGCCAAACACGCCGGAAATTCGACGCGCCCATTTTTCGGCCGGCAGCATGAAAATGCGTCCGGCCGGTGTGGTTTCCGCGGCCTGAACACCAGCCGCTTGCGCCATGTCCGATGCGTAACCGGCCGCCAGTTTCCGGTAGGCCGGGGCTTCGGCCACGAACGCCAGTGGATCAGGGTACGGCTGCATTTGCCGGTACAGGTCGGCGGGGTGGAAATGCAGGTCGTCGAGCGTTTCGCCATAGCCGTTGTAGTTGAGGTACTCGCCCAGGGATTGCAGCTGGGCAAGTGCCGCGTCGTTCAAACCGAGCGGCGCGGCAGCGGCGCGCGCGGCAGCGGCGAGGTTGTCACCGAATGCGGCCGTGACCGCCCACGCCAGATGCCTGCCCTGCAAGTGCCGGTTGACCAGCAGGCTGGTGCAGACGTTGGCATCGGTGTCGATGTGGGGCTCGAAATTCGGATGCGTGGGGATATCGCCCGGCTGATGGTGATCGAAATAGCGGACCTGCGCCCCGGCGGCGAGCAGCCGGTCCAGCGCCTCGCGGTTTTGGGAGAGGGCGATGTCGAGCACGGTGATCCTGTCGCCCGCGCCAGCCTCGACACGTTTCAGCAAACCGATGTCGCGCTTGGGGCCAGTGACCAGCGTGCTGTCGCACGGCTGGTCCAGCCGCAGCTGGTGCAGGGCGCAGAGGCCGTCGGCGTCGCCGTTGAAAATGTCTATTTGCGCCATCTTTGTTGGTTAGAATCCTTGCATGCCACGCCGCCCCTCTTCAAGCACCGCCGGTTCCGTGCGCGCTCCGCGCGCGACGTCGATGTTGTGGATGGCGATCGCCTACGGCGCGCTGGTCGCCTACGGCACGGTGTTTCCGCTGTCGGAATGGACGCCGCCGCTGTTGGGCTGGTCGAATCCTATCACGCTGCCCTGGCCCGCCCACGCGTCGCGCGCCGACATCATGGTGAATCTGCTGGCGTATGTGCCGCTGGGGCTGTTTGCTGCCTTGTGGCTGCGGCCCCGGCTTGGCATGGTGGCAGCGGTGCTGCTGGCGAGTCTGCTCGGCAGCAGCCTGAGCTTCGTGCTGGAGGTGATGCAGTCGGCTCTGCCCAGCCGCGTGCCGTCGAGTCTGGACTGGGCCGTCAATTCAGCCGGCGCGCTGGGCGGGGCGCTGTTTGCCGCGCTGTTCGATCCGCGTTTGCCGACCGGACGCCTGCTGCTGAGTGCGCGGCACAACTGGTTCGCGCCCGGCGCGCTGGCGAATCTGGCGCTGATCGTCCTCGGACTGTGGGCGCTGACGCAGGCAGGCCCCTTCGTGCCGTCGCTCGACTGGGGCAATCTGAAAAGCGGGCTCAAGCCGCTGGGCAACACGCTGCGCCATCCCGAGACCTTCCGTCCTATGGATGCCCTCGGTACCGGCCTGGCCGTGATGGCGCTGGGGCTGATCGCGCGGCTGGCGGCGCTGCGTCCGATTGCCTGGCCGTTTCTGGTGTTCAGCCTGACGGTGCTGCTGCTGAAAATTCCGGTGGTGGGGCGGCAGCTGACGCTCGAAGCGCTGGCCGGCTGGGCGGCGGCGCTGGCGTGGCGGAGGGGGTGGCCGCGCGACACGGTGATGCGGGCGGCCGGCGCCGGCGCCGCGCTGCTGACCGCCTATACGCTGGCGCAGTTCCAGCCCGGCGACACCGCCACCACCTACAGCATGAACTGGGTTCCCTTCGCCGGCCAGGTGGGGTCGCTGTCGGGGATGCTGGATATTCTTGAAACGCTGTGGCCCTTCATCGCGCTGGCGCTGGTGGCGCGCTGGCTCACGCCCTGGCGCTGGCGGCGCGCCGTCTGGCTGGGCGGCGGCGCGGCTGTGGCGCTGCTGGCGCTTGCGCTGGAATGGATGCAGCAGTCGATCCCCGGCCGCTTTGCCGACGTCACCGACGTGTTGCTGGCGTTGCTGGGCTGGATGCTGCCCTGGCTGCT
>CAYTRH010000297.1:0-2030 GCA_964440155.1 uncultured Thiobacillus sp. | reverse complement strand
AGGCCATGCCGGGCATCATCACCGTGGCCTGCCCGCCGCGCGTGCCGGCGGCCCGCGTGGCCGAAGGCATGCGTCGGCGCGGTTACCTGCTGGCCTACCAGAGCCGCTATCTGGCCGAACGAAACTGGTTGCAGGTGTGCCTGATGGGGGAATGGCTGGACGACATGCTGCGCGCCTTGCCCGATCGTCTGGCACGCCTGCTCGGCACGGCGACGGCGCACGCGGCGGTGGCGCCATGAGCGCGCAGACCCGCCTGTTGCGCAGCCGGCGTTTCCTGCCGCTGTTCGTCACCCAGTTCCTCGGCGCGCTGAACGACAACGTGATCAAGAACGCGCTGGTGGTGCTGCTCACCTTCCAGGCGGCGGGCTGGACGACCATGCGGCCGGAGGTGTTGGCCAATCTGGCCGCCGGCATCTTCATCCTGCCGTTCTTCCTGTTCTCCGCCATCGCCGGGCAACTCGCCGACAAATACGACAAGGCGCGCCTGGCGCGGCTGGCCAAGCTGCTGGAGATCGGCATCGTGCTGGTGGCCGGCGCCGGCTTCCTGCTGCGCAGCCTGGAAGTGTTGCTGGCCGCGCTGTTCCTGCTCGGCCTGCAATCGACCCTGTTCGGGCCGGTCAAGTACGCGCTGCTGCCCCAGCATCTGCGGCCGGCCGAACTGGTGGGCGGCAACGCGCTGATCGAGGCGGGCACCTTCGTCGCCATCCTGCTCGGCACCCTGTTCGGCGGCCTGCTCGCTGGCATCGACGGCGCCACCACCTGGATCCCGGTGGCCGGCCTGGCGGTGGCGCTGGCCGGCTACGCGGCCAGCCGGGCGA
Organism: uncultured Thiobacillus sp.; assembly: GCA_964440155.1. GTDB lineage: Bacteria > Pseudomonadota > Gammaproteobacteria > Burkholderiales > Thiobacillaceae > PFJX01. Next base: position 1,212 of record CAYTRH010000297.1, on the reverse strand, counting down.
TTCCCGCGGCCGCGCCGCCGGCGCCGGATCTGACCATCGACTTCAACGTCCTGACTTCGACCTGGCGGACCTTCCGCTACGCGCGCGACAACCGCGCGGTGTTCCTGTCCATCCTGGGCATTTCCTGGTTCTGGCTGTTCGGCGCCCTGTTCCTGGCCCAGTTTCCGGCCTATGCGCGCAACGTGCTGGGCGGTGACGAGAGCGTGGTGACGCTGCTGCTGGTGGTGTTCACCCTGGGCATCGGCATGGGCTCCCTGCTGTGCGAGCGTCTTTCCGGCGGGCGGGTGGAGCTGGGCATCGTGCCGCTCGGCTCCATCGGACTCACGCTGTTCGCGCTGGATCTGGCCTGGGCCTCGCCGGCCGCGCCGGCGGGCGAAGCGCTGGGCGCCATGGCCCTGCTGGCGCGTCCGGATACCTGGCGGCTGCTGGCGGACCTGTGGCTCATCGGCGCGTTCGGCGGCTTCTTCATCGTGCCGCTGTATGCCCTGGTGCAGCAGCGCAGCGCCGAGGCGCAGCGGGCCCGCGTGATCGCCGCCAACAACATCCTCAATGCCCTGTTCATGGTGCAGGGCGCCCTGGCCGCCGCCCTGCTGCTGGCCGACGGCCTGAGCATACCGGCGCTGTTCGCCACCGCCGCCCTGTGCAATGCCGCCGTCGCCGTGTACATCTATGGCCTGGTGCCCGAGTTCCTGGCGCGCTTCCTGGCGTGGTTGATGATCCACGGGTTCTACCGCCTGGGCGTCGAGGGCCGCGCCCACATCCCCGAACACGGGCCGGCGCTGCTGCAATGCCAGGGCATGAGCGCCGGCGACGCGCTGCTGCTGGTGGCTGCCAGTCCGCGGCCCATCCGTTTCGTGCTGCCGCCCGCGGCACTGAGTGGTTTTCCCGGCGGTTTCGTGTATGGCCACGAGCGCGGCATCGCGCTGACCGCAGACGAGCCCAACGCCACCACCGCCGAAGCGGTCCGCGCCGCGCTGGGCGCGGGTGAGCTGGTCGGGTTGCTGGCGCCGCTGGACGTGGGGTCGTGGGCGGCGCCCCGGTTGCGGGTGACGATGCAGGGGCGGCGGGCGCCGTTCACGCCGGTCCATCTGCGCATCGAGCCGTGGCCGGGGGATGCGGAGGCGGTGGCGTGAACGCCGGTTGCCGGGGCGATGGCCGGGGCCGGCCGGCCGGGCAGGGACGGCGGCGGGGGTAGCCCGGCGACCGGGGATG
>CAYTRH010000296.1:0-2056 GCA_964440155.1 uncultured Thiobacillus sp. | reverse complement strand
CTTGTTCCAGTTGGCAAACGCCATGCCGGGCTTCAACAGACCCGCCGCCAGCGCCGCACCCAACACGCTGGCCGAAGTAGCCGCCCTCAATACCAACCTGCGCTGATCATCCATGTTTGTCTCCATAGAACACTCGGGATGCAACGCCTAGCCACCGACGCGAGCGACGGCATCTGGTCGAATACGCGTTGCCGGGAACACAAAGCAAGACGCAGGCCAGATCGTACATGCCGGTTATGCTGCTGAATATGTGGGCTTTTCTTTGGTTTCAGCACGATCATTGCGCAAACGACTTACCGCCACGCGCATGCATGTCATGACACTGTCATGACATGCATGCGCAATCGCTCAACACCATCAGATTCCGCGCGCAAGCTGTCTGGCCGGCGACACCACCCCCAGCATGGGGCCGCGATCCTCGGCGTATTTGTCCTTGAATTGCAGAATGTCGGGCAGGATGCGGAAGAACACATCCACCAGGGCGGGATCGAAGTGCGCGCCGCGCTGGGCGCGGATCCATTCCAGGGAATCCTCCACGCTCCATGCCGGTTTGTAGGGACGTTCGGAGGTCAGCGCATCGAACACGTCGGCCAGCGCGACGATGCGGCCGAACACGGGGATGTCCTCGCCTGCCAGTCCTTGCGGATAACCCTCGCCGTTCCATTTCTCATGGTGGGTCATGGCGATCTGGCGCGACGCCTGGAACAGCGGATGCGGGTAATCGCCGATGATGGCCGCACCATACTCGCAGTGGCGGCGCATGACGGTCCATTCATCGACGCTGAGCTTGGCCGGTTTGATCAGGATGCCGTCGGGGATGCCGATCTTGCCGACGTCATGCATGGGCGCGGCGTTGAGCAGCAGTTCCGCCTGTGCGTCACTCAGCCCCGCAGCGAGCGCGATGGCATAGGCGTAATGACTCATGCGGATGACGTGCAGGCCGGTCTCGTTGTCACGGTATTCCGCGGCACGGCCGAGACGATGGATGACCTGCAGGCGGGTGTGGTCCAGTTCCAGCGTGCGCTCCTGCACTTGGGCTTCGAGTGCGCGGTTCTGGTCGTACAGCGCCAGATGGGTCTTGACCCGATGGCGCACGATGGGAGGACTGACCGGCTTGGTGATGTAGTCGACGCAGCCGACGTCGAACCCCCGGCTCTCGTCCTCCTCGTCGCCCATGGCGGTGACGAAGATCACCGGCACCTTGCAGGTAGCCAGATCGCTCTTGAGCTGCCGGCATACTTCGTAGCCGTCCATACCCGGCATCATGATGTCCAGCAGGATCAGGTCCGGCGGCGCCCGACGCGCCAGGGTCAGCGCGGTCGGGCCGTTGGTGGCCGCGCGCACGCGGTATTCGTCGCGCAGGATGCCGGTCAGCACGTCGATGTTCTCCGGCACGTCGTCCACCACCAGTATGGTCGGCTTGTCCGCCTTGTCACTCATCCGCCTCTCCCATGTTGCCGATGGACGCCATCAGGCCGTCCAGTGCCCGCGCGGCCGCGGCAAAGTCGTAGCGGCCGAGCGCCTGCTCCATCGCTTCTATCACCGCCCGATGGTGCTCGCCCAGGCAGGCGCGCAGATCGGCGAGCGCCAGCGCCGCATCGGTGTCGCAATCTTCCACCAGACGCCGCAGACGCGCCACCACCGCTGCGACCGGCTGCACAGCGGCCGGAGCGGGCGCCTGGCTCGTGGGCTCATTGTCCTGCGGAATGCCGGCCGCCACTTCGCCCAGCGCCTGTTCCAACGTCTTCAGCGACGCCTCGGCAACGGGCGGATCCCCCTGCTTGATGGCCCTGCCCAGCGCCTGACAGGCGGCAAACACGGCGCGTACACCCAGATTGCCGCTGACGCCCTGGAGCGTATGCACCAACCGTCTCGCGCCCGCGCTGTCACCGGCCTGCAACAGGGCGCGCAGCGTGGCGGCATCGTTCGCGTGTGCGTGCAGGAATCGCCTCAGCAGGCGGGTATACGCAGGCCAATCGCCGCCCGCCCGATCGAGCGCGCCGCGCCAGTCGAGCCCGGCCGCATCCGCCCAGGCGGGCGACGGAGGCGTCGCCTG
>CAYTRH010000295.1:0-2068 GCA_964440155.1 uncultured Thiobacillus sp. | reverse complement strand
CCGGCATGACCCCAACGCCGCTCGTCCTGCCAACTGCTGCGGCTGTCGGCCGGCCGGCCGTCGTCCCGGCGCTGCGCCGCAGAATCGCGCGCCGGCGCGCCGCGCGGCTTGTCCTGCCAGGGTTTGCCCTTGCCGAAACGCGGCTTGGCGTAGGGTTTGTCGGCGCGCACCGCGGGCTCCAGACCGGGAATCACGTCGACGCGCACGGCCTGACCGGTGTAACGCTCGATGTCGCGGATCAGACCGCGCTCGCGGCCGTGCACGAAGGTCACGGCGATGCCGGCGCGACCGGCACGGCCGGTGCGGCCGATGCGATGCACGTAATCTTCCGCCTGACGCGGCGCGTCGAAGTTGATCACATGGCTGATGCCGGCCACGTCGATACCGCGCGCCGCCACGTCGGTAGCCACCAGCACACGCGTCTGACCATCGCGCAGACGTTGCAGTGTGCGGTTGCGCTTGTGCTGCGGCATGTCGCCATGCAGCGCGGCGGCGGCGAAGCCCTGCTCGCGCAGGGTTTCCGACAGTTCCTCGGCACTCTTCTTGGTGGCGGTGAACACCACCGCCTGGCTCAATTCCACGTCGCGCAGCAGCACGTCCAGGAGCCTGTGCTTGTGGCCGACGTCATCGGTGAACAGCAGGCGCTGATCGATGTTGGCCTTGTGCGCGGCATGGCTGGCCACCTCGATGCGGCGCGCGTCGCGCGTCATCTCGGCGGCGATGCGCCCGACCATGCCGTCCAGCGTGGCCGAGAACAGCAGCGTCTGCCGACTTTGCGGCAGACGCGCGACGATGTGTTCGATGTCCTCGATGAAGCCCATGTCCAGCATGCGATCGGCTTCATCCAGTACCAGCACTTCCAGGCGCGAGAAATCGATGCGGCCGCGTTCCAGATGGTCGATCAGCCTGCCCGGCGTGGCGATCATCACTTCCGGATGGTGGCGCAAGGCCTGGAATTGCGGCCCGAACGGCGCGCCACCCACCAGGCACACGGTGCGCAGCTTGCGCAGGCCGGCGCCGTAGATCATGGCCTGTTTCTGTACCTGCAACGCCAGCTCGCGCGTCGGGCACAGCACCAGCACGCGCGGTCCGTTGCCCGGCAGCGCCGAGGGCTGCGCCAGCCGATGCAGGCTGGGCAGCAGGAAGGCGGCGGTCTTGCCGCTGCCGGTATGGCTGGACACCAGCAGATCGTGTCCTTCGAGGGCAGCCGGCACGGCCTGACGCTGCACTTCGGTGGGGGTGGTGTAGCCGGTGGTTTCCAGGCACTTCAACACCAGGGGATGCAATCCCAGTTCGGCGAAACTCATGTCTATCCTTTGCAAAGCCGGCCACCGGCATGCATGGGCACGCCGGAAGGCTGAAATGCGCCCACGGCGGGGCGCGAACAGAAGCGCGCGGCCCGGGAATCAGGCTCGCGTCGATTCTCGCGTGTCATCGGCGCCAACCAGATGCCGCGATGCCGAATCGACGGAAGCGCGTTCCGCGAAGGATCAGGTGAGGTCGGGGACGATGGGGCTGTGAACACAGTCCCGAGGGCTTGAACTGACCGGCAAGTACGCCGGCAAGCCAATCACTGCACTGCACAACTGGCGCGCATGATACGCGAAACACGTTGGAAATCAAGGCAATCCTGTACCCTGCCGCGGCATCGCCGCGCCACGTTCGCGATCACGCCGCCCTCCGCCACCATCGTCATGGCGAGGCGGTGCAGCCGCCGCGGCAATCCAGCGGGCTTCGATCGGCCAGAGCCATCACGGCACGTCACCCCGCCGCATCCGCTGCGCGCTCGATCAGCATGGCATCGCCGTAGCTGAAGAAGCGGTAGCGCTGCGCCACCGCATGCGCATAGGCGCGACGCAGCAGATCATGGCCGCCGAACGCGGATACCAGCATCAACAGCGTGGAACGCGGCAGGTGGAAGTTGGTGATCAGCCGCTCGACCACGCGGAAGCGATAACCCGGAGTGATGAACAGATCCGTCTCGTCCTCGCCGGCGCGCAGATCGCCATGTCGCGCCGCCGCTTCCAGCGCGCGCAGGCTGGTGGTGCCGACGGCGCACACCCGCCCA
>CAYTRH010000294.1:0-2075 GCA_964440155.1 uncultured Thiobacillus sp. | reverse complement strand
GGGCCGGCATCGCCGACGGCGATGTCGGCATCGTCGTGCGCGATCTGGGTGCCTCATGCCCCTTGCTCAGCCATGGCGCCGAACGGTCGTTCAATCCGGCATCCTTGACCAAGCTGCTCACCACGCTGGCTGCGCTCGACATTCTGGGGCCGGCACACAGCTTCAGCACCGAGGTATTGGTCGAGGGTGCCATCGACGACGGCGTGTTGCGCGGCCGATTGATCCTGCGCGGCGGCGGCGACCCCGTGCTGACCCTGGAGCGCTTCTGGCTGTTGCTGCGCGAGTTGCGCGCGCGCGGCATCCGCGACATCGAGGGCGACGTGCTGCTGGACGACAGCTGGTATGCGCTGGCGCCGATCGATCCCGGCGCTTTCGACCAGCGACCGCTGCGCCCGTACAACGCGCCGCCGGCCGCGCTGCTGGTCAACTTCAACACGATGCAACTGCGCCTCGGCCCTGGGCCGGCGGGTATCGATGCGCGCCTGGATCCGCCGCCATCGCCGCCGCTGGCGCTGGTCAACCGGCTGCGCCCGCTGGCGGGCGCCTGCGGCGATGCGCCATCGCGCATCGAGCCGCGGCTGGACAACGGTGAACTGGTGCTGGACGGCGCCTATGCTGCGGCCTGCGGCGAGCGCGTCATCGCGCTCAATCTGCTGGCGCCGGAGGCGACCGTGGCCAGTACCTTCACGGCGCTGTGGCGGGAACTCGGCGGTCGCCACGTCGGCAGCGTGCGGCCCGGCCAGGCGGGGGCGGATGCGCGCCTGCTGCTGGAGTTTCGTTCGCCGCCGCTGGCCGTGATCGTGCGCGACATCAACAAGCACAGCAACAACGTCATGGCCAAGATGCTCTACCTCAACCTGGGTGCGCTGGCCGAAGGCGCACCCGCCACCTGGGACAAGAGCGCGCGTGCGCTGCACGCCTGGCTGGCACGGGTCGGGTTGGACATGCCGGAGCTGGTGCTGGAGAACGGTTCCGGTCTGTCGCGCGTCGAGCGACTGTCGGCGGCCTCGCTCGATCGACTGTTGCAGTTCGCGGCGACACGCCCGGCCTACTACGATTTCGCCGCCAGCCTGCCGGCGCTGGGCGTGGAAGGCACGCAGCGCCATCGACCGGACGACACGCCGGGATACGCGCGCGCCTGGCTCAAATCCGGCACGTTGAACGGCGCGCGCAATCTCGCCGGTTATGTGCTGGGCGAGGATGGCGTGCGCCGGACGGTGGTGCTGCTGGTCAACCATGAACGGGCCCATGCCGCCGCCCCGATCCAGGAAGCACTGTTGCGATGGGCACTGCGCGCGAGCGGGCAGGCCGCCGATTCGGCAATTCAGCAATAACTTATACACAGTTCGGGACTTGACACGGTCGCATCGGCGTGTTCCCGGTCAGGTGCCGGTGTCATGATGTAACCGATTGATTCTAAAGGTGTAATGAGCTGCACAAAATTTGCGCCGGGGGACTAAGCCGGCGTTTCGTAAGGGTTTTTGACGGTTTCACGACAGCTTGTCCACATAGTTATCCACAGGTATGGTGGACAACCGAAAAACCCCTTGCCGCACGCCGTGTTCTTCGTGACTCCTGCCGTATCACTTTAACTTTCGCTGACAAACGCGACGTGTCGATCGAGCCCACCGACCCCATGCCAACCATCGCCCGCGTCGCGCTCGACGTGCCGCTCGCGCGCCTGTTCGACTATCACGCCCCGGATGCCACCGAGGCCGACGTCGGCCGGCGGGTGGAGGTGCCGTTCGGTACGCGTCGTCGGGTCGGTGTGTTGCTGGAACTGGCGGATGCCTCCGACTGCCCGCGGTCGGAGCTGAAATCGGTGCGCCGCATCGACCGTGCCACGCCGCCGTTGCCGCAGGAACTGCTGGCGCTGGCGCGGTTTGCCGCGGACTACTATCAGTATCCGCTCGGCGCCGTGCTGGCGGGTTTGCTGCCGCCGGCGCTGCGACGGACGTCCGGCGGCATACCCGCGCCCAGCACGGCGCCGACGCTCTACGTCCTGACCGAGCCCGGCCGAGCGGCGATGACCGGTCTCGGCACGCGGGCGCATGCCCAGCGCGCGCTGGCGGAAC
>CAYTRH010000293.1:0-2096 GCA_964440155.1 uncultured Thiobacillus sp. | reverse complement strand
TCGGTCTGGTGTTCGGTCCGCAGACCCTGCATCGCCTGCCGGAGCTGATGGACCGGCGGCGGCGCAGCGGCCGGCCGCAGATCGACATCTCGTTTCCCGAGATCGAGAAGTTCGATCATCTGCCGCCCGCGCGCGTCGACGGCGCCACCGCCTTCGTGTCCATCATGGAAGGGTGCAGCAAGTACTGCACCTTCTGCGTCGTGCCCTACACCCGCGGCGAGGAAGTCTCGCGGCCGCTCGACGACGTGCTCGCCGAGGTGGCCGGTCTGGCCGTGCAGGGCGTGCGCGAGGTGACGCTGCTGGGCCAGAACGTCAACGCCTGGCGCGGCTCCATGGCGGACGGCGAGACGGCCGATTTCGCCCTGCTGCTGGAGCTGGTTTGCGAACTGTCGGGCATCGAGCGGGTGCGCTACACCACCTCGCATCCGCGCGAGTTCACGCCCCGTCTGATCGAGGCGCATGCCCGTCTGGACAAGCTGGTGCCGCATCTGCATCTGCCGGTGCAGTCCGGCTCGGACCGGGTGCTGGCGGCGATGAAACGCGGCTACACCGTGCTGGAATACAAGTCCATCGTGCGCCGGCTGCGCGAGGCGCGGCCGGATCTGTGCCTGGCGAGCGATTTCATCGTCGGCTTTCCGGGCGAGAGCGAGGCCGATTTCGACGCCACGTTGCGCCTGGTGGACGAGGTCGGCTTCGACCATTCCTTCAGTTTCGTCTATAGCGCCCGACCCGGTACGCCGGCGGCCGCGCTGCCCGACGATACGCCGCATGAAGTCAAGCTGAATCGCCTGTACCGCTTGCAGGAACGGCTCAACAGCCTGGGCGGGGCGATCAGCGCCGCCATGGTCGGCAGCGTGCAGACCGTGCTGGTGGAGGGGCCGTCGCGCAGGAACGCCGACGAGCTGAGCGGCCGCACCGGCAACAACCGTGTGGTCAATTTCCCCGCGCCCGCGCGGCTGGTCGGCCAGATGGTCGAGGTGCGCATCACCGCCGCACTGCCGCACAGCCTGCGCGGCGAGGTCGTCACCCGCGCCGCCTGATGCAGCGCGTCAGTTTCACGCCGGTCGACAACGCGCGCCTGGCCAATCTGTGCGGCGTGCTGGACGAGAACCTGCGCCAGATCGAAACCGCGCTGGACGTCAGCATCGCGCGGCGCGGCGAGGTGTTCCAGATCGACGGCCCGGCCGCGCAGCAGACCGAACTCGCTGCCAAGGTGCTGCGTGACTTCTACCAACGCGCGCGCCGACCGCTGGAACTGGAGGAGATCCAGCTCGCGCTGGTCGAGGCGGCGCACAAACCGCAGCGCGGCGAGGACGAAAACGACGTGCCGGTGCTGATGACCCGGCGCGCCAGCCTGCACGGGCGCACTGCACGGCAGAACCAGTACATCCGCCAGATGCAGGAGTACGACATCACCTTCGGCATCGGCCCGGCCGGCACCGGCAAGACCTATCTGGCCGTGGCCGGCGCGGTGGACGCGCTGGAACGCGACATGGTCAAGCGCGTGGTGCTGGTGCGGCCGGCGGTGGAGGCGGGCGAACGCCTGGGCTTCCTGCCGGGCGATCTGGTGCAGAAGGTGGATCCTTACCTGCGGCCGTTGTACGACGCGCTGTACGACCTGATGGGCTTCGACAAGGTCACCCGCGCGTTCGAGCGTCAGGTGATCGAGATCGCGCCGTTGGCCTTCATGCGCGGGCGCACGCTCAATCACGCCTTCATCATTCTGGACGAGGCGCAGAACACCACGCCGGAACAGATGAAGATGTTCCTGACCCGCATCGGCTTCGGTTCGCGCGCGGTGATCACCGGCGACGTCACCCAGATCGACCTGGCGCGCGGCCAGCCCAGCGGCTTGGTGCAGGCGCGCGAGGTGCTGCGCGAGGTGCGCGGCATCGCCTTCACCGAGTTCCTCAACGAGGATGTCGTGCGCCACCCGCTGGTGGCACGCATCGTCGAAGCCTATGACGCCTGGCTGCGCAGCGGGGACACGCGTGGCGGCTGATGCGCCCGCTTTGGACCTGACGGTGCAGTACGCGCTGGCGCGCGCCGGCCTGCCCGGCCGCGCGCAATTGCGGCGCTGGGCGCGTGCGGCCCTG
>CAYTRH010000292.1:0-2119 GCA_964440155.1 uncultured Thiobacillus sp. | reverse complement strand
GCTGCCGGTCGATGTAGTCGCGCAGGGCGTCATCGAGCACCGCCTGGAACTGGCGGCCCTGGCTTTCTGCGATCTGGCGCAACGCGGCCAGCACCTCGGGCGCGGCCTGAGAGGAGAACTTTTCGCGGGCAGCAGTCGTCATGGCCATCTCCATCATGATTCATCTTGACGGTTCATGATAGAGCAAGAAGGGAAGGTTTGCTTCCGCGTTGATGGTGTTCGATGCCTGACTGGCGGCCTTGGTTGACGATGAACCGGCGCACGTAAGTTGTTGATTTTGGATGGACCGGAACTGCGCCTACCCGCAGGCCAAACAAAGAATAGAGACGGCTCTGGCCGAGAAAGTGGGCGATTTCGGGCGTTTCGGCTGGGGTCCACCCGCAGCACAGGCGGCCGGAACCCCGCGTGGTGCGGGGATTTCGCCCAACAAAAAAGGGCCCGGAGATTACCCGAGCCCTTCAATTTGGTTGGTGGAGAGGAAGGGGATCGAACCCTCGACCTCCGCATTGCGAACGCGGCGCTCTCCCAGCTGAGCTACCCCCCCACGTGGGCTGCGCAATATAGCAGTGTTTCCACTTTCAGCATAGCCCCTGACGGCGCAGGGCGCGCGTCCACAGCCACACGCCCAGCAGGATCATGGGCAGCGACAGCCACTGGCCCATGCTGATGCCCAGGGTGAGCTGGCCGAAGATGCCGTGGTCCGGGGTGCGGAAATATTCGGCGATGAAGCGGAATACGCCGTAGCCGACCAGGAAGGCGCCGGACACCGCACCCACCGGCCGCGGTTTGGCGGAGTACAGCCACAGCAGCACGAACAGCGCCAGCCCTTCGAGGCCGGCCTGATAGAGCTGCGAGGGATGGCGCGGCAGGTCGTCGACGCGCGGGAACACCATGGCCCAGGGCAGCGCCGGGTCGGCCACCCGGCCCCACAGTTCGCCGTTGATGAAGTTGCCGATGCGGCCGAAGGCCAGGCCCAGCGGCACCAGCGGCGCGACGAAGTCGCCGACTTCCAGAAAGCGCCGGCGGTGGCTGCGCGCGTGCCAGGCCAGCGCCAGGAGCACACCGAGCAGGCCACCATGGAACGACATGCCGCCCTTCCATACCGCGAAGATCTCCAGCGGGTTGCTCAGATAGTAGGCCGGTTCGTAGAACAGCACCTGCCCCAGTCGCCCACCCAGCACCACGCCGAGTACGCCCCAAAGCAGCAGGTCGTCCAGCTCGCGCGGGGTCCAGCGCGTGTGCGGTTGCTGGCGCATGCGCATACGGCCGAGCACGATGAAGGCGACGAAGGCGGCGACGTACATCAGGCCGTACCAGTGCACGGCCAGCGGGCCGATATGGATCGCGACGGGGTCGAACTGGGGATGGACGAGCATCTTGCTTACAGGTGGCGGGTTATCGGGGTACAGTATCGGGGCCGGCGCCCAGGCGCTGCCGCAGCGACTGTAACCCCGTAACCCGTCACCTGTAACCTGAAACCCGAGATGCCCGTCTATCGTTCCCGCACCACCACCCACGGCCGCAACATGGCCGGCGCGCGCGCCCTGTGGCGTGCCACCGGCATGAAGGACGGCGACTTCGACAAGCCGATCATCGCCGTCGCCAATTCGTTCACGCAGTTCGTGCCGGGCCACGTGCACCTCAAGGATCTGGGCCAGTTGGTGGCGCGCGAGATCGAGGCGACCGGCGGGGTGGCCAAGGAATTCAACACCATCGCGGTGGACGACGGCATCGCCATGGGCCACGGCGGCATGCTGTATTCGCTGCCCAGCCGCGAGCTGATCGCCGATGCGGTGGAATACATGTGCAACGCCCATTGCGCCGACGCGCTGGTGTGCATCTCCAACTGCGACAAGATCACCCCCGGCATGCTGATGGCGGCGTTGCGCCTCAACATCCCGGCGGTGTTCGTCTCGGGCGGGCCGATGGAGGCGGGCAAGGTCACCTGGAACGAGAAGACCATCAAGCTGGATCTGGTGGATGCCATGGTGCAGGCCGCCGACGCCAATTGTTCCGACGAGGAGGTGGCGGCGGTGGAGCGTTCGGCCTGTCCCACCTGCGGTTCCTGCTCGGGCATGTTCACCGCCAATTCGATGAACTGCCTGACCGAGGCGCTGGG
>CAYTRH010000291.1:528-2122 GCA_964440155.1 uncultured Thiobacillus sp. | reverse complement strand
GCGCGCAGGCCAATGGCAAGACGCGCATGACGACCTCGCCCGACCCGCACGTGGGACTCGGGGTGGACCAGTACGCCTGGTCGACTTCGCCGCTGCGGCGCTATGTGGATCTGGTGAACCAGCGCCAGCTCATCAGTCTGGTGCAGGCAACCGACCCGGTGTATCCGCCGAGGAGCGAAGCGCTGTTTGCCACGGTGCGCGATTTCGAGCTGGCGTACGACGCCTACGCCGAATACCAGCGCCGCATGGAGCGCTACTGGATGCTGCGCTGGCTGATCCAGGAAAACGTGAGCGAAGTCACGGCGAGCGTGATCCGCGAAGACCTGGTGCGCTTCGACAACCTGCCGCTGGTGACGCGCGCGCCCTCGGTGATGGGCGTGGCGGCCGGCGCAAGGGTGAAACTGGCGATCTCCGCCATCGACCTGCTGGACGTGAGTTTCCACGCCGAATATGTGGAGACGGTGGCGCAAGCGCCTGACAGCGCGCCCGCGGTTTCGTAGAATCGGGGGGCATTCAACCTGACCATGTCAAGCGCGCCAGCCCCCCTCCCTCTTGCCGAGCCCTCGCGCCAGGGCACCCGCATGGCGCTCGCCCTGCTGGCCTCCGCCGCGTTACACGGCATGGTGCTCTCGACCCAGTTCGTGAAGGTCAACCCGCGCCTGTTCGAAGACCCCAACCTGCCGATGGAAGTGGTGCTGGTCAACGCCCGCAGCACCGATGCCCCGCTCAACCCGGATGCGCTGGCACAGGTGAATCTGGCCGGCGGCGGCAACACCGACGAAGACCGTCGCCTCAAAAGCCCGCTGCCCGCGAGCCCCGCCAGCCAGTCCGGCAGCAGCGCCGAAGCCGCCCTGCAGGCGCGCGTGGCCGAACTCGAACAGCAGGCCAAGACCCTGCTCAGCCAGTTGAAGCCCGATGCGCCCGCGCTCACGCGGCCGCAGCCCGCCCCACCCGTCCCCGCGCCGCCCACTGTCGACGTGAGCCAGCTCACCTCGGAAGCCCGCGAGATGGCGCAATTGCAGGCGCGCATTTCGCAGCAATGGGACGAATACCAGAAACGGCCCAAACGCGCCTTCGTGGGGGCCAACGTGCGTGAATTCGCCTTTGCGCGCTATGTGGAAGACTGGGTGGCCAAGGTCGAGCGGGTGGGCAACGTCAACTACCCGGAAGCCGCACGCCGCCAGGGCATCTACGGCAGCCTCAAGCTCACGGTGTCGATCCATTCCGATGGCCGCATCGAAGCAGTCGATGTGGACCGCTCGTCCGGCTCACGCGTGCTCGACGCAGCCGCCATCCGCATCGTGGAGCTGGCGGCACCCTACGCGGCGTTTCCCGAAGACATGCGCAAAAAGGCCGACATACTCTCGATCACGCGCACCTGGACCTTCACCCGGTCGGACCAGCTGGTGGGCACGGACTAGGAATTCAGCGGGTTTATGGCGTGATAGAATATTCGATTCTTCGAATATTCCATTTAATTCAACGCCCTTACCCTGGAGTTCACCATGCATACCGGCACCACTCTCACCCAGTTCATTATTGAAGAACAGCGCCGCACCGCCGGCGCAACCGGCGATTTCACCTCGCTGCTCAA
>CAYTRH010000291.1:0-391 GCA_964440155.1 uncultured Thiobacillus sp. | reverse complement strand
ATCACCAACGACATCATGATCCGCTCCAACGAGTGGGCCGGCCACCTGGCCGGCATGGCGTCGGAAGAGATGGACGACGTGTACGCCATTCCCAACCAGTATCCGCTGGGCAAATACCTGCTGGTGTTCGACCCGCTCGACGGCTCGTCGAACGTGGACGTGAACATTTCGGTCGGCACCATCTTCTCGATCCTGAAGGCGCCGGTCGCCGGCCGCGCCGCCAAGGCGGAAGACTTTCTGCAGCCCGGCGTGAAGCAGGTCTGCGCCGGCTACGCGATCTACGGTTCGTCGACCATGCTGGTGCTGACCTTCGGCCACGGCACCAACGGCTTCACGCTCGACCGCGACGTCGGCGAGTTCGTGCTGACCCACCCCAATATGAAAATCCCCA
>CAYTRH010000290.1:0-2136 GCA_964440155.1 uncultured Thiobacillus sp. | reverse complement strand
CGCATGACGACCGGGACGGTCGGCTACACTTCGAACGCGGCAGCCACCAGGTGGCGCAGGAACGGTTCGCCCGCGTAGGAGCGCGCACCGGCGGAGCCTTGCAGGATCACCGGGCTGTCGACCTTGTCGGCGGCCTGCATGATCGCGTGGATCTGCTCCATGTTGTTGACGTTGAAGGCCGGCATGCCGTAGCCGTTCTCGGCGGCATGGTCCAGCAGCTGACGCAGGGAGATCAGTGCCATGTGCGTTCTCCTGTTAGGGGTTCAAGTGGAATGAAATCGTTGCCGAGCGGCGCTCCCGCTCGAGTGTATCGCAAGCCTGTGGGGAAGCACACTAGGCACCTCCCCTTGACCTCATTCAGTACCGGGACGGATGACCTCGCCAACGCGCACGATCTTCATCGCATTCGTGCCGCCCATTTCGCCCATCAGGTCACCCTTGGTGATGATGACCAGGTCGCCGTCCTCGAGCATCTCGCGGCGGCGCAGCTCGGCCACCACCATGCGGTTGACCTCAGCATGATCGGTGGTGTCGTAGGGGAAGTGAATCGGCACCACCCCGCGGTAGAGCGCAGCGCGGCGCGCGGTCGGCTCGTGGCGGGTGAAGGCGTAGATCGGGATGGTGGAGTTCACGCGCGACATCCACAGGGCGGTGGAGCCCGACTCGGTCAGGGACACCAGGGCGCGCACGGCCATGTGGTTGGCGGCGTACATGGCCGACATGGCGATGGTTTCGTCCACGCGCTCGAAGCGGGTGTCGAGCGGCGGAACGCTCATCTTTGCCTGGATCTGGCTTTCCGCGCGGGCGCAGATGTGCGCCATGGTGGCCACGACCTTCGCGGGGTATTTGCCCGAGGCGGTCTCGCCGGAGAGCATCACCGCATCGGTGCCATCCAGCACCGCATTGGCGACGTCGAACACCTCCGCCCGGGTTGGGATCGGGTTGGTGATCATGGTCTCCATCATCTGCGTGGCGGTGATGACCGCACGCTTGGCCTCGCGCGCCTTGCGGATGAAGGCCTTCTGCACGACCGGAAGTTCGGCGTCGCCGATCTCCACGCCGAGGTCGCCGCGCGCGATCATGATCGCGTCGCTCGCCTCGATGATCTCGTCGATGCATTGCACGGCCTCGGCGCGCTCGACCTTGGCCACGATGCTGGCCTCGGAACCGGCCGCCTTCAGCAGGCTGCGCGCCTCGTGCAGGTCGGCCGCGCTGCGCGGGAAGGACACGGCGATGTAATCGACGCCGATCTCGGCGGCGGTCTTGATGTCGGCGCGATCCTTGGCGGTGATGGCGGGGGCGGACAGGCCGCCGCCCTGGCGGTTGATGCCCTTGTTGTTGGACAGCACGCCGCCCTGGGTCACGGTGCAGATGATTTCCGCGCCTTTGACTTCCTCCACCCACATGGTGATGCGGCCGTCGTCCAGCAGCAGCGTGGCGCCGCGCGCCACGTCCTTGGGCAGGTCTTTGTAGTCGAGGCCGACGCGCTCCTGGTTGCCCAGCGCGCAGTTGGCGTCGAGGATGAAGCGGTCGCCGTTGTTCAGCGTGATCGACTTGTTCTCGAACTTGCCGATGCGGATCTTCGGGCCCTGCAGGTCGGCCAGCACGCCGACGGTCTTGCCGCGGGCACGGGCCAGCGAGCGGATCATTTCCGCGCGGCGGATGTGGTCTTCAGCCGTGCCGTGGGAGAAATTCAGGCGCACCACGTCCAGGCCGGCCGCGATCATCTTGTCGAGGACCTTCGGATCATCCGAAGCGGGGCCGAGGGTGGCGACGATTTTGGTTCTGCGGATCATTCGTTCTTTCACCACAGAGACACAGAGGCACAGCGGGCTACATTGCTACTGCGACACATGCTCTGCTTCATATTCAGACGGAAGAGAAACCCAAGGTGAGCAAAAAGGCACAGAAACCCAGAAAAACTCTGTGTCTCTGTGCCTCTGTGGTCAAGCCCTTATTTTGCCGCCCGTTCTTCCAGGATCGCCACGGCCGGCAGAGTCTTGCCTTCCAGGTATTCCAGGAATGCGCCGCCGGCGGTGGAGATGTAGGACACCTTGTCATAGATGTCGTACTTCTGGATCGCGGCGATGGTGTCGCCGCCGCCGGCCAGGGTGAAGGCCTTGGTCTCGGCGATGG
>CAYTRH010000289.1:0-2168 GCA_964440155.1 uncultured Thiobacillus sp. | reverse complement strand
TGAACACCGGCAGCACCGACTTGCGCGACACCGAGGTCCAGCAGCCGAACACCACCGCCACCTTGTCCTGCGCCAGCAACTGGCGTGCACGCTCGGCGAACAGCGGCCAGTTGGAGGCGGGATCGACCACCACCGGCAGCAGCTTACGCCCCATGACGCCGCCGGCGCGGTTGATCTCGTCGATGGTCATCAACGCGGTTTCCTTCAACGCCGTCTCGGAAATGGCCATGGTGCCGGACAGTGAATGCAGGATGCCGACCTTGATCGGATCGGCGGCATGAACCGGCAGACTGGTCACACCGGCGGCGGTCATCGCCAGGGTGACACCGGAAAGCTTGAGGAAATCACGACGTTGCATGGCGGGCTCCTTAGATCGGTACAGGCGAACGGGTTTGGGTTCGCGGCCAGATTACGGAGCCGGCTGAGCGGGGGGTATACGTCAGATGGCGTAGGGCGCAGCGAAAACCGGCCGGGCGCGCGGCGCCGCGGCAATCCAGCCGCCACGTCGCGCCGGCGCGACCCGCATGGATCGCCGCGCTACGCTTGCGATGACGACGCCCGCCCGCGCCGGAATGGGCGAGCCGCGCAACACCGCGGCGATCCATCAGCGAGCGTCGCGCCCTCCGGCTCGCCAGGCGGTACGAACGCTCAGCCCCGCCCGGACCCCGCCGACCCGCCGCGGTACCTGCGATACAGCTTCACCGCCAACAGGGCGGTCGGCAGCAGATGCCAGAACACGTCGAAGATGTCGATCGGCCGGGTGAGCGTGCCCTCATTAAGCATGCGTGCCTTTTCCACCAGGTGCGGCTCCGGCACGAAGGGCGCACCGAGCATGAAGACGGCGAGCACGATCAGCAGGGGAAGCGGAAATTCGTCGATGAAGCGCATGAGGGGTGGCGGTTGACGATCCGGATGCGAGCCGCATCCGAACCTGGTGGCGATGCGCTATTGTAGGCACGCACTGCGCTTGCTGCCCGGGCGCGGCCGCATACCCAGACCTGAACGAGAAGCGCAACGATGAAATTCCCGATGCTGGCGGTGGGTGACCGGTTCGAGTTCGATGGCCCCGTCCACCTGGAGACCGGGCCGCAGACGGCGACGCCGCTGCCGGTGATCTTTCGCGATGACCATCTGATCGCCATCCACAAGCCGGCGGGCCTGCTGGTGCACCGTAGCCCGCTGGACCGCCACGCCACCCGCTACGCCGTGCAGATGCTGCGCGACCAGATCGGCCGGCCGGTGTATCCGCTGCACCGGCTCGACAAGGGGACTTCGGGTGTGCTGCTGTTCGCGTTGTCGCCGTCGGTGGCGCGCGCGGTGTACGGCCAGTTCGAGCGCGGCGAGGTGAGCAAGCGCTACCTCGCGGTGGTACGCGGCCATCCACCCGATTCGGGCGAGATCGACCACCCGTTGCGGCGCATGGCCGACGCCGCGGGCGGCATCGCCGGTGACGCGCCGGCGCAGGCGGCGCTGACCCGCTTCCGTCGTCTGGCGACGGCGGAACTGCCTTACCGCGTGGATCGCTACCCGAGCAGCCGTTACGCCCTGGTGCACCTGGAGCCGCTGACCGGCCGCCGGCATCAGTTGCGCCGCCACATGAAGCACATCGCGCATCCCATCATCGGCGACGCGACGCACGGCAAGGGCCGGCACAACCGGCTGTTCCAGACGCTGTTCGGCAGCCGCCGTCTGCTGCTGGCGGCGACGGAACTGGGTCTGCGCCATCCGCTCGACGGCCGGGAACTGTGCCTGTGCGCGCCGCCGGCGGCCGATTTCGCCATGGTGGCACGGCGCCTGGGCTGGGCGGCGGCCATTGCCGGAATGGACTGATCGGCCGCCCCTACGCGACGCGCGTGATGCATGGCTAGCCCTTGCCCATGCGCTCCAGCGCCAGATTGGCCGCCGCCGTGCGGGTCTCCACGCCGAGCTTGGCGAAGATGTGTTCCAGGTGCTTGTTGACCGTGCGCGGGCTGCTGCCCAAGATGTCGCCGATGTCGCGGTTGGTCTTGCCCTTGCACACCCAGTACAGCACTTCGGCCTCGCGCGCGGTGAGACGGAAGGCGGCGACCAGCGCGGCGATGGCGGCGGCGTGGTTGTCCTCGCGCAGCACCAGCAGCCACTCGCCCGCGCCGGCCTCGGCGCCGGGTGCGTGCAGGCGGCCGTGCAGG
>CAYTRH010000288.1:0-2201 GCA_964440155.1 uncultured Thiobacillus sp. | reverse complement strand
GCTGTGCACCACCATCATCGAGACCGGCATCGACGTGCCCAGCGCCAACACCATCCTGATCAACCGCGCCGACAGGTTCGGTCTGGCGCAACTGCATCAGTTGCGTGGACGGGTCGGACGTTCACACCACCAGGCCTATGCCTATCTGCTGACGCCGCCCGGCGAGGTGCGCATCACGCCGGCCGCGGCCAAACGCTTGGACGCCATCCAGAGCATGGAGGATCTCGGCTCGGGCTTCTACCTGGCCATGCACGACCTGGAGATCCGCGGTGCCGGCGAGGTGCTCGGCGAAAGTCAGAGCGGCGAAATGCAGGAGGTTGGATTCAATCTTTTCAATGACATGCTGAGTAATGCTGTCAAATCACTGAAAGAAGGTCGCGAACCGGACGTGGATGCGCCCATGGCCGTGACGACGGAGATCAACCTGCATACGCCGGCGCTGCTGCCCGAGGAGTACTGCGCCGACGTGCACGAACGGCTGGTGCTGTACAAGCGTCTGGCCAACTGTGAAAGCCGCGCGCAATTGGATGACCTGAAGGAGGAACTGATCGACCGCTTCGGTCTGCCGCCGGCGCCGGCGGAGGCGCTGTTCGCGATCCACCAGTTGCGCCTGGAAACGCGCCGTCACGGCATCGTGCGCCTGGATGCGGGGCCGGACGGCGCCACCATCCAGTTCGAGCCCAACCCGCCGTTCGATCCGATGAAGTTGATCCGTCTGATCCAGACCCGGCGCGAGTTCAAACTGGCCGGCCCGGACCGGCTGCGCATCGAGCGTGCCTGCGCCACGCTGGAACAGCGTGTCGCGCTGATCCGTGAACTTCAGGCGGCCATCGCCTGAGCGCCGGGCGTCAATCGAACCGGAACGTGTAGAACAGGTCCACCGAGTTCTCCCGGCCGCTGCGCGCCTGCAGCGACCAACGCCGGGTCAAGCGGTAGTCCAGCTTCACCAGCCCGCCCAGCCCGGTCACACTCTGTTCGTAGCCGAGATAGGCGCGCGACGACAGCCGCTTGCCCAGCGTCACCACGGTCTGTTCCAGCGCGCCGCCACCGCGCAGGCCGATCTCGTCCAGGCCGGTGGCCTGCGCCAGGCGCGCTTGCAGCGCCACCGACTCGCCGGCCGCCAGCAGGGCACCGGCGGCGGCGGACAAGACATCGACGTCGCCGCGCGCCAGATCGTCGCTGCCGCGCCCGAGCACCAGCCACGACAGCTTGTCGCCGTCCGGCACGTCCGGACGGGACACCAGCCGCGCCCGTGGTGCCTGGGCGGTGCCGCTGATGGCCACACCCGCTTCGACCGGCTGGTTCCGACGCAGCGCGATGATGTCCAGGCTCGGGTTGTCCAGCGGCCCCGTGAAAGTCAGGATGCCGCGCTCGATGTCCAGGCGCTGGCCGTAGGCGGCATAGCTGCCGCGCACCACCGTGACGCTGCCGGTGAGCCGTGGCGGCACGCCGGGCGGCGCACGCGCGCTCAGGTTGCCGCCCAGACGCAGATCCAGACCGCGGCCCTGCAACAGGAAGTCGTCGCCCAGATCGAGTTTGACGTCGACATCCACTCGCGGCAGCGCGCCGCGCTCCGGCGCCGCTCGACCGAGCACGACGACATCGTCGCTGCGCGTGGGCGTGTCGGCGCGTGCCAACAGCATACGCGCGCGCGTGGCGCGCAGCTCGCCGCGCACGCGCAACGTGCCGTCGGCGCCATCGACACGACCGCCGCCGCTGACCTCCAGCAGCCGGTCCGGCCGGCTCAGGACGCGCAGGCGCTGTGCCTCCAAGCGGATGTCGGCGAGCGGATCGGCGTCCGGCCAGTCGATCGTGCCCTGCGCGCGCAGTTCGCCATCGCCGCCACGCAGTACCAGGTGATCGAGCCGCAGCGTGGTGTCCATGAAGCTGGCGCGCAACTCGCCGCGCTCGAGATGCAGACCGTATTCCGGCCAATCGAGGCGCAGGCCGGTGGCGGTCAGCTCGCCGAACACGCGCGGCGTCGCGGTGGTGCCGCCGAGGTTGACCCGCGCCTTCACGCTGCCGCCCGCACGCCAGTCCATCGATCCGAGCTGCGACGGCAACCAGGCCAGCGAGCGCAGATCGACCTCCACCGCGCCGGCCAACGGGGCATCGCCGGCGATGCCGATGCGCCCGGCACGCTGCGTCCACGGCAGTTCCGCCCATGCGGCCAGCCGGCCGAGCGCCCGGCCGTCGGCATG
>CAYTRH010000287.1:0-2245 GCA_964440155.1 uncultured Thiobacillus sp. | reverse complement strand
AGGCCGCCCCAGGCGCGCCAGTCGTCGCCGTCGGCGGCGGCTTCCGGCGGCAGCGGGTCGTCGTCGACGTCGCCGAAGCCATGCAGGCCGTCGCGTTCGCGCAGGTCCAGCAGCAACGGCTTGCGCAGCAGCGCGCGCAGATCGCCGGGCGTGGCCGCCATCTGGCCGACGTCGCGCGTCCATGGCGCCAGCGCGTAATGCGCCACGCTCTGGGTGTCGCGCGGCAGCATCAGCTCCATGGGAATGGACAGGAACAGGCCCTTGTCGCGGTAAGGCGCGCCGGGCGCGCCGGGGCTGGTGATGTCGTTGCCGTCGGTGACCGTGTACCAGCCGCCCAGTTCGATGCCGGAGCGGAAACGGCGGCGCAGTTCGACGCGCGCGCCCAGGTCGCGCGCCAGGAACCGGCCGGCGCGCAGGGTGGCGTCCAGGCCGTGACGCGGCAGGCGGTAATGCAGGCTGGCCAGCGCGGTGACGGTGGCGTAATCGCGCAGGCCGGTGCCGGCGTAGTCGCGCTGGCGCAGTGCGTCGACCGCCAGGTCGACGGCCCAGTCGCCACGTTGCGGCAGGTACAGCCATTGCCCGCCGGCGCCGGCGTACATCTCCTCGTACAGACCGAACGAGGCGCGCGCATAGTGGCGGCGCGCCGGGTGCCAGTACTGGCTGAAGGTCAGACGCTCCAGCTTCAGGCGCGCGCCGCGCTTGTACTCCGCCACGTCCGAGCGCACGTGCGGCAGCAGGCTGTTGGAGCGGGTGGTGACTTGGCTGATGTCCTCGCTCAGGGTCAGGCGCAGCGCGCCGTCCAGGTACTGGCCGCGGCCGACGCGGCGGCGCTGGCTGGCGAGCAGATGGGCGTCGTAGCGGAAGGCGCCGGACGGGTCGTTGACGAACAGCGACAGCTTGGGCGCCAGGTGCAGTTGCCGGTGGAAGCCGTCGCCGGCGGCCAGCGCCACCAGGTCGCCGCCGCCCTCGGCCAGGCGCGGCGCGACGCGGTGCTCGGTGAGCGCGTCGAGCAGCGGTTCGCGCGGGTGGTCGTGTTCCGGTGGCAGCGGCGCGGCATGCTCGATGCGCACCGTGGCGGCCAATTGCGGCCGCGTCGCCAGTCCGGCGAAGTAGTCGTCCAGGCGTTTGACGTCGACGAAGGTGTAGGTGGCCAGCGCCTGGTCGCGCAGCGTGTAGGTGATGGCGATCTCGCGCGTCTGCAATGGCGCCAGCGCCAGCGCGACGCGCGCGGCGCGGCCGATGGCGCGGCTCATGTGCGAGATGCGGATGCTGGTCAGCGTGACGTGCAGCACGTCGTCGCGGTAGTCGATGGCCAGGTCGCGGAAGTCCTGTTGCCACAACGTGCGTGCCAGGCGTTGGCGGTGCTGCGGGTCGGCGGCCCATTGCGCCGCGTCCGGGCGGGCGTCGACGCGGGTGTACGGCTCCGGCTCGGCGCTCTTGGCGACGAAGCCGCGGTGCTCCAGCGGGATGCGCGCATGGGCGTTGATCGCCCAGTCGTCGTGCGCGCGCGCCAACTGCACACCGAGCGCGCCGTAACGGTATTCCAGCGCCAGGTTGATCCCCTTGTCGCGCCGCGTCACCCCGGTCTGCGCGGCGCCGTGGTCGCGCGCGTGGTCGGTGGCGTCGTATTCCAGCAGCAGCGACCAGTCCGGCAGCGCCGCCGGCGTGTAGCGCACGCCGCCGAACGGGCCGTCGATACGGCCGTCGCCGACGCCCAGGGTCAGGTCCAGATCGCCCACGCGCTTGCTCGCGGCCAGATAGTGGGCGCGGAAGATGCCGGTGCCGAGGAAATCGTGCAGGCCCAGGCTCAGGGCCGGCAGATGGGCGGTTTCGTCGGCCAGACGCAGCTTGGCATCCAGGGTCTTGTCCTTGTAGGCGCCGTAGCTGGCCTCGTAGCTGCTGCCGGGAAAGCCGGGCACGCCGGCGATGCGCGTCAGCCGGCCGTTCACCTCCAGCCAGGGCAACACGGCCAGCGAGCTCCACAACGTGATGTACGGCGCGGCATGACTCAGCCCGGCACGCAGCGCCGGCTCGGCGTCGATGCGTGCATCGGGCATGGCGATCAGGCCGGACGCGCCGATCAGCGCCGGCTCGGCGCGCGCCATGCCGGACAGCAGACAGGACAGCAGCGCGATGCTGCGCAGCTTGAAGGAAGGCTTGCGGATGAGCGGCATGCCGGGGAGCGGGCCCGGTGCCGGGCGTGGGTCGCGGGTACGCGCGCGGCGCGCCCGCAAGCGCCGTCGCG
>CAYTRH010000286.1:0-2261 GCA_964440155.1 uncultured Thiobacillus sp. | reverse complement strand
AAGAGGCGCTGCGCTCCGGCGCTTGCGGCGCGGTGCTGGCCTGGCCAGGCGCCATGGCCGAGCGGGCGCAGCGCCGCCTGCAACTGGCGGCTGAAGCGGGCGACTGCGCCGGTTTCTGGTTCACCCCGGCGGATCAGGCGGCCAGCACCTCGTTCGCCGCGCTGCGCCTGGGTTTGGCACCGGTGGCCGGCGGCCTGGAGATCCGCTTCCTCAAACGACGCGGCGGCGGCGAGGCGCCCCCCTTGGTACTGGATATCCATGCTCTGGCTGGCCCTGCATGTCCCCGATCTGGCTCTACAGGTCTTCGCGCCGTCGCCTGAGACCACGCCGTTCGCGGTGACCGGCAGCGGCCGGCGCCCGACGCTGCTCGCGGTCAACCCGGCGGCACAGGTGCGGGGCGTGCTGCCGGGCATGACACCGGGCGCGGCGCAGGTACTGGCTCCGGAACTGCGGCTACGGCCGCGCGATCCCCGGCGTGAGGCGGAAGCGCTGCGCGGCCTTGCCTTGTGGGCGCTGCAATTCACCCCGGAATTGAGCCTGGCGCCGCCGCAGGCCGTGCTGCTGGAAATCGGCGGCTGTCTCAAGCTGTTCGGCGGCCTGGAACGGCTGTTGCACAAGGTGGGCGATGGTCTGACGGAACTGGGGCTGGCGGCAGTACCGGCGGTGGCTCCCACCGCCACCGGCGCGCACATGCTGGCGCGCGCCGGGCTGGAGTTGCGCGTCCAGGATGACGCCACGCTGCGCCGCTGTCTGGGGGCCTTGCCGCTGGACTGCCTGGCGCAACCCGATGACACGCTGACCGGCCTGGCCCGGCTGGGCCTGAAGACCCTGGGCGACTGCCTGGCGCTGCCGCGCGCCGGCCTGGCCCGCCGCTTCGGTCCCGGCCTGCTCGATGAACTCGACCGCGCCCTGGGCGATGCGCCCGACCCCCGGCCGCCATTCACGCCGCCCCGAATCTTCGCCACCGACATGGAACTGGCTGCCGCCGTGAACGACGTGGACGCGCTGTCGTTCGGGGTCAAACGCCTGCTGGCGCAACTGTGCGGCTGGCTGGACGCGCGCAATGCCGGCGTGCGCCGCCTGACCCTGACGCTGCGCCATGAACGCCACCCGCCCGCTGCCATCGGCCTGAGTCTGACCACACCGCAACGTGATGCCGCCCATCTGCTGGCGGTGCTGCGCGAACGCCTGGCACGTCAGGATCTGCGTGCCGGCGTGACCGGCCTGCAACTGCATGCCGACGACACCGCCCAACTCATGCCGCTGAACTTCTCGCTGTTCGGCGAGCGCGATCACCTGCGCGCCGACTGCCTGAATCTGGTGGAACGCTTGCAGGCCCGGCTGGGTGCGGACGCGGTGACCGGCCTGGATCTGTACCCGGAACATCGCCCGGAACTGGCCTGGCGCGAAACCCCGCCGGGCAGCGACATGCATGCCCGCCCATTTCCGCCGCGCCCGTTGTGGCTGCTGAGCCGACCGCGGCCGCTGGCTGAACGCCACGGCGCGCCCTGGCTGGACGGCGCCATGACCCTGCTGACCGATGCGGAACGCATCGAATCCGGCTGGTGGGACGACACTCCGGTGCGACGCGACTATCACCAGGCGCGCACCACCAACGGCAGCCGCTGCTGGTTGTACCGTGAAGCGGGTACGCCGGCGCGCTGGTTCCTGCATGGCTGGTTCGCCTGAGCCGATGACCGCGGACAGGGCGACGTCGGCGCATCCGCCAAGCGTCGCGACGTGACCATCGATCCGGCCCGATCGCCATGGATTACGCCGAACTGCATTGCCTGTCCAACTTCACCTTCCTGCGCGGTGCCTCGCATCCGCAGGAACTGGTGCGGCGCGCCGCCGAACTGGGTTATCGCGCCCTGGCGCTGACCGACGAGTGTTCGGTGGCCGGCGTGGTGCGCGCGCACGAGGCGGCCAAGACAGTGGGCCTGCACCTGATCATCGGCAGCGAGATCCGGCTCGCCGACGGGCCGAGGCTGGTGTTGCTGGCCGCCGACCGCGTCGGCTATGGCGCGCTATGCGCGCTGATCACGCGCGGCCGGCGCGCCGCCGCCAAAGGCACCTACCATGTCACGCGCGCCGATCTGGGCGACGGCCTGCCCGGCTGCCTGGCGCTGCTGCTGCCGGAGACCGGTCCGGACGATGGCGTACCGGACGCGGACGCGGCAGCCTGGTTGCGCGCACTGTTCCCCGGACGCGCCTGGCTGGCGGTGGAACTGCACGCCGGCGCCGACGACCGCCGGCGGCTC
>CAYTRH010000285.1:0-2262 GCA_964440155.1 uncultured Thiobacillus sp. | reverse complement strand
ATCACGGTGAGCCAGTGGCACAGGTTTTCCAGTTGGCGCACGTTGCCGGGGTAGGGCAGAGCGGCGAGCGCCTTCATGGCTTCGTCGGATACCTGCTTCATTTCCACACCCAGTTCCTGCGCGCTCTTCTTGAGGAAATGGCGCACCAGCAGCGGGATGTCCTCGCGCCGTTCGCGCAGGCTGGGCAGTTTGATGCGGATGACGTTGAGGCGGTGGAACAGGTCCTCGCGGAACAGGCCCTGGCGCACCCGTTCCTCCAGCGCCTGGTGGGTGGCGGCGATGACGCGCACGTTGACGCGCACCGGCGCGTGGCCGCCGACGCGGTAGAACTCGCCGTCGGCGAGCACGCGCAGCAGGCGGGTTTGCAGGTCGGCCGGCATGTCGCCGATTTCGTCGAGGAACAGCGTGCCGCCGTCGGCCTGTTCGAAGCGGCCGCGGCGCGAGGCGGTGGCGCCGGTGAAGGCGCCGCGTTCGTGGCCGAACAGTTCCGATTCGAGCAGATCCTTGGGAATGGCGGCGGTGTTGAGCGCGATGAACGGTTTGTCCTTGCGCGGGCTGTGGCGGTGCAGTGCGTGCGCCACCAGTTCCTTGCCGGTGCCGGTCTCGCCTGTGATCAGCACGGTGGCGTGGCTCTGCGACAGGCGGCCGATGGCGCGGAACACGTCCTGCATGGCGGGGGCCTGGCCGAGCATGGCCTGGCCGATGATGCCCGAGTCCAGGCCCGGCTCCTCGTCGCCGCGGCCGCCCTCCTCCAGGGCGCGGTGGATCAGTTCCAGCGCGTGGTCGACGTCGAATGGCTTGGGCAGGTACTCGAATGCGCCGCCCTGGAACGCGGACACCGCCGAATCAAGGTCGGAATACGCGGTCATGATGATGATGGGCAGACGCGGATGGCGCGCCTTCAGTTGTTCCATGAACTCCAGGCCGCTCATGCCGGGCATGCGGATGTCCGACAGCACCGCACCGGGTGGGTCGCGTTCCAGCGCGCGCAGCGCGGCCTCGGCGTTGTCGAAGATGCGGTGCGGCAGGTTCTCGCGCGTCAGCGCTTTCTCGAACACCCAGCGGATGGAGCGGTCGTCGTCGATGATCCAGACAGGTTTCATGTTCAGGGTCCAGATGTCAGGGGTCAGGGTTCGGCGGGGGTAGCGCGGGCTTGGGGACTCGACTGGACGCTGTCCGCGCCGGCCTGTGTTCTGATGGGCAGGAAGATGGAAAAACAGGTGCGGCCCGGCCGGCTCTCCACGTGGATCGCGCCCTCGTGCCGTTGCACCAGGCTTTGCGCCATGGTGAGCCCCAGGCCGGAGCCGCCTTCGCGGCCGGAGACCAGCGGGAAGAACACGCGGCCGAGCATGTCCTCGGGGATGCCGGGACCGTCGTCGATCACGTCGATGCGCACCGCCAGTTTCCACAGCTTCATGGCCAGCGTGACCTGGCGTGCCACGCGCGTGCGCAGCGTGATGCGTCCTTGTCCATCCAGCGCCTGCGCGCCGTTGCGGGCGATGTTCAGCACCGCCTGGATCAGTTGCTCGGGGTCGCCGGCGAGTTCCGGCAGGCTGATGTCATAGTCGCAGCGGAAGCGCAGGTGCGGAAACTCGGCGCGCAGCAGGTTGCGCACCCGTTCCAGTACCTCGTGGATGTTCACCGCCTGCACCACCGGCCGCTTCGCCGGCGCGAGCAGGCGGTCCAGCAGCCCTTGCAGGCGGTTGGTCTCCTGGATGATCACCTGGGTGTATTCGCGCAGGTCGCTGGCTTCCAGTTCGCCTTCCAGCAGTTGCGCGGCGCCGCGGATGCCGCCCAGCGGGTTGCGGATCTCGTGCGCGAGCTGGCGCAGCAGTTGCTGGCTGGCCTGGGTCTGCGCCATGACCTGTTCGTCACGCGCGATGCGCACGCTGCCGGCGGCCGGGTGCAGTTCGATCACCGCCGAGCCCAGGCGGTCATCCAGCGGCGAGACGGTGGCGGAAAGCACCAGACTGTGACCATTGGTGTGCAACAGCAGGTCATGCTCGGTGAAACTGGTGCCCTCGGACAGTGCATGGTCCAGGGCGCGCACCAATTCGGTGCAATCGCCCAGCAGATTGAGCGTGGGGCGGCCGACCGCGTGGTGTGCGGATATGCTCAGCAGGTTCTCCGCGGCCGGGTTGAGGTAGCGGGTAATGCGCTCGCTGTCCGTGATGATCACGGCGGTGGCGAGAACGTCGACGCGGGGCACGGAAGGCATGGGCGAACTTCTAGACGGTTAGCCGGTGTAAAGCAAGAACCAGG
>CAYTRH010000284.1:0-2268 GCA_964440155.1 uncultured Thiobacillus sp. | reverse complement strand
GGCCCAAACGCTGTGGCGCCGTCTGGCCCACCCGGTCGTGCGGCGGCCCGGTTGGGTCATCCTGGCCGTGCTGCTCGTCGTGGCTGTGCCCAGCGTTCGGGCCTTCAGCGTGCAGCCCACGCATAACATCTTCGACGAACTCACCGACGACTGGTCCAGCGTGCGCGGCGCCCGGCCGACCGCGCTGCCCGCCGGCGCCGGCAGGAAGGCCTGGCGCAAGACCTTGAACACGTAGGCCGCGGACAGCAGACCGCCGAAGATCATCACCACGATCCACCACCACTGGCCGCTGTCCAGCGCCGCCATCAGCAGCAACCACTTGGCGGAGAAGCCGCCCGAGGGCGGCAGGCCCATCAGCGTCACGCCCGCCAGCGCGAAGGTGAACAGCGTCAACGGCAGCCGGGCGCCGACGCCGGACAGGCCGGCAATCTCGTCGCGCCCGGTGGCGACGATCATCGCCCCTGCCGCGGCGAACATCGCCGCCTTGGCCAGCGCGTGTGCCAGCGCCTGCATGATGCCGCCTTGCCAGGCGCTGACGCCGGCCTCGGGCGACACGCCGGTGGCGAGCGGAAACACCAGGAACAGGTAGCCCACCTGCGCCACCGTGGAATACGCCACCAGCATCTTCAGACGCGTCTGCAACAAGGCCAGCAACGACCCCCACAGGATGGCGCCGGCGCCCAGCACACCGATCAGTTGCGCGGCGCCGACCGTGGCCACCGGCTCGAACACGCCGAACCACAGCCGCATCAGCAGGTAGAACGAGGCCTTGATGACCAGCGCCGACAACAGCGCCGATACCGGGCTGACCGCGCCGCCATGCGCCGGCGGCAGCCAGAAATGCAGCGGAAACAGCGCGGTTTTCAACACCATGCCGATGGCCATCAGTGCCAACGCCAACAGCACCACCGGCTCGGCGCTGATCAGCGGCGCCAGCGTGGCCAGTGAAACCGTGCCGTAGGTGCCGTAGATCAGGGCCACGCCCAGCAGGTAGGCGCCGGAGCCGAGCAGCGTCGCCAGCAGATAACGCAGTGCCGCTGCCACCGCCATGCGATCACCCGCCGCGGCGGTGAGCCCCACCGCCGCCAGCCCGAGCAGTTCCAGCGTGACATACAGGTTGAACAGGTCGGCGGACAGGAACAGCGCGTTCAACGCGGCGATCAGAAAACCGCCGAGCGGCCAGAACCACGCGCCGCCCTTGGGCTTGGCACGGAAGTAGGGGCGTGCGTACAGAGCCAGCGGCAACGCCACCAGCGCGGTCATCAACAGCATGACCACGGCCAGCCCGTCCACCGCCAGCTCGATACCCAGCGGCGCCGGCCAACCGCCCAGGGCATGCACGTGCGCACCCTGATCGCGCACCCGGCGGGCCAGTTCCAACGCCAGCAGCGCCTGCACCGCCAGACCGGCCAGGGCCAGCCGCGCACCCCGCCCGGCGCCGAGCACGAAAGCCAGCGTGGCCCAGGCCAGCGGCAGCAGGATCAGCCAGGCGGCCGGATCGAACACCATCGTCATCATGCGCCACCGCGCGGGCCGTCGCCCGGCGCCGCGTCCTGATTGCCGGCCTCGGCCTCATCCGCCACCTTCTCGCCCGGCAACACCATGTCGCCGGACAGATCGAGTAGGCGGCGCGCCAACGCCAGCGCCAGCGCGGTGGCGGCGACGGCGACGACGATGCCGGTCAGCACCATGGCCTGCGGAACGGGATCGGGCGTGCCGTCGCGCTGGCCCAGGCCCACCAGAACCAGGAAGGCGCCGCTGCCGAGGATGTTGAAGGCCAGGATCTTGCCGAGCAGATGCGCACGCAGGATCAGGCCGCCGACGCCGAGCGCGAACAGCAGACCGCCGACCAGCGCATAGAACAAGCCGATGCTCACCCGCCCCCCCGCGCCCGCGGCGTTTCTGGTCCGGCCAGGAACAGCCCAGCCAGGATCAGGCCGAGCGACAGTGTCAGGCCGGTCTCGATGGTCAGGATCAACGCGCCTGCTCCGGGCTGCGGATAGCGCAGCATGGCGCCGAAATACAGACCGGCGGCGGCGACCAGCAGGAACAGCGCAAAGCCGAGCGCCAACAGTACGCGCAGATGCCGCGCAGGCGCGTTCCATGCCGGCAGGAAGCCGGCCAGACGCAACAGCACGCCGGCCGCCGCCAACACCGCACCGGCCTGGAACGCGCCGCCGGGGCGGAACGCGCCGGCCCACAGCAGGTAACCGGCCACCAGCACCATCAGCGGCGCCAGCGTGCGCGCCAGCGCCACCAGCAGCGGAT
>CAYTRH010000283.1:0-2330 GCA_964440155.1 uncultured Thiobacillus sp. | reverse complement strand
CGCAGGTATTCGCGCTCGGCGCGGGCGTGGTCGATCAGATGGTCGAGCTTATCGGTTGCCATTGCGTACCTCGATGAGAGCCTCCCAGATGCGGTCGAGCTTGGCGTTGACCGCCGTGTATTCGCGGATGGCGTCCTCGCGCCGCTGGTAGTGGATGGGCAGCTCGGCCATCAGGCGCTTGAGGTCGGCATCCACCCGATCCACCTCGCGCGCCACGGCGTCTATGCGTTCCAGCCGCGCCTCGATGTCTGACAGCAGCCGCGCCGCGAACCATTTAAGGAGGGCGAACACGCCGCCGAGCACCGCGCCGCAGAAGGCGATCAAGGCGGGGATGCCGCCGATCATTAACACATCACCGTCCATTGATCACATCGTCCCACTGGCGGATGGCGTCGATGCGGGCGAGGCACTCGCCGTATTGCCTGGCGGCGTCGAGCGCCCATCCGGCAACATCGCCGTCGGTCGCGGCCAGCTCGCCGGAATCGGCGGCAGGGGCGGCAGCGGCTGGATCAGCAGCGCCGGGACTCGCGGGCAGGCCGCCGGCGGCGATGGCGGCGTTGAGGCGCAGGCGGACAGGGCCAGACAGGCACTCGCGGCCAGTCGTGAGGCGGTAAAGATCACGGCGGGTCTCCTGGAGGGTTTTTTCATGGGCGGCGCGCCAGGCGGCGAGCCGTGCGGCGGCGGCGGCTTCAGCATCCTGGGCGCGGGCCAGCAGCGCGGCGGACTTTTCGGCGGCGGCGCGTGCCTCCTCGGCGCGCGTTTGCTCACATTGCATGCGACGCGCCTCGGCTTGTGCCGTCTTGCCAGCGCCGACTTTCGATGCCGCCCAGTAGCCGCCTGCGGCGCCTGCGGCCAGCGCGGCGGCGGCGATCCATGCGGCCGGCAGCGGCATCATGGCCGCCCCTCCATGCACAGCCGGTATTCCGCCTGCCGGCGCTTGACCAGTCCAGGCAGTTCGCGGCCGCCGGCGCGCGTCCAGCGCTTGATCTCGGCGCACGCGGCGGCGTAGTCCGTCGGGTTGGCCTTTAGCCGCTTGACCAGCGTTGACCGGCAAAACGCATCGCTTCCGATGTTGTAGGCCAGCGAGACGTAGGCGTCGAACTCATGCTGCGCCAGCGGCACGGGGCCGATGCAGGCGGCGATCTCGCGCCCGATGCGGTCTGCGTCGCGCGCAAGCATGACGACAGCACGCTCCGGCGTCACGGTGTCGCCCGCCTTGACCGGCGAGCCGTCGTCGCGGATGGTGCTGCCGTAGCCCACCGTCTGCACACCCACGCCATCGTCGTAGGCGCGGCTGCGGTAGCCCTCGTGCAGGGCAATGCCGGCCACGGCCAGCGCCGAGACGGTCAGCATGGTTGGGGTGAGGCGCAGCTTCATGCGCCGATGATCGGCTTTCAGCCGATCATGTCATAGCTGAAGCAGTTCAGAACAGCCCGCCCTGCCTGCCGTCGACGGCAGGGGTATTGATGATCTCGTAGACCCACCGCTCGGTGAGGCCGTAGCGTCTGGCGATGTCCTGCACGCGCCAGCCGGCGTCGTACAGCGCCACGATTTCTGCGTCGCGCGCCGCGCGCGCCGCGCCGTCGCACTTGGGGATGTAGATCGTATCACCGCCGGCGTAGGCGACGAGCGCCTCCTGCGCGGGCAGCGGCAGGTCGGCCAGCGGCCCGGCGAGCGGCACGCGCTTGGGGATGGAAAGGCTTAGCCCGCCGCAGGTCTGGATCAGCGAGACGAGCGCCTCGCGCCCGATGATGCCCTCAAGAATCGAGGTGTCGGCTATGGCCATGTGACGTCCCAGTACAGCTCGCGGTCGGTAAGTGATTTTTTCCGGCAGGTTACGCACAGCCTATTGTGCGGGCCATCGGACATAAATTCCCTGCCGCAGCACATGCAGCGGCGCTTCACGCGCTGCGGGCTCGGCTTTTTTATATGCAGGCGGTACTCGACGGTTGAGCGTTTCAAGCCCGTCAGACGCATGATCTCGTTGATCGTCGCCCCCGCGCACCAAAGCGCTTCGACGTCATGGCATGGCGCGTTCATACCCCCTCCATCCGGTATTCGAACCGTTCACGACCGACGCGGCGGCAGGCGATGTCGCAGCCGTTAACGCGCAGTTCCGCGATGCACGAGTTCACGGCGCAGACGCCCGCGCCGATCATGATGTCGAGCGTGCTGTGCCAGCGGCCATCGGCAAGCAGCGCGGCAACGCGCTGCAAGCGATCACTCTTTTCCAGTCTCGCGGCGTGCATCATTGATGACTCCTTTGCTTTTCAGCATCTCGCCGATCCCGGCCAGGATCGCACGCGCCCTCTCTCTGTCTTGCTCAGTCG
>CAYTRH010000282.1:0-2348 GCA_964440155.1 uncultured Thiobacillus sp. | reverse complement strand
CAGGCGCCGGTCGAGCATGCGCTTGCCGGCGAGCAGAAAGCCCAGGGCGAGGAAGCCGCCGGGCGGCAGGGCCATCAGCAGATAGCCCTCGTAGTCCGGAATCAGGGTCAGTTCCATGAACGCGAAGCCTTTGCCGAGCAGCAGACTGGCCTGCGCGAACAAGGTGCCCGCACCGAGGATTTCCCGCGTGCCGCCGAGCAGCACCAGCGCCAGCGTGAAGCCCAGACCCATCATCAACCCGTCGACAGCGGATTTCGCCACCGGATTCTTCGAAGCGAACGCCTCGGCGCGGCCGAGGATGGCACAGTTCACCACGATCAGCGCAATGAACAGGCCGAGCACCTTGTAAAGCTCGTGCAGCCAGGCATTGAGGCTCATGTCCACCAGCGTGACCAGGGTGGCGATGATCACGATGAACACCGGAATGCGCACCTCGGCACTGATGAAGTGGCGCAGGCTGGAGACGATGACGTTGGCGGCGACCAGCACGGCAGTGGAAGCCAGACCCATGCCCAGGCCATTGGTGGCGGTGCCGGTGACCGCCAGCAGCGGGCACAGCGCCAGCATCTGCGCGAACACCACGTTGTTGTCCCACAGCCCGTCGCGGGCGATGCGGCGATAGTCCGCGCTCATGTTCCGGCCTCCTCGTCCAGCAGTCGCGCGCGTTCGCGCGCGAACAGTTCCAGCCCCTCCCTGACCGCCTTGACCAGGGCGCGCGGCGTGATGGTGGCGCCGGCGAACTGGTCGAACGCGCCGCCGTCCTTCTTCACCGCCCAGTGTTCCGGCGCCGGATCGCCCAGCGACTTGCCGGCGAACGCGTGGATCCAGTCGGCCTTGGCCGGTTCGATGCGGTCGCCCAGACCTGGGGTTTCCGTGTGGCGCAGCACACGTACGCCGATCACCCGGCCGTCGCGATCGACGCCGAGGATGGCGACGATGGGACCGGCGTAGCCCCTGCCCACCACGCGGTAGACCACCGCCTCGACCCGACCGGCGCGGCGCGCGCGATATACGGTCAGATCGCCATCGGCAGTGTGCAGCGTCAGCCGGTCGTCGAGCGGATCGTTGTCGAAGCCTGCGGGCAGCACCCGGGTCAACGACTGGCGCAGGTCGCGCGCCTCGGCGGCGGCGATCTGCGGAGCGGTGACGCGCGCCGCCAGGGCCAGCGCGGCACTGGTGAACAGCACCACGACGCCCAGCAAAGCACCCTGATAGCCCAGGCGGTCACGCAGGTGTGCCAGGTTCATGGCGCCTCCCCGGCCGGCAACGCCGCACCCTTGCGATCACGCCCGTAGACACGCGGGCGCAGGTAACGGTCGATGACCGGTGTGGCGGCGTTCATCAGCAGCACGGCGAACGCCACGCCCTCGGGGTAGACGCCCCAGGTACGGATGATCCACGCCAGCAGGCCCATGGCGAAGCCGTACAGCAGTTGACCGGCCGCCGAATTGGGACTGGTGACCGGGTCGGTGGCGATGAAGAACGCCGCCAGCACCAGACCGCCGGACAGCACATGCGCCTCGGCCGGGAGGTACTGGCCGGGGGCCAGCGCGTGCGCGATGACCGCGGGCAGTGCCGCCCCGGCCAGCACCGCGAACGGGATGTGCCAGGTGATCACCCGCCGGGCGATCAGCGCCAGCCCGCCGAGCAGCAGCAGCAGGGCCGAGGACTCGCCCAGCCCGCCGGCGCGCTGGCCGACCGCGAACGCGGCGGGATCGAACCACGCCGCCATGACGCCGGCCAGTTCCGCACCACGTCCCAACTCGGTCTTGACGTGGCCGAGCAGGGTGGCGCTGCTCACCGCGTCGGTCGGCGTCAGGCCGGCGAAAGTGATGGCCAGGCTCTGCCCGAAGCCCGGCGACGTGGCCGCGCTGAGCGGCTGCGGCGCGACCCAGGTGGTCATCTCCAGCGGAAACGCGATCAGCAGCATCACCCGCGCCGCCATCGCCGGGTTGAACGGGTTCTGCCCCAGACCGCCGAAGATCTGCTTGCCGACCACCACCGCGAACAATGCGCCCAGCGCGGCCAGCCACCAGGGCGCCCACGGCGGCAGGGACAGCGCCAGCAGCCAGGCGGTGAGCAGGGCGGAGCCGTCGGCCAGGGCCGGACGCAACGGTCGGCGCATCAGCCACAGCGCCGCCGCCTCACCCAGCAGCGCCGCCGCCAGGGTCACCAGCCACAGGTTGATGGCCGGCCAGCCGTACAGCCAGAAGCCGTACAGCGTGGCCGGCACCAGCGCCAGCATGACCGTCGCCATCAGCCCGCCGATGCCGCCCGGCGCGTGCGCGTGCGGCGAATGCGTGCCGGCAGTCATGCCGCCACCTGGTCGCGGCGGGCGGCCGACCGTT
>CAYTRH010000281.1:0-2374 GCA_964440155.1 uncultured Thiobacillus sp. | reverse complement strand
ATGAACAATCAGCGTAGAGCAGTACTGAAGGGTGCCGGCGCGGCCGGTGTGGTGGGTGTGGCGCTGGCGGCGGGTCTGTTGAAGCCCGGCATGGCGTTTGCCAACTGGAACAAGGCGGCGTTCGAGGCGCGCAGTGTGGATGCGGCGCTGAGCGCGGCGGGTCTGGCGGGTGCGGCGAACAGCGGCGAGATCACGGTGAAGGCGCCGGACATTGCCGAGAACGGAGCGGTGGTGCCGGTGGAGGTGACCACGACGCTGCCGAATCCGGAGTCGATCGCGTTGATTGGCGAGAAGAACACGCTGCCGATGATTGCCAGCTTCGGGCTGATGAACGGTGCGCAGGGCTTCGTGTCGACGCGCATCAAGATGGGCACCACGTCCAACGTGCGCGCGGTGGTGAAGTCCGGCGGCAAGCTGTACACCGCGGCCAAGGAAGTGAAGGTCACCATTGGCGGCTGCGGCGGCTGAGGGCCGTTGGTTAGCCAGACGTATCGACCCCCAATACAGGAGATAGACCGATGTCAGTAGAACCGATGCGAATTCGTGCCGCGATGGTGGGCAATGTTGC
The DNA here is from genome assembly GCA_964440155.1 of uncultured Thiobacillus sp. Classification (GTDB taxonomy): domain Bacteria; phylum Pseudomonadota; class Gammaproteobacteria; order Burkholderiales; family Thiobacillaceae; genus PFJX01. Next base: position 1,806 of record CAYTRH010000281.1, on the reverse strand, counting down.
GGAAGTGAAGTGCTTGATGAACCACCCGATGGAGACGGGCCAGCGCAAGGATGCCAAGACGGGTCAGCTGGTGCCGGCGCACTTCATCACCACGGTGACGGCGACGGTGGACGGCAAGCAGGTGCTGGACGCGCAGTGGGGTGGCGGCATTTCGCGCAATCCGTACCTGGCGTTCCGGGTGGCCGGCGTGGGCAAGGGTGCCAAGGTGCAGGTCAACTGGGTGGACAACACCGGCGCGACCAACACGGCGGACGCCACCGTCAGTTGAACGTGCACGTGGCTTCGGCCATGCAGCCAGCGGGGCCGGCAAGCGCCGGCCCCGCGGCTTTTGTCCGCGCCGTCTGGGGATTGTCGCTGCTGGTCCTGGTCGGACTGGTACCCTATTCGACGCGCGCCGATGCCGAGCGCCACCGGCTACAGGTGGTGGAACATTTCGCCAGCCGTTTCCCGGATATCGCTTTCGCCGACTATACCCACGGTGCGCTGGTGTTCGATGTCGATGCTCGCCTGCAATACGACAGCATCATGAGCCTGCCGCCGTTCGCGGCCGATCTCGACAAGGCTGCGCTGCTGTGGCGTACACCGCTCGCCGACGGCACGACCTACGCCGATTGTCTGCCTCAGGGCGGCCGCATGATCGCCGGCCACTACCCACGTTTCGACGATGCTCTGAACAGGGTGGTGACGCTGGAGGATCTGGTCAACCAGTGTCGGGTCAAGCATGGCGAACGTCCCTATTCACCGGCAGATGCGGACACCATGGGTCTGTTGATGGCGCATCTGCGCAGCCTGTCGGATGGCATGACGATGGCCATCCGGGTCGAGGGCGAGGGCGCGCAGCGCGCGTTCGAGGATGGTCGCAGGACGTTCTACGCGCGCGCCGGCCAGCTCAATTTCTCCTGCGCGCATTGCCACATCGACAAGGCGGGATTCCGCCTGCGCTCCGAGATCCTGTCGCCGGTGTTGGGCCAGGCCACGCACTGGCCGGTGTTTCGTGGCGGCGAACGCCTGTTCACGTTGCAGGCGCGTTACCGCGAGTGCCATGAACTGGTGCGGCACGTGGCGGACGAACCGGGCAGCGTGCGTTACAACAATCTGGAATACTTCCATTCCTATCTTTCCAACGGCCTCAAGTTGCGGGCCGCGGTGTTCAGGAAATGATGCGCGGGCCCGGCGCATCGGCCGAATTACTGGCGATACTGGGCCATCGATACCATTTACCGGGCCGGCCGTGCCGACAAGAATGCCGGCTGCCCAATGCCTGAGAGGAGAAGCCCGTCATGTCCATGTCCCGTCGTGAATTCCTGCAAGTACTCGCCGCCGCCGCCGCCGCCGGGCTTGCGCTCGACAGCCGCGAGGTGCTCGCCGGCAAGCTGCCCGCGGATTTCTATGACATGCCGCCGACCGGCAATGTCTCTTTCCTGCATTTCACCGACTGCCATGCGCAGTTGAAGCCGATCTGGTTCCGCGAGCCCAGCGTCAATCTCGGTGTCGGTTCCATGGCGGGCAACGTACCGCATCTGGTCGGCGAGCACTTCCTCAAGCACTACGGCATCAAGCGCGGCACCCCCGAGGCGCACGCCTTCACCTATCTGGATTTCGAGACCGCCGCCAGGACCTACGGCCGGGTGGGCGGTTTTGCCCACCTGAAGACGCTGGTCGACCGCGTCCGCGCGCAACGGCCCGGTGCCTTGCTGCTGGACGGTGGCGATACCTGGCAGGGCTCCGCGACCTCGTTGTGGACCAACGCCCAGGACATGGTCAACGCCTGCATCCAACTCGGTGTCAACGTCATGACGCCACACT
>CAYTRH010000280.1:0-2409 GCA_964440155.1 uncultured Thiobacillus sp. | reverse complement strand
CCATGTCACGCTCATGCAACCTCGAAGCAATACGCTACCCGACTGGCTTTTTCGACGATGTCCGCTCCATGCGCCGTACCCTGACACTGACCCTGCTGCTCGCGCTGCATGCGCAACCTGTGCTGGCCAACGAAGGCCCCGTCCTGGTGCGCATGGGCGAGTTCACGCTGACCGAGGCCGAGGCGCGCGCGTTCGCCCGCGCGTTGCCTCCCGATGCGCGCACCGCCGCCGCCCTGGAGCGGCGGCTGCGCACCGAGATCCTGCAACGTGCGCTGGCCGCGGAGGCACGGCGCCAGGGCGTCGACCGGCAAGCCGAGATCGCAGCGCGCATGCGCCAGGCCGCCGATCAGGTGCTGGTCGCGGCCTACATGAACGACATCGCGCGGCCACCGGCCGACTATCCGCCGCGTGAGCTGTTGATGCAGACCTACGAGGCCAACAAGGAGCAGTTGAAAGCGCCGCGGCAATACCAGGTCAGCCAGATCTACATCGCCGGCACCGACGACAAGGCGCGCAAGACGGCCGACGATCTGGCCAGGGAGGCGCGCCGGCGCGGCGCCAATTTCGCCGCCATCGCGCGCCGCGCGTCGCAGCACGAGGCCAGCGCGGCTCAGGGTGGCGACATGGGCTGGCTGGCCGAACCTGAGCTGGTGCCGGCGTTCCGCCAGGCGCTGGCGCAGATGACCAAAGGTAGCATCAGCGACCCCATCCAGGGCACGCAGGGTTGGCACGTGCTGCGACTGGTGGACGTGCGTGAAGCGGCGGTGCGACCGTTCGAGGAAGTGCGTGAGGCACTGGCGCGCGAATTGCGCCTGCGCCGCGCGCTGGAGCTGGAACAGGCGCACTTGCAGGCGATGCTGGCGCGCACGCCGGTGACCGTGAACGGCATCGCGCTGGAGGACATGGTACGGCGGCTGCGCGAGGAGTGACGCGCGGCGCCGGCGAGCTTCAGCGTGCCGGCGGCTTCAGCGTGCCGGCGGCTTCAGCAGCTTCTGCTCGTCCAGGCGGTCGCGGTACTGTTCCAGCAGGTTCTCCACCTCGACCCGGCGCAGGCCCAGAAAAGGCTCTTTCTGCGCCAGGATTTCGCCGCAGGTCTTCTGCTCGAAGCGCACCATCAGTTCGCGGCCGATACCGTATAGCGCGACGTTGCGCTGTTCGCACGCGGCGTAATCGCGCTCCAGTTGCTGACGCAGGCCGTCCAGACGAGTGCGCTCCGACTGGGTGCGTGCCAGCGTGTCCCGGGTCTGCGCCAGGTTGGTGCGTGTCTCGTGCAGGCTGGCCTCGGTCTCCGCCAGGCGCTGACGTAACGTGTTCAGTTCGGCAGTGGCGCGCGTCAGTTCGTCGCGACTGGCGGCATGCGCGTCCTTCTCTTGGGCCAGCTCGCGCTGCGCGCGGCCCAGCCGGCTGCGCAGGCCACGCGCCTCGTCGCTGGCCTGTTGCGCCTGCTTGCGCAGCGCGCCGGTTTCCTGTTCCAGCGTGGTGACCTGCCCTTGCAGCGTCTGCACCTGTTGCTGCGCGCGCCGCAGCATCTCGCGCTCGCGGCTGGCGGCCCGGTCGGTGTTGGCCAGGACATCGGCCGTGACCAGGGTCAGGCTCAGCAGCAGCAGCAGGGGGGCTCGGATCATCGCTCGGCTCAGAAATTGACGCGCAATGCGCCCGGATCGGCGCCATGCGCCAGCAGCAGGTCGGTGGCGGCGCGATGCTGGCGGTAGATGGCATAGAAGATCGGCGGCAGTTTGCCGCGATCGCGGAAATTGGCGTCGGCGCCGCGCTCAAGCAGCACGCGCAACGACGCCAGGCTGTTCTCCAGCGCCGCCACGCCCAACGGTGTCAGGCCGTCGTAGTCGTGCAGGCGCAGGTCGAAGCGGGCGAAGTGCGGCCGTTGCTCGGCGATGAACAGGTCGAACGCTGGCATCGGCTCGGTGAACCCGCGGCTGGTCACGCGTACATCGGCGCCGCCGTCGAGCAATGCGCGCACCGTGTCGACGTGATCGAAACGCGCCGCCAGGAACAGGGGGGTGTTGCCATCGGCGCCCTTGAGATCCGGCTGGGCGCCAGCCGCCAGCAGCATGCGCGCGATGCGCGCATGCCCGCGCATCGCCGCCTTGCCCAGGGCGGTGAAACCATGGCCACGCAGATCGGGATCGGCGCCGCCTTCGAGCAGCACCCGGACCATCTCGACATCGCCGCGCTCCACGGCGCTGACCAGCGGGCGCGCGCCGAAGGGCAGGGTGGTCGGGCGGTTCGGGTTGACGCCGACCGCCAGCAACTGCCGCACCAGTTCGCGCTCACCGCGCAGCACGGCGTCGTGCAGCAGGCGCTCGGGGCCGCGCGCCACCAACGGTTCACGGTCGTTGCCGGTGGCGTTGGCGCGCGTGTAGTCGAGCGGATCGCGGGTGCGCGTGGCGC
>CAYTRH010000279.1:0-2417 GCA_964440155.1 uncultured Thiobacillus sp. | reverse complement strand
CGGGCGGCCTGCGTAGCCGGCAGCGCCTCCAGCAGGATGGCGAGCACGCGCCGCGCCTCGGCGTCGTCCGGCGCGTCGTCGGGCAGGGGCGCGGGCGGGCCGATGACCAGCACGAACTCGCCGCGCCGGTGGTTCTCGTCGGCCGCCAGCCAGGCAGGGGCATCGGCCAGCGCGCACTGATGCAACTGTTCGAAGCGTTTGCTCAGCTCGCGATCAGCAGCGTGCGCGCACCGTCCAACGCGGCCAGCAGGTCGCCGACGGTGGCCTGGACGCGATGCGGCGCCTCGTACAGCACCAGCGCGCAGGGCCAGGCGGCGTAGCTGCGCAGCGTCTTGCGCCGCGCCGCCGTCTTGTTGGGCAGGAAGCCGACGAACAGCCAGGGTCCGTCGATGCCCGCCACCGACAGCGCGGCGGCCACGGCGCTGGGGCCGGGTATGGGCGTCACCGGCAGGCCGGCGGCACGCACCGCCGCGACCAGCCGCGCGCCGGGATCGGATATGCCGGGAGTACCGGCATCGGACACGTAGGCCACGCTGCGGCCGCCGCGCAGCGCCTCGATCAGGCGCGCGGCGGCGCCGCGTTCATTGTGTTCATGCACGGCGACCAGCCTGGCCTGGATGCCATGAGCGGCGAGCAGATGCTGGGTGGTGCGGGTATCCTCGGCGGCGATGAGGTCGGCGCTGCGCAGCACGTCGAGCGCGCGCAGGCCGATGTCGCGCAGGTTGCCGATGGGTGTGGCGACGACATGCAGGGTACCGGCACGTGCCGGCTGCGGAGCGTCATGCATGCGCGCAGTTTACCCGCGCGCCGGCGACGCCGCGGTCACGGCCGCGCGTTCTTGCCGCGCACCTTGTCCAGCCCGGCCTGGATCGCGTCGTCCAGGTACTGGCCGTAATAGTCGGGAATGGACAGCCCGACCACAGGCTTGGTCAGCATGCGCCCCTTGTGGTCGAACACCGCGACCGTGGGCACCATGCGCACGCCGGTATCGCCGGCGAAGTGCCGGTGCGGCGTCTTGTTGCCGCGGAAATCCAGCAGACTGTCATAGCTGCTGATCTCCACCTTGCGCATCACCACCTTGTCCTTGTAGTCGTCGAGCCGGCTCATCGGCTCCAGATAATCGTGCAGCACGGTGTCGCAATAACGGCAGTAATCGGCCGAGAACAGCACCAGCACCACGCCGTTCATCTTCTTGGCCAGGGCGCCGTCCTGGCTGAGATTGCGCGCCATGGGCACGGCCTCCAGCGCGAAAGCGGGTGCGCATGCCCATGCTACAATCGCGCAAACCATCCTCAACGCCTGTTTCATCATCGCTTCCTCCAGTTCGCTGCGTATTGTGTTACAGCCGCGCGTCGCCTTGAAATAGTGCAAACATGCCGAACCAGCTCATCATCGCCACGCGCGAAAGCCAGCTTGCCCTCTGGCAGGCGGAACACGTCAAGGCGCGCCTGCAGACCTTGTACCCGGACCTGCGGATCGAGCTGCTGGGCATGACCACACAGGGCGACCAGATGCTCGATTCGCCGTTGTCGCGTATCGGCGGCAAGGGCCTGTTCGTCAAGGAACTGGAAGTGGCCATGCATGAGGGGCGGGCGCATCTGGCCGTGCATTCGATGAAGGACGTGCCGATGCTGCTGCCGGACGAATTCACGCTGGCGGCCATCCTGCCGCGCGAGGATCCGCGCGACGCATTCGTCAGCAACACCCATGCCACGCTGGAGACCCTGCCGCCGGGCGCCCGCGTGGGCACCTCCAGCCTGCGCCGCCAAGCGCAGTTGCGCGCGCGTCTGCCGCATCTGGACATCGACACGCTGCGCGGCAACGTCAATACGCGGCTGCGCAAGCTCGACGAGGGGCTGTACGACGCCATCCTGCTGGCCGCCGCCGGGCTCAAACGCCTGGGCCTGGAACAGCGCATCCGCGCGCTGTTGGCGCCGGAGGAAAGTCTGCCGGCAGTGGGCCAGGGTGCGATCGGCATCGAGATTCGCGCCGGCGACGAGGCACTGACCAATTTGCTGGCGCCGCTCAACCACATGGAGACCGCGCTGTGCGTGCGCGCCGAACGCGCCATGAGCCGGGCCATCCAGGGCAGTTGCCAGGCGCCGATCGGCGGCTACGCGGAAGTGCACGGCGGCACGCTGCGCCTGCGCGCCTTCGTCGCCGACCTGGAGGGCATACGCTTCTACCGCGCCAGCGCCGAGGGCCCCATGGACGACCCAGAAGCCGTCGGCGAGGCGGCCGCGCGCGAACTCATCGCGCAGGGCGCCGACCGGCTGCTGAACGACATCGCCCAGCGCGCGCGGTGAACGCCGGCGGCAGCGTGATGCCCCTCGCCGAAGCGCAGGCGCCGCTGCGCGGCATCGGCGTGCTGGTGACCCGCCCGCACGAGCAGAACGCCGGGTTGTGTGCGCGTCTGG
>CAYTRH010000278.1:0-2425 GCA_964440155.1 uncultured Thiobacillus sp. | reverse complement strand
GCCAGCCGCGGCGCCCCGGCCGCGACGAGGCCCCGCTGCAGCGGCAACAGGTCACGCGGCGCAAGCGTATCCAGCCCCCAGCCGACCGCGGCGAAGTCGTTGATCAGGTGCACGCGCGCCAAACCGTGGCGCTTCGCCAAGTCCTCGATATCCAGATGCCAGTCCAGATTGGTGAAGGCGACGCGCCGACCGTCGGTCGGCCCGGCCACCGCCAGGCAACAAGCCTGCCAATCGCGCGCATCGCCCATGAATTCGCGCAGGATGTCGTCAAACCCGGCATAGCGCGCATTGCGATAGCGCACCACCCGCTCCAGCGTGACCGTCTGAACGTCGACACACGCGCGCGCCAGCCGGGTATGCGTGCCACCGAGGTCGCCGACCAGGACGATCATGCCGCGCCCCCATGCACGACGACGGCATTGCGCCCGCTCTGCTTGGCGCGATAGCAGGCCGCATCCGCCGCCGCGAGGCATTCGTCCACGGTCGACCACAGCGGCGGCACGTGCACCACGCCGATGCTCGCTCCCACCCCATGGGTCTGCCCGGCCCACTGGAAACGATGGGCGGCGATGGCGTCGCGCAGGTTTTCGGCGATGCGCACCGCCATCGCATCCGGGCAGGCCAGCAACAGCACGCCGAACTCATCGCCACCCAGACGCGCCACCACATCGGTATCGCGCACGCGCGACTGCATGATCGCGCCGATCTGACGCAGCAGTTCGTCGCCGGCGGCGTGGCCGGCGGCATCGTTGACCTGCTTGAAATGATCCAGATCGATGTATAGCAAGGACATCGGAAACTCGGCGCGCCGCTGGCCGGTGAGCGCCCGTTCGACGCGCTGCTCGAACGCGGGCCGGTTGTCCAGGCCGGTCATCACGTCGTGATGCGCCTGCCAGTGCAGCTTGCGTTGCAGTTCACGCGCCTCGCTGACGTCGCGCAGCACCAGCACGCCGCCATCCAGGCGGCCGTCCTTATCGTGCACCGGCGAGCACTGGCCCTCGACTTCGTACTCGACGCCGACCTGGGCGCGCAGCAGCGCGGTGTCGGGCAGCACGCCGTCGCGCCCGGCGTTCACCTCCTCGATCAGCGCGCGCGCCAGATCCACGTCGCCCTGGCGCTCATACAAATGCACCACCTCGGCAAACGGGCGGCCGACCACGTCACCAGCGTCGACGCCGAGCAACTGCTCGGCCACCGGGTTGACATAGGTCACCTGGCGGGCGCGGTCGAAACGCACCACCGCCTCGCCGATCGCCTGCAGCGTTACCTGCGCCTGTTCCTTGGCCTCGAACAGCGCCTTCTCCAGGCGCCGGCTGCGGCGGGCGACGAACACCGCGATCACTGCCGCCATCAGCAGCGCTCCGGCGGACAAGGCGATGGTCAGCCGCTGCGCACGGGCGCGCGCCGCACGCGCGTCTTCCAGCGCGGCCAGGTTGCGCGCGAGCTGCAAATCCAGCAACTGGTCCCAGCCGGCAGCCAACGCCGTAAGCGCCGGCGCCATGTCGCGCTCCAACTGCACGCGCGCGTCCGCCAGCCGGCCGCGTTGCAACTGATCGAAGATGGCTTCGGCGATGCCCTCGGCCACGCGCAGATCGGCACGCACCGCCTGCCAGGCGGCGAGCTCGTCCTCCTCCATCGGCATGGTCTGAAAGGTTTCGCGTGCCGCGCTGATGTTGCCCATCATGGCGACGAAACGCATCAGTTCCTGATCGCGTTCGAAGTCGTCTTCGATGCGCGCGGCCAGGCGCAGGGCCTGGAAGCGCGCATGGTTGAGACCGCGCAGCTTGGCCACCAGTGCCGATTTCTGGTTGCGCTGCACGACGATGGCGGTCAGTTCGTCGCTCAGCGCACGGATGTGGGTGACGGCGATGGCGGTCACCGCCAGCATCAGCAACAGCATGATGACGAAACCGGCAATGACCGGCCCCAACGACGATTGGCCGGCCGTGGCGTGCAGGGACATCGGGCCGATGGACTTGACCATGCGTCACCCCACTCGGCTGTCCGCCGTTCGCATCCCGGTGTTCAACGCAGCGTCCTCGCCGTCAATCGAGCAATTCCAGATCCAGCAGTGCGTCGCTCAACGCCCTGTTGTCGTCGGTCAACACGCGGATCAGACGGGTCTCCACCGCATACTCGCCGGGATCGCCATGGAAATTGGCCATCAGCGTCGGCGCCTGGGCCGGCTCCAGCACCAACGCCGGCGGCTCGTCCAGCACCTCGACCACCACGCATGGCACGCCCTGGTGGCGCACGCGCAGGCCGATCAGACGACGCAGATGCGGCAGATCGATGATGTCTTCGGGCTTCATCGCCGTACTCCCTCCAGCCAGCGGCCATACAACCGATCGGCCACGGCACGCATGCGCGGCAGCGCCTCCGCCGCCAGCGCCAGCATGGCCGCCGGCGACTGCACCGCGGGCCC
>CAYTRH010000277.1:0-2497 GCA_964440155.1 uncultured Thiobacillus sp. | reverse complement strand
CGAGCGCCGCGTCCCAGGCGCCGAGCAGCAGGTCACGCGGCGCCATGCCCGGCCCGCCGGCGCATGAAGGCGCGGTACAGCAGCGGCACCACGAACAGCGTCAACGCGGTGGACACCACCAGCCCCCAGACGATGGCCGAGGCCACCGGCCCCCACAACAGCGACTTGCCGCCCAAGCCCAGCGCCAGCGCCAACAGGCCGCCGATGGTGGTGGTGGTGGTGATCAGGATGGGCACCACGCGCCGGCGCGCGGCGTAGATCGCCGCGTGCTGGACGCTCATGCCGGCGGCCAGACGCTTGTTGGCGGCGTCGATCAGCACGATGGCGGCGTTGACCGCGATACCGGTCAGCGCGATGACACCGTACAGCGTGTACAACGACAGCGGATTGCCGGAGACGGCCAGACCGAACACCACGCCGGCGAATGCCATCGGCACCGTCGCCAGGATCATCAGCGGTTGCCAGTAGCTGCGGAACTGCGCCGCCAGGATCAGGTAGATCAGACCCAGGCCGAGCAGGAACAGGCCGGCCATGGCTTCGAGGCTCTCGGTGATGTCGTCCAGTTCGCCGGAGAAGTCGATGTCCACGCCGGGGTGATCGGCGGCCATGTCCGCCCAGGCGCGCTGGATCAGGGCATTGGCGGCCAGCGTGTCGGTCACGCGCTTGTCCAGGTCCGCCTCCAGCGTGATGGCGCGACGCAGATCGTAGCGCTTGATCACGCCGCGCGCGACGTGCGGCTCGGCCTGCACCAGCGCGCCCAGCGTGCTGGTGCCGCCGCGCGGCAGCGCCACGGCATCGTCCAGCGCCGCGCGGATGTCGTCGAAGGCGCGCTCCGGCGCGCGCACGCGCAGTTCGATCTTGTCGGCATCGTCGCGCGTGCTGGCGATGATCTCGCCATCGGTATGCAGGCGCACCAGGCGCGCCACGCGGCCGGGATCGAGTCCGGCGGCGCGCACCGCGTCGGCGTCCACGCGCAGCAGGTACTCGCCGCGTCCGGGCAGGTCGTCGTCCACCGCATCGCGGCTGCCCGGGATGGCGGCGATCACGGTCTTCAGCGCGTCCGCCGCGCGTCGCACCGCGCCATAGTCGTCGCCGCGCAGGCGCACCTTGATCGGTTTTTGCGCCGGCGGCCCGCCGGACAGCAGCGTGAAGGCGATGTCGCCACCCAGTTGCAGCGCTTCGATGTCGGCGCGCAGGTCGGCGACGATCTCGTCGGTGCCGCGCATGTCGCCCACGCGCGGCAGCAGCGATACCGCCACCTGACCGTAGGCGTCGCCGTAGAACGGTTCGGTATCGGTGAACTTGACGCCGGCATAGCTGGCCGCACCGCGCAGTTCGCCGGCGCGCAGGCGCGCGGTCACCGCCTGCTCCAGCACCCGCGCCCGTTCCAGCGTCACGTCCAGCGCGGTGCCGGGCGGCATGTCGATGCCGACGTAGAAGATGCGGATCGGGTCGAACGCGAAGAACTGCTGTTTGACCCAGCCGGCAGCCACCGCCAGGCCGGCCAGCACGAACACGCTCACCAGCAGCAGGGCCGACAGGCGCGTATGGCGCATGGCCCACAGCAGCAGGCGTGAGTACTTCAGCCGCAGCCAATGGGTGAAGCGCGTGCGCCGCCCGTGCAGACGGCTGGGGCGGGCGAAATCCGGGCGCAGCAGCGTGACGTGGGTGGGCAGCATCCAGAACGCCTGCGCCAGACTGATCAGCAACGCCAGCGAAACCACCAGCGGCACCACGCGCATGAAGTCGCCGACGATGCCGGGCAGCAGCATCAGCGGCAGGAACGCCGACACCGTGGTCAGTACCGAGGCCAGCACCGGTGCGCCGACGCTGGCCACCGCCGCCAGCGCCGCGTCCAGCGCGGCCATGCCACGGGTCATGCGGTAATACATGTCCTCCAGGATCACCACGGCGTCGTCCACCAGCATGCCCAGCGCGATGATCACGCCCAGCAGCACGGTCATGTTGACGGTGTGGCCCATGGTCGACAGCAGCCAGAACGTGCCGGCCAGCGAAAACGGGATGCCCGCTGCCACCAGCAGCGCCATGCGGCTGCCGAGGAACAGCCAGGTGGCCAGGAACACCAGCGCCAGGCCCTGCAACGCGTTGTTCTGCATCACCGTGATCGACTGGCGCGTCATCACCGTCTGATCGTCCAGGATCTCAAGCGTCAGGCCGCCTTGCGCCAGTGTCTCGTTGCGCGTGGCGGTGAAGGCGCGCAGTTGTTCCAGCAGGCGCAGCGTGTTGACCCGGCTCTTCTTGGTCACCGCCAGCAGCACCGCCGGCTGCCCCGCGCTGGAGGCGAGCGTGGTCGGCTTCGCGCGCGCGCGTTCCACCCGCGCGACGTCCTCCAGCGGCACCTGCGTGCCCGGATCGTGCGTGGCGAATACCGTCAGACGGGCGAGCTGCTGCGGCGAGGCGTCCTCGCCGATCACGCGCAGCAGCCATTCCCGCTCGCCCACGCGCGCGCGGCCGGCCGGCGTGTCGCGGAACCAGC
>CAYTRH010000276.1:0-2524 GCA_964440155.1 uncultured Thiobacillus sp. | reverse complement strand
CTGACCGCGCGCGACCGCGACATCGCCGCCGCGCTGGGGCCGCCGCTGCGCGCCGCCGGGCTGCTGCTGGTCGGCCTGGACGTGATCGGTGCGCATCTGACCGAGATCAACGTCACCAGCCCGACCTGTTTCCGCGAGATCAGCGCACAGACCGATTGTGACGTCGCCGCGCTGTTCGTCGATGCGCTGGAACGGGCGGTGCGGGAGGGGATGTGAAAGCAGCCCGCTGGCCCGGCTGGCCGCGCGTGTTGCTGCTCGGCCTGCTGCTGTTGGCCGGCTGCGGCCAGCCCGTGCACCGCCAGCAGGCCTACGTGTTCGGCACGCTGGTGGAGGTGACCATCCACGGCGCGCCGCCGGCGCAGGCACGCGCGGCCGCCGACGCCGTGCTGCGCGAATTCGACCAGCTGCACCGGCTGTTGCACGCCTGGCAACCCGGCGCGCTGGACGACCTCAATGCGCAGATCGCCCACGCGCCGACGCGCGGGCCGCTGCCGGCCGAACTGGTGCCGGTATTGCGCGATGCGGCGCAGTTCGCCGAGCGCTCGGAACACCTGTTCAATCCGGCCATCGGCAATCTGGTGCGCCTGTGGGGCTTCCACGACGATGAGTTCGTGCCACGTCTGCCCGACGCCGAGGCGATCGCGCGTCTGGTGGCGGCCAACCCGCGCATGACCGATGTGGACATCGGCGACGACGGCTTCGTCGCGCGCAATGCCGCGGTACGCATCGATCTCGGCGGTCACGCCAAGGGTTGGGCGCTGGAACGCGCGGCCGCCACGCTGCGCCGGCACGGCATCGCCGACGCGCTGGTCAACATCGGCGGCAATGTGCTTGCTCTGGGCAGCAAGGGCGGTCGGCCGTGGAAGGTGGGCATCCAGCACCCGCGCCAGGCTGGCGTGCTGGCGACGTTGGAACTGCATGATGGCGAGGCCATCGGCACCTCGGGCGACTATCAACGCTACTTCGAACTCGACGGCCGGCGTTACTGCCATCTCATCGACCCGCGCAGCGGCTGGCCGGTGACGCATACCCAGGCGGTGACCGTGCTGGTCGGCGGGGCGCGCGCCGGCACGCTGTCCGACGTCGCCAGCAAGCCGATATTCATCGCCGGCGCCGAAGACTGGGGCCGCCTGGCGCACGTCATGGGGGTGGCGGCGGTGCTGCGCATCGATGCCGATGGCGGCATCGATGTCACGCGCGCGCTGGCCACACGTCTGCACTGGAACGACCGGGCTGCCGAGGCGCGCGCGCGCGTGCTCGATTGACCCGTGCCGGCGTGGCGCGCTTGGGCTATAGTCGGCGAAAACCCGCCGCGGTCCTCAACAACGGGAGAGCGTGAACATGTATAGCTGGAAAAACTATTTCGTCGTGCAGGCCGATTACCAGCACTGGGCCAACGAAGTGCTGTTCGGTTCCCTCGATCACCTGCGCGATGAGGTCATCGGCAGCGAACAGGGGCTGTTCTTCGGCAGCATCCACCACACCGTCGACCACATGCTGGTGGTCAGCCAGTCGTGGCAGGCGCGCCTGCGCGGCGAGTCGCTGACGGTGAACTACAAGGTCATCAATCATCCGGACTGGCGCGAGCTGAAGATCGCATTGCGGCGCGAGACGCGCCGCCTGCAGACCTGGCTGGACGAACAGGCGCCGGCATTCTTCGACGGCCGCATCGAATTCAACGGCAGCGACGGCAAACCGCGGGAAATGTGGGTGCGCGACGCGCTGGCCCACCTGTTCACGCATTACGCCCATCACCGCGGCCAGATCTCCGCGGTGGCCACGCGTCTGGGCGCGCCCTGTCCGGAAATGGACTTCGTCTATTACCGGCGCGAAATGGAGCGCCTGCTCAACGAGGTGAAGCAGGCGCGTCCAGAAGCGGAATGATCAGTCGTTCCAGGCGCCCGGTGTGCACCTGGCCGGCGATCTTGTGGCGGATGACGCCGTCGCGGTCGATCACGAACGACAGCGGCACGCGCGTGACGCCGCCGAACGCTTCGGTCACCGCCGATGTGGCCAGCGGCGCCGGGAAGGTGTAGCCCCTGTCGCGCATGAATTCGTCCACCTCGGCCTGGGTTTTGTCCAGACTGTAGGCGACAATCTCGAAGCCGCGCGCGCGGTGCTCGTCGTAGAAGCGCTGCATCGCCGGCATCTCGTGCCGGCAGTAGGGGCACCAGGTGGCCCAGAAGTTGACCAGCACCACCTGCCCGCGCAGCGCATCGAGACGGTGATCGCCCAGCGCTGGCGCCGCCGGCAACGGCTCGGCGAGGTCATCGACCAGTGCCGGTGGGCGGAACCAGAGGTATACGATCAGGCCCAGCAGGATCGCGGTGACCGGGCCGGGGATCAGTTTCTTGAGGAAAGCCGTTGTCTTCGTCATCACCACCACCCAAACGCAAAGTACTGCACATCAAACCCGATGCGGGCAAGGAAGCGCAAGGGGAATCGCGGCGCTCGCCGGTGCGTGGCCGGCAGCACCCGCGCGCGCGCGCCGCGCTGATCGCCGCACGCGCACGGGCGGTAGCCG
>CAYTRH010000275.1:0-2553 GCA_964440155.1 uncultured Thiobacillus sp. | reverse complement strand
GGCGGCGGTGGGGGCCATGCCGAGCAGGCCGCCAGCGGTGGCGGCGACCGCGCCGGTGGCGAAGGACACCGTCGAGGCGACACCGTTGACTGCCAGCACGGCCTTGTCGGCGGCGACGAACGACAGGCTGACGGTCTGGTTGGCTACCACCGCGGTCTCGCCCACCGCCAGCGTGGCGGTCTGCGTGACGCCGCCGGCGGTGACCGCGACGGTGGCGGTGTTGGCGGTGGTGGAGATCAGTTGCACCACCGGATCGGCGGCGTGCGCGACCGACACGCACGCGGTCATGCCGGTGAACAGGGCGGGAATGAGCCAGCGGGTATTCATCCTGTACCTTTCCTTGGCGTCGACAGGCGGGGACGCGCCACGTTAGCAGCGGGGTGTTGCAGTTTGTTTGCGTGCGCCGATGCGGCTGCGCAGGTCACGCCGTCCCGCCGCATTGGCCTGCTCCGCAGCGGCGCCGTCACAGGCAAGGCCGCCAGTCGAACAGGTTTTGGTCGGTCAACGTGTCGGCGGGCAGTGCCAGTTCCGCCGGCGGCGTATGCAGATGCACGTCGAGCAGGGCGCCGCGCCGCGCGCTGACCTGGCCGCGCAGCATGACCCGAGCGCCGATGCCGTAGGCATGCGCGCGGCACACGCGCGTGCCCGGTTGCAGCGCGGCGGACAGCGCCTGGTAACGGCGTTGGAACTGGATTTCGCCGGCACTCGGACCGGCGCGTACGTCGTCCATCCACGCCCCGGCATAACGGTCGCCGGCGGCGGTGACCAGCACGCCGTGACCGTGACGCCGGCCGTGGCGGAACGCGCCGACGTAGACGTTGCCGCGCTGCGGCGAGTCGCCGGTCCACTGGAATCGACCCTGACCGTGGGCCAGCCCGTTCAGGCAGTCGCCGTGGTAGATGCCGACTGCATCCGGCGCGGCCAGGCGGCAGTCGGCGGCGGCGCCGAACGCCAGCAGGCCGCACAGCCACCATGCCCGACGCAGCTTCATGCCGACAGCGGCGTACCGGCGCGCCGGCGCGTCAACCCGGCGAGCAGGCGGTCCAGGCCGGCGAGCAGCCCCACCGCCGCCAGGAACAGCAGCACATGGGCCAGGCTGTGGGCATAGCCCTGCCCGGCTTCGTAACCCTGGTGGTAGGTGATCAGCACCAGCACCAGCACGCGCAGCACGTTGGCCAGGATGGCGATGGGCAGGATGCTGGCCAGCAGCAGCGCGATGCGAACAGGGCCGCCGGCGGGGAACAGGTACAGGTACACCAGGCCGACGGCGCTGAGCGAGAAGATGGAATTGATGCCCGAGCAGGCGTCGGCCACCAGCAGGTGGTAAGGGCCGACGTACAGCACCACGCCGTCGCGCGCGACCGGGTAGCCGAGCGCGTGCAGCGGCCGTTCGACCAGCAGCGACACGAACTGCTTCAACTGACCGGTCAGGGTATCGACGAACACGCCCGGCAGCGGCGCGACGAACAGCAGCAGCAGCAGCGGAAAGGCGAGCGCGCGCAGCAGGGCCGGGCCGCCGGCGACGTACAGCGCGGCGGCCAGGATCAGCACCAGCGCCAGGCCCTCGAAGAACAGGATGGTCTGCGAACGGGCGATCACGAACAGCGCCAGCCCCACCAGCAGCACGGCGGCGGACAGCGCGGGACGCGCCGGCACATCCAGGCAATGCAGCCCGTTGCGCCGGCGCCAGGCCAGGGCCAGGGCGATGGCCAGGATCAGCGCGTTGTCCAGCTTCTCCCCTTGCAGCCACAACAGCCGGGCGAAATCGAACAACACCAGCCCGCCCAGCACGGCCACGCCCAGGAACAGCGGCTGCCAGCCGGCGCAGGCGGGCGCGCCGGTCAGGGCGGGGTGGCTGACCGGCGGCGCGTTCACGTTCCCCCCAGACCGGCGATGCGGCGCGCGCGCGCTTCCGGCAGACCGGCGATCAAGTCCTGGATGAAGCGCGCATGCAGGGCATAGGCGGCATCCGCCTGCGGCGACAGCGACGACACGCGTACCAGAAAACCGTCCGGCGCCGCGCCGGACAGCCCGCCGCGGACCTGCGCGTACAGCAGTTGTGCCGGCGCCACGGCGGCGCGTTCGCCCACCGTGAACCAGTAGGTCACCGGTTCGTGGCGCAGGCGCGTCAGCGTGTGCAGGTGCATGACCGGCACCTGGCCCAGCGCGGTGGCCACGCGGTCGTAACGCTCGTCCAGGATCTCCGCACCCTGCGCCTGGTAGCACAGTTCCTGGCGGTGCGCGCGCGATACGCCCATCTGCCGGCCGTTGTAGGCCATGACCAGCATCACCCGGGCGCCGTCGGCATGGGTGTAGGTGCGCTGGGCGACCCAGTCGTACACCCGGTTGGCCTCGAACAGTTGCCCGCTGTCGGCGGCCAGCGGTGTCAGCCGGGCATCGAGGCGCCAACCGGCGAAATCGTCGGGCAGGAAATCCTCCAGTTCGCCCGCGCTCAGCGCCGGTGCGTCGGCGCCCGGCCTGAGCGCCTCCGACGACAGGCCGGCGAACGCCATCAGCGCCACGAACAGCGCCACCACACGCCGTCGCGCCGTT
>CAYTRH010000274.1:0-2600 GCA_964440155.1 uncultured Thiobacillus sp. | reverse complement strand
GGCACGGCAACCGGCGGCGGACGGGTTGGCGCTGCGCTGCCTGCTGGCCGGCGGTGACGACTATGAGCTGTGCTTCACCGCGCCACCGCAGGCGCGCGCCGCGGTACAAGCCGCCGGCGCCGCCGCCGGAGTTCCGGTCACGCGCGTGGGTCGTATCGTCGCCGGCGCCGGGCTGCGCGTGCTGGACGAGCGTGGCGCCGAAGTGGCGATCGACGTGCATGGCTATGACCACTTCGTTGCCTGATCCGTCACCCGGCACGATACCGGTGACGCCGGATCGTCGCTTCCTGCTGGCGCACCCTGCGCATTTCCTGGCCCTGGGCTTCGGTGCCGGACTTGCGCCCACGGCGCCCGGAACTGTGGGCACGCTGGTGGCCTTTCCGCTGTACTTCGCGCTGGCCTCGGCGCCGTTGTACTGGCTTTGGGTCGCGCTGTTCCTGGCGCTCGGCGTGTGGGCGTGTGCGCGTACCGGGCAGGCGCTGGGCGAGCACGACCATGGCGGCATGGTGTGGGACGAAATCGCCGCGTTCCTGCTGGTCTTGCCGTTCGCGCCGGCCACTTGGTGGGGCTATGCGCTGGCGTTCGCGCTGTTCCGGCTGTTCGACGTCTGGAAGCCGTTTCCCATCGGTTGGCTGGACGCGCGCGTGCGCGGCGGTCTGGGGGTCATGCTCGATGACGTGCTGGCGGCGGGCTACGCCATTCTTTGTCTACTGGGAGTTGCACGATGGTTGTGAGTCAAGACGAACTGGAGCGCCTTGCTGCCGAAGTGGGTGCCGCACTGCGCGCGCGCGGGTGGTTGTTGGCCAGTGCCGAATCCTGCACTGGCGGCTGGGCGGCGCAAGTCATCACTGCGATCGCTGGCAGTTCCGCCTGGTTCGAACGTGGGTTCGTCACCTACAGCAACGCGGCCAAGCGCGAGTTGCTGGATGTGCCGGCGGAGGTGCTGAGCCGCTTCGGTGCGGTCAGCGAGGAAACCGCGCGCGACATGGCCTTGGGTGCACTCACCCGCAGCCATGCGCATGTGGCCTTCGCCATCACCGGTATCGCCGGCCCGGACGGCGGCACACCGGACAAACCCGTGGGTACGGTGTGCTTCGCCTGGGCACTGGAGGACGGCCGCGTGCTCAGCGCGCGCGAATGCTACGACGGAGATCGCGCCGCGATCCGCGCGCAGGCCGTGCGTCATGCGCTGCGGGAGACGCTGGCGCTCGTGAGATAATCCACCCGATTTCAAGGAGGCAACCCCATGGACGAGAATCGCAGCAAGGCCCTGGCCGCGGCCTTGGCGCAGATCGAAAAGCAGTTCGGCAAAGGCTCCATCATGAAGATGGGGGATGGCAGCGTGGTCGAGGACCTGCAGGTGGTGTCCACCGGCTCGCTCGGCCTCGATGTCGCGCTCGGCGTCGGCGGGCTGCCGCGCGGTCGGGTGGTGGAAATCTACGGCCCGGAATCCTCCGGCAAGACCACGCTGACGCTGTCGGTCATCGCGCAGATGCAGAAGCTGGGCGGTACCGCCGCATTCATCGATGCCGAGCACGCACTCGATCCCAGCTACGCGCAGAAGCTGGGCGTCAATGTCAATGATCTGCTGATCTCGCAGCCGGATACCGGCGAACAGGCGCTGGAGATCGCCGACATGCTGGTGCGTTCCAGCGCGGTCGACGTCATCGTGGTCGACTCGGTGGCGGCACTGACCCCCAAGGCCGAGATCGAAGGAGAGATGGGCGATTCCCACGTCGGCCTGCAAGCGCGCCTGATGAGCCAGGCATTGCGCAAGCTGACCGCCAACATCAAGCGCACCAATACCCTGGTGATCTTCATCAACCAGATCCGCATGAAGATCGGTGTCATGTTCGGCAACCCGGAAACCACCACTGGCGGCAACGCACTCAAGTTCTACGCCTCGGTGCGCCTGGACATCCGCCGCATCGGCGCGATCAAGAAAGGCGACGAGGTGGTCGGCTCGGAAACCCGGGTGAAAGTGGTCAAGAACAAGGTCTCGCCACCGTTCAAGGAAGCCGTGTTCGACATCCTGTACGGCGAGGGCATCTCGCGCGAGGGCGAGATCATCGAGCTGGGCGTGCAGCACAAATTCATCGACAAGTCCGGTGCCTGGTACGCCTATCAGGGCGAGAAGATCGGCCAGGGCAAGGACAACGCGCGTGAATTCCTGCGCGAGCACGCGGATATTGCCGCCGAGATCGAGGCGAAGATCCGCGACAAGCTGGGCGTCAAGCCGGCCGGCATCGTGCTCGACGGCTGAAGTTGCCGTGAACCTGCGCGAACGCGCGCTGGCGTTGCTGGCGCGGCGCGAGCACAGCAGTGCGGAACTGGCGCGCAAGCTTGCGACCCATGCGCCGGTTGAGGACGTCGCCGCGCTGGTCGAGACGCTGCGGCGCGAAAACCTACTGTCCGATGCGCGTTACGCGGAGGCGCTGGCGCGGGCGCGCGATGGTCGTCACGGCAGTGTGCGCCTGCGCGCCGACCTGCGCGCTCAAAGCGTGCCACAGGAGCAATGCGAGGCGGTGCTGGCAAGCGCGCGCGCGCGCGACCTGGAGGCTGCGCGCGCGCTTTGGCAGCGCAAGTTCGGGCGGGCGCCG
>CAYTRH010000273.1:0-2637 GCA_964440155.1 uncultured Thiobacillus sp. | reverse complement strand
CCTGTGCCGCAGTGCGGCGCGTCATGCAGCAACCGGGGTTGCCGTGCGCGCTGGAGTTCATGGACCGCCGCTCCATCGACGCCATCCGCGACTACGGCGGCGCCGAGGCGCTGCCGCCCGGCACCGGCGCGGTGCTGATGGTGGAGGCGGACGGCGCGGTGGACGACGTGCCGCGCCAGATCACCGCGCTGCGCGCTGCGCTCGCCGGTCCGGGCATGCTGGAAGTGCAGAGCGGCTTCACCGGCGATGAGATCGCGCGCCTGTGGACCGCGCGCAAGTCGCTGTCCATGGCAGTGAAGAAGATCGCGCCGTTGAAGATCAACGAGGACGTGGTGGTTCCCGTCAGTGCGCTGGCCAAGCTGGTCGAGACCATCGACCGCCTGGGGCTCGACTACCGCCTGCCCATCGTCTCCTTCGGCCATGCCGGCAATGGCAACCTGCACGTCAACCTGATGGTGCATGCCGACGATGCCGACGAGATGGCGCGCGCGCGCGCCTGCCGCGATGCGCTGATCGAGGCCGTGCTGCATCTGGGTGGCAGCCTGTCCGGCGAACACGGCATCGGCAGCGAGAAGCGGCGTTACGTGGCACGCGAGCTGGACGGCGACACCCTGGCGATGATGCGCGCGCTGAAGGCGCTGTTCGACCCGCACGGTCTGCTCAACCCCGGCAAGAAGCTGCCGGACGCCGGCTGATTCCCCCTTTACAACCCGCCCGGCTTTCCCCGATAGTCCGCATGGTTTTCGCCCGACGCCGGGGCGATGACCGACATACCGGCTCACCTGAGCGGAAACTCGATTCGCCCGGCCCGGTTCTCGGCTCCGGTTTGCCGCCGCGTGTACGCGAGAGCGGGCGAACAACGCCTTCGGCGTGTTGCACGACAACGAGGAGACAGGCCATGAAGTCCCTGAACAAGCTCATCCTGCTGGTCGCGGCTGTGGTCTCGCTGCTGCTGGTGGCTGGCATCTACCTGCTGTTCTCCGGTTTTGGCGACCGCATGATGCAGAAGGCCGCGTTTTCCCAGTCGCAGATGGTCGCGCGCCTGACCTTCGCCAACATGTTCCAGTTGATGAACCAGGGCTGGAAGCGCGATCAGGTCATCGCCTTCGCGCGCGGCGCCACCGATTCGCTCGCCAACTCACCGCTCACCATCGAGTTCTACCGCGGCGCTCTGGTCAATGATCTGCACGGCTTCATCTCCCAGCCGGAACCGGGCGAGGAGCTGGCACAGGCCCTGCGCACCGGCCGCGCGCGCGAACTGGCCACACCTCAAGGCGGACGTTACATCTACCCGCTGGTGGCGGAAGAACGTTGTCTGGGCTGCCATGGCAATGCCAAGCGCGGCGACGTGCTCGGCGCCATCACGGTCGAGGCCAAGTACGACCGATTCATCGACGACAGCCGCAAACTGCTGATGCTGGTGCTGTTGTTGCTGGCGCCGACGCCGTTCATCGCCGCCTGGCTGGTGACCTTGTACCTGGACAGCCGCATCAGCCGCTTCATCGCGCAACTGGACCTTGCGCTGGATGAGGTCAAGGCCAGTGACGGCCGCGTCGATCTCAGTCAGGTCCAGCCGTCCTGGCAGGAACTGGATGAGATACTCGCGCGGTTCAAACGCCTGGCGGCGCGTTGAGCCGCGGCGCTCATTTGTTCCACAGATAACGGCGGTCGTCGAAGGTGGCCACCCAGTGCGGTTTGTAGATCACCATCATGGTGACCAGCATGCCGGTGGCGAACGCCTCGCTCCAGGCGATCAGCAGGTAATAGGGCAGATACTCTTCCAGCAGATAGCCGAGCGTATAGGCGCCAGATGCGGCGATGTAGGCCGTGGACACCCCGCCCACCGTCAGGATCGCCAGCGCCGAACCGAAGAAGGCGTTGAGAAACAAATAGATGAACAGATGATTGGGCAGGTGGCCGTCGACCAGACGATAGATCAGCCAGGTCACGCCGACCGGCACCGCGCCCATGATCAACCAGTTGGCGGCGAAGGTTGCGTACTCGCCATGCCACAGCGTGATGGCCAGCGTGATCAGCGCCAGCGCCAGCAGCGCGAACAGCGGCCGGAACATCAGGGTCAGGGCGGTGGCGCCGAGCAGATGGAAGTTCAGGCCCGGCTTGATGCCGGTCTTGATCAGCCACAGGCCGAGCACTGCAAGCGTGGCGGCGAAGAACACGCGCTGGTTGTCCGTGTCGGCCAGCATGCGCCAGTGCGCGTGCCGTACCAGGGCATAGCCGAGCACCAGGGCCAGCGGCCAGGGCAGCCACAGCCACAGGGCGGGAAGATTGTCGGCGACCAGATTCATGACCGCGCCATTGTAGGGTAAAGCCCCGATGCCGCCGATCGCGCAACGGCGTATGCCGGGCGCGTGAACGGGCGGAGTGGGGTCGGGCGGAGTGCAACGTGCGCAGCGGCGGCGCTTCGGTTAGACTGAGTCCATGCGTAGCCTCTGCCCGCGCGCTTTCGTCTTCCTGTTCACCCTGTTGCAGTGCATCGCGCCGCTGCTGCACGGACACGTGCACGCCGCGGCCCATGCCGGCGTGCACGTGCATGCGCTGGGTTCCGGCGTGCCGGGCGCGGCGCCGCAGTCCTGGGCGCAACCGGCCGCCGAGGACGCCGACGCGGCCTTGGTCGCC
>CAYTRH010000272.1:0-2646 GCA_964440155.1 uncultured Thiobacillus sp. | reverse complement strand
TG
Source organism: uncultured Thiobacillus sp. (assembly GCA_964440155.1). Lineage (GTDB taxonomy): Bacteria > Pseudomonadota > Gammaproteobacteria > Burkholderiales > Thiobacillaceae > PFJX01. Next base: position 2,644 of record CAYTRH010000272.1, on the reverse strand, counting down.
CGTCCAGTTCCAGCAGTTCCAGCCAGTCGGCCTCCAGTTTGCGCGTCTCGGCGGCGCGCGCAGTCACGGTCGCGGCGTCGACGCCGGTTGGCAGCACCACGCGCCGGCGGCGCACGACGAAGCCGGCCTGGCAGACCTGGCGACGGTCGACGCGCGGAAAGCCCGGGGCGTCACAGTGCAGTTCGCAGGTGATCAGGTAATGCCGGTCGTGCGCCGGCTGATACAGCTTGCGCAGCGTGCTGGGCGCGAGCCGGGCACGGTAGCCCTCGCTGAGGCCGGCAGCGGCATCCAGCGGTCGGCCGTCGGCACCAAGACGCAGGAAACCGGCCAGCCTGCCGGCCAGTCTGCTCTTGTTCGACACCAGGTCGAAGTTGTTGACCACGTCGATGCGCTCGTCGTACTTCAGCGAACGCTGCGGCCGCGCCAGGAACTCGGCGATGAAATCGTCGCCGGCGAACTTCTGGATGGCCGGGCGGCTGACCCGGCCGTCCTCCGGCAGGCCGGGGCGCGGCCAGCGGTACCAGGGTCCGACCAGACGCCAGGAGTGCGTGGCGGCTACCATATGTTGCCGGCCCCCGGCGTATAGCTGGGCGAGACCACACCGCTAGAGGCGATCAAGGTCTCACATCGGACCACGCCGTCACAGTTGACTACGGGCGCGTGCACGTTGACGGTCGAGGCGTTGATCTCCAGCGTCGAATTGGCGGTGATGCTGACCTGGCCGGCCACGTTCATGCTGATCACGCAGCCGTTGCTGTGGGTCAGCGTCACCTCCTGGCTGGCGTCGTCCAACACCAGCTTGTGTCCGGAACTCAGCGACAGCGTGACCTTGACCGCGCCCTGGCTGTCGTCGAACTGCAACAGGCTGCCGGCGCGGGTCTTCAGCGTGCGCAGGTTGTTGGCCGTCTCGGCCTGCTCCGGCGGCGCGTCGGCGCCGTTCCAGCAGGCACCGACGATGTAAGGGCGCGCCGGGTCGCCGGCTTCGAATGCCACCACGACCTGGCTGCCGACCTCGGGCAGGATGTGCAGGCCCTGATCGGCATCGGCATAGGGCGTGAGCAACGTCGCCCAGGCGCTGACCTGCTCGCCGGCAGCGCCGAACGACGGAAAGCCGACCTTGATGCGGCCGCGTTGCTCGGGATCGACCATGTCCAGTACCAGCGCCGGGTACAGGCCGAACCAGCGCGGTCCGTCACCGTCGGGGCGCATACGGGTATCGGTCATCTCCACGCCCTCATGCGCCGCGCCCGATCCAGGCGCGCTCCGCCTCGAAATGCGTGCGGTAGCCGTGGGTCAGGTCGAACTGATGGCCAACCCGGGTCACGTGATAGCCGTCGCCCTCGAACAGCGGGCCGACCCGCTCCAACGTTAGTTCGCTGCCGACCGCCAGCGTCGGCACGCCCTCGGCCACACCGCTGACGGTGACGAAACGGCGCGCGCGCGTGAGCACGGCCGCGCGCGCCAGCGCAGCGGCCTCGGCGTCGTTCAGTGGCACGTCACGCACCCGGTGGCTGACATGGCCGTCGCCCAGGGCTGCGCGCAGCACCTCGACGCCATGGCGGTTGCCGCGCGCCTCGGCACTCACCACGTCGGCGCCGGCGTGCTCGTCGATGGCGCGCTTGCCGGCGTCGTCGTAGCCGCCGATGCCGACGTTGCCGCGCTGCTGCGCCAGGTCGGCGCTGAACCGGGCGCTGAACAGCGTGCTGCCCTGGATCAACGTCAGGCGGTTGCGCGCGCGCCGCTCACGCGTGGCCAGGCACAGGCGGTCGCCGTCGATCCACAGCTCGGCCGCCAACCGGCGCGCGCGCTCGCGCAGAAACGCCAGATCGCTCTGGTTCCATTGCTGCACCAGCGCATGTGTCGGCCCGTCCACGTCGACCTCCGCGGCCAGGCCGTGTTCGGCGGCGATGGCGCGTGCCAGGTCCGCATCGCTGACGTTCTCGTAGGTCTTGAAGCGGCGCGTCATGCGCAGGTCCATCAGACGGTCCTCGGCGTGGCATTCCACTTCCGGCGCCCTGCCCTGCGCCAGATGCAGTTCCAGCGCACTGATGCGTCCGCTGAACACTTGCGCACGCGATGCCTCCGGCCCCATGGCCACGGTGAGTTCGCCGCCGAAGTCGAGCATCCGTCCATCCAGCCAGTTCAGACCCTCGACCCGTTCGCCGGCACGCGGTCCCATGGCGATCAGCACGGCGCGCAGCCGCTTCATGCCGTCGATGTCCTCGTCGACGCGCAGCCAGGCCAGATCACGCGCCAGTTCCGCGCGCGTCCGTCCGGCCACGCGCAGTTCGGGGATACTGGCGTATTGCAGCAGTGCGGCGGGCGCGTTCATCGCCTCAGTCGTCGAAATCCAGCGCGGCCACGCGCGCCGCCAGCCAGTCGGCACGAGCGGCGTGCTGACGCCAGCGGCACAACGCCTCGCGTGCGTCCTCACGCTCGCGCGGTGCCTGGGGGGCAGGAGCCTCGGCGTCCACTTCGACGTCGGCGGTGACTTCATCGATGTGCATGGGCATGACCGGTCCCCTCATCCGGCTTCAGGTCTTGCGGCCGCCGCAGCCGCAACCCGGCTTCGGGCCGGTCGGCGCGGCGGTCCGCGCATGCGCGTCGGCCGGCCGCGGTATCTCGGCCTGCCAAGCGGGCATGG
>CAYTRH010000271.1:0-2738 GCA_964440155.1 uncultured Thiobacillus sp. | reverse complement strand
AGCGGCAGGCCGGGGCGAGCGTCCGCCGGGGTGAGGCTGCGACCGGGCAGGCCGCAGCCACCGAACCTTCGGCCCGTGTCGCGCCGGATGCGGCGCAGCCCGGCGCCGCGCCGGTATCACAGTTCAGCGGCCTGGACTGGGAGACGGAGTACATCGCCCGAATCAAGTTTGCGGCGCCGATGGCGGCCAATTTCGGCCCGCTGCTGGCGACGCTGCGCCGTGTAGGCAAGCCGGTGCGCGCCTTCGGTCGGCGGGTCGATGGCGCCTGGGAGGCACTGGCCGGGCATCCGCGCAGCACCTACGACCAGGTCGAGTTCGGTCTGCAATTCGCCGATCGCGGCGGCGCGCTGTCCGCGGACCAGCTCGATGCCTTCTGCCGCGCGCTGTATGAATTCGCCGCCGAGCAGGGCGGTGCCGTGTCCTGCCCGGACAAGGCGGAAGCGCTGCAGAAAGCGCGTGAGCTGGACCTGTTCTGCATGGAAGTCGACGTGCTGATCGGCCTCAACGTGGTATCGGCCGACAGCCGTCCGTTCACCAGCGAGGCGATGCACGGCCTGGCCGAGGAGGCGCAACTGGTGCTGCATGCGGACGGCAGCTTCCACGCCCTGGACGGCTTCGGCCATACGTTGTTCACGCTGGCCAATCAGGGCGAGGAGCCTTTCCCCAAGGATGGTCGCGGGCTGACCACGCACGGCGTGACCCTGTTGTTCGACGTGCCGCGCGTCGCCGATGGTCTGGCGGTGTTCGACCGCATGACCCGGCTGGGCTTCGACCTGGCCTGGCGTCTGGAAGGGCGTCTGGTCGACGACAACGGTCGGGCGGTGAACGAGGACAGTCTCAAGCGCGACCGTGCCCGCCTCGCCGCGTTCTACCAGCGCATGGAGGCGCGCGGCATTCCGGCCGGGGGTGAGCGGGCGCTGCGCCTGTTCATCTAGTCATGCACGCCGACGCGCGGGAACGCGCCGCCGCGTTGCGCGCGCGCATCGAGGACGCCAACTATCGTTATTATGTTCTCGACGATCCCGATCTGCCCGACGCCGAGTACGACCGGCTGCTGCGCGAGTTGCAGGAGCTGGAGGCGGCGCATCCCGAGCTGGTCACGCCCGATTCGCCGACCCAGCGCGTCGGCGCCGCGCCGGCGGGCGAGTTCAAGTCGGTCGAGCATGCGATGCCCATGCTGTCGCTCAACAACGCCTTCAGTGAGGCCGAGGTGGCGGCGTTCGACCGGCGGGTGCGCGAGGCGCTGGGACGCGAACAGGACACCATCGAATACGCCGTGGAGCCCAAGTTCGACGGTCTGGCCGTGAGCCTGGTGTATCAGGACGGCCTGTTCGTGCACGGCGCCACCCGTGGCGACGGTTACACCGGCGAGGACGTCAGCGCCAACCTGCGCACGATACGCGCCATTCCCATGCGTCTGGCCGCCGAACGGCCGCCGGCGCTGCTGGAAGTGCGCGGCGAGGTGCTGATGCTCAAGCGCGATTTCGAACGCCTGAACGCCGAGGCGCTGGCGCGTGGCGACAAGACCTTCGTCAACCCGCGCAATGCCGCGGCCGGCAGCCTGCGCCAGCTCGACCCGCGGGTCACCGCGCAGCGGCGCTTGTCCTTCTATGCCTACGGCATCGGCCGCTGCGAGGACGCGGCTTTGCCCGACACCCACGCCGGCATCATGGACTGGCTGGAGACCATGCACCTGCCGGTCTGCGCGCAGCGCGCCACGGCGCTGGGCGTGGCCGGGCTGCTGGATTACTTCGCCTGGCTGGGCGCGCTGCGGCCCGGCCTGCCGTTCGACATCGACGGCGCGGTATACAAGGTCAACCGTCTGGCCGATCAGGATGCGCTGGGCTACGTCGCGCGGGCGCCGCGTTTCGCCATCGCCCACAAGTATCCGGCGCAGGAGGCGCTGACCGTGGTCGAGGCCATCGAGGCGCAGGTCGGTCGTACCGGCACGCTGACGCCGGTGGCGCGACTGCGGCCGGTGTTCGTCGGCGGCGTCACGGTGACCAATGCCACGCTGCACAACCAGGACGAGATCGATCGCAAGGACGTGCGGGTCGGCGACACCGTGATCGTGCGGCGCGCCGGCGATGTCATTCCTGAGGTGGTGCGCGTGCTGGCCGAGCGGCGCGGCGATCCACCGCCGCCGCGTTTCGACCTGCTGCGCCAATACCCGACCTGTCCCGAATGCGGCGCGCCGGTGATCCGGCTGGAGGGCGAGGCCGCCGCGCGTTGCAGCAACGGCCTGGCCTGTCCGGCGCAACGCAAGCAGGCGCTGTGGCATTTCGCCTCGCGCCGGGCGATGGACATCGACGGCCTGGGCGAGAAGTTGATCGACCAACTGGTCGATCGCGGTCTGGTGGCGACTCCGGCCGACCTGTACGACCCGGGGCGGGTGAACCTGGCCACGCTGGCCGGGTTGGAGCGCATGGCGGAGAAATCGGCAGAGAACCTGCTGACGGCCATCGCCACCAGCCGGGGGCGCGACCTGGGCCGCTTCCTGCATGCCCTGGGCATCCGCCACGTGGGCGAGCAGACCGCCAAGGATCTGGCACGCCACTTCGGCAGCCTGGACGCGCTGATGGCGGCGGACGAGGCGGCATTGCTGCGTGTGCCGGAGGTCGGGCCGGTGGTGGCCGACTCGATTCGGGCTTTCTTCGCCGAGCCGCACAATCGCGCGGTCATCGAGGCGCTGCGCCGCGCCGGCGCCGGGCGCGACGGCACGCCGGCCGCGCCGCCCA
>CAYTRH010000270.1:0-2760 GCA_964440155.1 uncultured Thiobacillus sp. | reverse complement strand
GGGCGAGGCGGACAAGGTGGTGATCCTGTCGGTCACGGAAGGCGAGGACAAGCCGCTCAAGTACCCAGACATGTTCCATGCCGCCAGCCTGATGCTGTTGAACAAGATCGACCTGTTGCCCTACGTCGCCTTCGATGTCGCGCGTTGCCAGGAATACGCGCGCCGCATCAATCCCCGCCTGCGCATCCTGCACGTGTCGGCGACCAGCGGCGAGGGCATGGCCGACTGGCTGGACTGGCTGCGCGCGGGTCTGGCCGCGGCGCGCGCGCGGCGGCAGGACGAGGTGGCCGCGCTGCGCCGGCGCATCGCCGAACTGGAGGCACGTTTGGCAGAGAACTGACCGCGCCGCCAGCCGGCGCGGACGAACCTCAAGCCTCGCTGCCGCGCTCCAGCCAGACCAGCAGGCCCTGCGCGTTCAACTCCACGTCCCCGGCCAGCAGGGCGCTCATGCGTGCCTCCGCCAGCGTGCAGCCGTGCGCGCGCGCAGCCTCGAGCAGACAGCGCTGCAACGCCAGCTTCAGCCCCTCGTGCCGCGCCTCGCCCTGACCGGTGACCGCGCGCGCCAGACGCACGAACGTGTCGATCAGCGTGTGCAACTGCGCCGCCAATGACGCCAGGCCGGTGACGCGGCCGTAGTGCGTGAGATAGGCCGCTTGCGGCGCCAGCGCCATCAGGCGATCGATGGACGCGTGCAGCGCTTCGGGTTCGAACTGCACCGGCGTGGTGGTGGGGAAGATGAAGGGGCGGCCGTCCACGTCGAATTCGCGGTAGGAGATGCCGAAGGTATCACCGGTGAAGATGGCGTTGCTGGCGCTGTCGTGCATGCAGTAGTGATGGCGCGCATGGCCCGGGGTATCGAGGAAACGCAGGGTGCGACCATGGAAGTCGATGGTGTGACCGTCCGCAGCCTCGATCACCCGTTCCGCGGGCGCCGGCGTCACCTCGCCGTACAGCGTCCGAAACGCCTGCTCGCCATACACCGCCTGGGTGCCGGCGACCAACTTGGCCGGGTCGATCAGATGACGCGCCCCCTTGGGGTGCACCACCAGGCGCGCGTTGGGACACATGGCCAGCAACGCGCCGGCGCCGCCGGCGTGGTCCAGATGCACATGGCTGGCGAGTATCCACTCCACCGCCTCCGGCCCCAGACCGAGCTCACGCAACGCTGCCAGCACGCCCGGCACGGAGTGGCGCGTTCCGGTATCGAACAGCGCCACATGGCCGTCCTGCACGATCAGGTGCACGGCGGCCAGCCCGGCGCGCACGTAGCCGGCATCGACGGTATGGATGCCGTGATCGTGATGCATCACGGGGTGCAATTCGGGCAGCATGTCTCGGCTCCTTGGACGGCAGCGTTCAGAAGTCCCGTGTATGGACGCCGCGGCGACGAGTCAACGGGTCGCGCCGTCGAGGTGATACGCCGCGCCATCGTCCTGGGCCAGCGCATCACGCAGGATCGGCAGGCAGGTTTCCAGTTCGGCGCGCAGCGTCCACGGCGGGTTGACCACGAACATGCCCGAGCCATGCATGCCGAACGCGCCGGGCAGCGGCTTGCGCACGCTGAGCGTCACCTCCAGCCAGTCGCCGCCGGCGAGTGCGCGCAGCCGCTCGGGCAGGCGGCGCGCCTCCACGCGCGGCAGCAGCGGATACCAGACCGCGTAGACACCGGTGGCGAAGCGGCGCAACGCATCGCGCAACGCTTCCGGCACGCGTGTGTAATCGCGCTTGTCCTCATAGGAAGGATCGATCAACACCAACGCGCGCCGCGGCGGCGGCGGCAGCAGTGCCTTCAGCTCGGCGTAACCGTCGCCGAGCGTCACCTGCACGCGCCGGCCGGCATCCTTGAAGGTTTTGCCGAGCAGATCGACATCGGTGGGGTGCAGCTCGAACAGACGCAGGCGATCCTGCGGGCGCAGCAGCTTCCAGGCGATGTAGGGCGATCCGGGATACAGCGTCGGCGTGCCGCGCGGATCGAGCGCGCGGATCAGCTCGACGTAATCGGCCAGCGGCGGCGGCAGGTCGGCACGCGTCCACAGGCGGGCTATGCCATCCCGGTGCTCGGCATTCTTGCTGGCATAGCCCGAGTCCAGCCCGTAGACACCGGCGCCGGCATGGCTGTCGATGTACCAGAACGGCTTGTCCTTGGCGGTCAGGTGGCGCAGCAGGCGTACCAGCACGAAGTGCTTGAGCACATCGGCATGGTTGCCGGCATGAAAGGCGTGGCGGTAACTGAGCATGATGGGGCGCAACGAGGAACGCGCTATTGTCCCACCGTAGACACGACGGAGCGCGTCATCCGGCCAATATCGTCTCGATCCGCCGGGCCAGCATGCCGGCCAGCCGCTCTGGCGACTGATGCGCGCAGTCCAGCGGGGTGACGCCTTGCCAACTGCGCAGCCAGGTGAGCTGGCGTTTGGCCAGTTGGCGGGTCGCCGCCGTGCCCTGCGCCGCCAATGCGACGGCGTCGATCTCGCCTTCCAGGAAACGCCACGCTTGGCGGTAGCCGACGCAGCGCATGGATGGCAGCGCGGCGTCGAGCCGGTAGCGCGCGCGCAGGCCGCGCAGCTCGTCCACCAGACCGTCGGCCAGCATGCGCTGGAAGCGCTCGCCGATGCGCGCATGCAGCCAGGCTCGATCCTGCGGAAACAGCGCGAACTGATGCCAGATCCAGGCCGGTGCAGCGGCGACGGACGCACGGCGCAGCAGTTGCGACGCGCTGCCGCCGGTGGCGAGACACAGCTCCAGCGCGCGCTGGATGCC
>CAYTRH010000269.1:0-2762 GCA_964440155.1 uncultured Thiobacillus sp. | reverse complement strand
CCTCTGGCGCCGCCCGCAGCGCGCCGATCGCGGCCAGGCGGCGACGCGGCTCGGTGCGCTCGCGCAGCGGGTGATGCAGCCAATGTTTCAGACAGCGGCTGCCGGGCGCGGTGAGGCAGCGATCCAGTTCGGAGAACAGTGTCGGCGCTGGCTCGTTGCGCAGTGTCTCGCTGATCTCCAGCGTGCGGCGCGCGGCGGCGTCGAGCAGCACGTATTCGCCGTCGCGTTCCAGCACCAGCGCGGCGACGTGCGGCAGCGCGCCGCATTGGGTCTGACGCGCGTAGTCGAGCAGCAGCCCGGCGGCCGCCTGCACCGCAGGTTGGTCGTCGATGCCATAGGCGGCGAGATCGCTGACGCCAAACTGCTCCAGCAGCAGGCGGCGGCCACGCTCGGCGTCGAACTGCCAGTCCGGCCGGCGCGTCAGCGTGCACCGCGCGTTGGCCAGATCGGCATGCGCCAGGCTTTCCGGCAGCAGGATCTCGCTCGGCGCCAGTCGGATCAGCTCGGCGGCCAGGCGGTCGGACGCCACCCGCTTGGCCGCGAAACGGCCGCTCGATAGTGTCAGCCAGGCCAGCGCCAGCTCACCCCCGTCCGCCAGCACGGCGAGCATGCTGGCGTCGCGCTTGTCGTCGAGCAGCGCATCGTCGGTCAGCGTGCCGGGCGTGACGATGCGCACCACGCGCCGCTCCACCGGCCCCTTGCTGGTCTTGGGATCGCCGATCTGTTCGCAGATCGCCACGGATACCCCCAGCCGCGCCAGCTTGGCCAGGTATTGCTCGGCGGCGTGACAGGGCACCCCGGCCATGCGGATCGGCGCCCCGGCCGACGCGCCGCGTGTGGTCAGCGTGATGTCGAGCAGGCGTGCCGCCTGTTCCGCATCGTCGTGGAACAGCTCGTAGAAATCGCCCATGCGGTAGAACAGCAGGCGGTCGGGGTGGTCGGCCTTGATGCGCAGGTATTGCTGCATCATCGGCGTGTGTTCTTTTTCTTTTTGCATTCAGCTACTTAGCGAATTTTTGTCCAAAAAGATCGGCAAGCTGTCCAAAACTCGGCGGCTGGGCGGTGGGGATTTCGCGTTGGCGGATGTAGCGTTGGGTCATGGCCGGGTTGGTGTGTCCGGCCAGGGTTTGCGGGTCTTTGCTTTCACGTTTCGCGTCCGTCAGGGCCTTGGCGCGCAGGTCGTGCAGGTGCGCGTCTTCAATACCCGCTTTGGCGCAGGCACGGTCCCACATGTCACGGATGGTGCCGTAGGCGTAGCGGCCGCCGCGCCGGTTGTGGAACAGGGTCATGCCCTTGACGGTGGTGCGCAGGGCGCGGGCCGCGGTGACGGCCTGGCGTAGATCGTCCGTCATGGCCACGCGCAGGCGCGCGCCGGTCTTCTGCTGCTGGAACAGGATGCCGCCGTCCTCGATGTCCGCCAGGCGGATGCCGAGCACGTCGCCGATGCGCTGGCCGGTGAGGTAGGCCACGTCCATGATGGCCGCCAGGGTGGGGCAGGCGGCCTGACGGATGGCCTGGTATTCGGCGTCGGTGAGGTAGCGGGTGCGCCGGGCTTCCGCGTGCCTGCGGATGCCGATGCAGGGGTTGCTGTCCACTTCCTGCCACTCGACAGCCAGGGCGAAGACCTGGCGCAGAACGGACAGAATGCGGTTGCCCATGTTGGGCGTGGTGGCGTAGTGGGCCTTGATGGCGGCCACGTGGCGGGGAAGCACCTGGTCCGGCCGGAACTCGGCGAGGATGTCCTTGAGCCGGGTTGCCGCAAGTCGATATTGCGCTCGGGTGTTGGCCGCGAGCTTGGGTTCGATATGGGCGATGGCCCGGTCGATGAGGTCGGCCATGGCGCCGGTTGGCCGCTGCGCGAGGCGGGCGTATTCGGTGAGCGCTTCGGGCAGTTCTGATCCTAGCCGCATCCATTTGCCTGCCTTGACCAGCCAGTAGGCGCCGTGCCTACGGTAGACGCAGGCGGGCAGGTGTCGGTCTTTCTTGCGCGGGCGCATGGGGCGGATTATGCCGCCTTGGGCAGGCGCAGGCGCGGGCCTTCAGATTCGGCCGTCTCGGCGCCCAGCTTGCGCAGGACGACCTGGCGCAACACGCGCGGCTTGCCGTCGCCGCCGATCTCGCAGGGCCAGGCGCGTTCGCGCAGCCAGCGGAGTTGATCGTGGGCGCGGCGGTAGCCGGTGAGGGCGTGGAGTTCTTCAGCAGTGAGGAACATATGTGTGGCTGGTTGATGATGTCTAACGGTCGTTTGGCCTCATAACGTGGCCTCGCCAATCTCAGACAGCAGCAGCACCGTCGCGCCGTGCGGGCTTTCCACCAGTTCGCACAGCTTCCGCTCTTGCAGCCACTCTACCGCCTCAATAAGCGGCGTGTCGGCCTCATACAGCGTCGCAACGTATTCGCCGTCCGCGTCGATCAGAGCCCACATCACGCCATGTTCATCGGCGCGCTTCGCGTGCGCTATGAGCAATTCGGTCATGGCCTCGTCGGCAATCTCCAGCGCCCGCGCAAACTGCCGTTCACGGCAGTCGCAGGCATGGTGGTGCGTCACGCATTCCCTCATTTCTCAACCTCATGAGGCCCAACCCGGCAGTAGAGCGGACCTTCCGCCGCAAGCGGCGCAATGCCGCTCACTTCTACGTTAGTCGTCACCACCCCGTCGTATTCCTCTCCGATCACATCTCGGTCGAGGTAATGTCCGCTGTTGCTGTAGTTGTCACATCCCGGACGATCATAAGGTTTACGATGAAACAGTTCGGGGTTGG
>CAYTRH010000268.1:0-2826 GCA_964440155.1 uncultured Thiobacillus sp. | reverse complement strand
CAGTTGCCGAAGGCGGCGCTGATCGCGCTGGCCGGCATGCTGCCGGCGTTGCGCGCCGCGCGCCTGCTGGCGGCGCATGCGGCTGAACCGGCGCGTCTGGTCCCGGCGATCACGGCAACCATCGCCGCTGCCCACCTGACGCCGGTTCTGCTCGCCGGCGCCCTCGTCTGGCAACGACTATGATCGGCCGCCTCACCGGCCTGCTGGCAGCCAAGCAGCCGCCGCAGATCCTGCTGGACGTGGGCGGCGTCGGCTACGAGATCGACGTGCCGATGAGCAGCTTCTACCATCTGCCGGCGCTGGGCGAGCGCGTCAGCCTGGTCACCCACCTGGTGGTGCGCGAGGACGCACAGCAGTTGTTCGGCTTCCTCAGCGAGAAGGAACGCACCGCGTTCCGCGAACTGATCCGCATCACCGGGATCGGTCCCAAGCTGGCGTTGTCCGTGCTGTCCGGCATGAACGTCGACGAGCTGGCGCAGTGCGTCGCATTGCAGGATGCTGCCCGGCTGACGCGGGTTCCCGGTATCGGCCGCAAGACTGCGGAGCGCCTGTTGCTGGAGCTCAAGGGCAAGCTGGCCGACGCCCTGCCGTCCGGCGGCGCGCCGGCGGCGGCCGGGGTGACCACGGACGCGTTGCATGCGCTGCTGGCTCTGGGCTACGCGGAAAAGGAAGCGCTGCCGGCGCTCAAGCAGTTGCCCGAGGGACTGAGTCTGGAGGACGCCATCCGCCAGGCATTGAAACTGCTGGCGAAGAAGTGAGGCCGGCAAGCATGGTGCGCTACACTGGCCGCACGTTCACGGAGGTACGGTTCATGCCGGATTTCGCCCCCGGTCCGGATGACGCGTCGTCGGCTCGGGACCGCGTCCATCCGGCGCGACAGCGGACCATCACGTTGCCGGCGGCCCATCGCCGGCTGATGCGCCACCATCTTGCCAACGTCTGAGCCATGCTGGAACCCGATCACCTGGTACCCGAGCGCGTCGTCGCCGCCGGTGCCGCGTCGCGCGACGAAGAAGCATTCGAACGCGCGCTGCGGCCGCAACGCCTCGCCGACTACGTCGGCCAGGCGCGCGCGCGCGAGCAGCTCGACATCTTCATCACCGCCGCGCGGCAACGCGGCGAGGCGCTCGACCACACACTGCTGTTCGGCCCTCCGGGCCTGGGCAAGACCACGCTGGCGCACATCATCGCGCGTGAGATGGGCGTCAACCTGCGCACCACCTCCGGCCCGGTGCTGGAGCGCGCCGGCGATCTGGCCGCGCTGCTGACCAACCTGGAAGCGCGCGACGTGTTGTTCATCGACGAGATCCACCGCCTGTCGCCGGTGGTGGAGGAAATCCTGTACCCGGCGCTGGAGGACTTCCAACTGGACATCATGATCGGCGAAGGTCCGGCGGCGCGCTCGGTGAAGCTGGATCTGCCGCCGTTCACGCTGATCGGCGCCACCACCCGCGCCGGCATGCTGACCAACCCGTTGCGTGACCGCTTCGGCATCGTCGCCCGTCTGGAGTTCTACACCGCCGAGGAGTTGACGCGCATCGTGTCGCGTTCGGCCCGGCTTCTCGGGGCCGCCATCGATTCCGAGGGCGCGGCCGAGATCGCGCGCCGCGCCCGTGGTACCCCGCGCATCGCCAACCGCCTGCTGCGCCGGGTGCGCGATTTTGCCGAGATCAAGGCCGACGGCCTGGTCGACGCACAGGTGGCGGACGCCGCGCTGAAGATGCTGGAAGTGGACGGCGCCGGTCTGGACGTGATGGACCGCAAGTTGCTCACCGCCATGCTGGACAAGTTCGCCGGTGGGCCGGTGGGCCTGGAGAACCTCGCCGCCGCGATCGGCGAGGCCGCCGACACCATCGAGGACGTGCTGGAGCCCTATCTGATCCAGCAGGGCTTCCTGGCGCGCACACCTCGCGGCCGCGTGGCCCAACCACTGGCCTACCGCCATTTCGGCTACATGGCACCGGGCACCGAGCCGCAACTGTTCTGAGCGGTCGGGCGGCGCGCATGTCCCTCTCTGCCGGGCCAGGTAGCAATGGCGGCGCACTCCGGGGTCGGGTGTGATGCGGCGGGTGCTCGTGTTGTCGGCGCTGATCCTGCTGGCGCTGACCGGGCTGGGCATGGCCGTGACCTCGCCGCACGCGACCGTGGTGCACACGCCCGGCTTGAGCCGCGCCGATCTGGAACACGGCCGCGCGATCGTGCGCGAACTGGGCCTGCGTCGCCTGCACGAGGGCGAGGTGCGCCAGGTCCGGCTCGGCGCGTCCGACATCGGCCTGGGTCTGAACGCGCTGGTCGGGCATCTGAGCGAGGGCAGCGCACGCGCCGCGATCGAGGGCGGCCGCCTGATCCTGCACGCGAGCTGGCGTCTGCCGTGGCTGGCGCGCTATCTCAACCTGGAACTGGGGCTGGTCCAGTCGGGCGATACGCTGGCCCCCGACGCGCTGCGCCTGGGCCGGATAGCCCTGCCCCCACGCCTGACCGCGCGCCTAGCGTCGCGTCTGCTCACCGGCAGCGAGTACGGTGCGCAACTGGACGTCGCGCACGACATGCTGCGTCGCGCCGTACTGCATGCCGACCACGTCGAACTCACTTTCGTCTGGCACGGCGAGGCGCTGGCCCGGGCAGTGCGCCAGCCGGGCGTGGACGCCGATGCGCTGGATGCCTACCGCGCAGCCCTGGACGCGGTGCGCGGTCGCGACTTTGCCCGCCATGTCGGCACCGCCTTCGCGCTGGCGCGCACGCGCTCCACGCACGCCGATGCGATGGCGGAGAACCGCGCGGCGCTGACCGCACTGGCGGAACGCGCGCTGGGCGGTCGTCTGCTCG
>CAYTRH010000267.1:0-2885 GCA_964440155.1 uncultured Thiobacillus sp. | reverse complement strand
CCGGCGGCGCGCACGCTGCACGGCGGCGCGTTGGCGCGACGGGTGCTGGTGTCCATGCTGCCGCCGCTGGCGCTGATCTTCCTGGTGCTGGGCACCATCCTGCTGAGCATCGCCACGCCCACCGAGGGCGGCGCCATGGGCGCGGTGGGCGCGCTGCTGCTGGCCTGGGCCAAGGGGCGGCTGCGCGGACCGGTGCTGGGTCAGGCGCTGGACAGCACCGCCCGGCTGACCAGCTTCGTGGTGTTCATCCTGATCGGCTCCACCGTGTTCGCACTGGTGTTCCGTCTGCTCGACGGCGACCTGTGGCTGGAGCACCTGCTGACCGGGCTGCCGGGCGGCGCGCTGGGATTTCTCATCGTGGTCAGCCTGGTGGTGTTCCTGCTGGCGTTTTTCCTGGATTTCTTCGAAATCGCCTTCATCGTCGTGCCGCTGCTGGCACCGGTGGCGCACAAGCTCGGTATCGACCTGGTGTGGTTCGGCGTGCTGCTGGGCATCAACATGCAGACTTCTTTCCTGTCGCCGCCGTTCGGCTTCTCCTTGTTCTACCTGCGCAGCGTGGCGCCGCGCACGGTCAGCACCGCCGACATCTATCGCGGCGTGGTGCCGTTCCTGGCCATCCAGGTGTGCATGGTGGGCTTGGTGCTGGCCTTTCCCGGCCTGGTGCTGCATGCGCCCGACGTGGCATCGGGCGGGGTGTTCGAAATTCCTCTGGAGGGGCTGGATACCGACGATTTCCTGCCGCCGGAGTGGCGTTGACCGCCCGCTGCGCGGGCGGTCGGTTCGATCAGTTCAGCGACAGGATCCACTTGGCCAGCGCGGCAGCGTCGCTGGCAGCCTTGGGTTGCGGCGGCATCGGCACCTTGCCGTACTTGCCCTTGGCGCCCTTGGTGATGGCCTCGGCCAAGGTTTTCTCGGCACCCGCCTGTCCCTTGTTCTTGGCGGCGATCTCCTTCCAGGTCGGTCCCATCATCTTCTTGTCCATGGCGTGGCAGGTGGTGCATTTGTGCTGGGCGGCCAATTCGGCACTGGCGAGGGCGGTGCCGGACAGCAGCACGGATGCGGCAAGGGCGGTGGCGAGGGCGAGCTTCATGGCTTTATCCTTTCATGGGGCTGTGTGAACGAAACAGGACTTCTGAGTCTTTAACGAAGTATAGGGGCATCGGTTGACGCGGCTTTGACTTGCGTCAATCCGCGCCGGCGCGGCGCTACCACTGCACCACGTGCACGTGGCTCAGGCTGCGCCCGAGGAAACGCTCGCCGATGGTCTGGAAACGCAGCGGCACGTCGGTCACCCAGTAGTGGTATTCCGGCGCGTCGCGCGACGGCGTATGCAGGCCGCGCGCACCGAGCAGTTGCGCCGCCTGCTCGGCCATGGCCTCGGCGGAATCGACCAGGGTCACGTCTGGACCCGCCTCGTCCTGCAACAGCGGTTTGAGCAATGGGTAATGCGTGCAGCCCAACACCAGTGTATCGACGCGTTCGGCCAGCACCGGCTTGAGATATTCGCGCACGGTCAGCCGTGTCACCGGATGGTCCAGCCAGCCTTCCTCCACCAGCGGCACCAGCAGCGCGCAGGCCTGCGAGGTCAGCCGCACGTCGGCGTCGATGCCATGGATGGCACGTGCATAGGCGTTGCTGTTGATGGTGGTGGGCGTGCCGATCACGCCGATGCGGCGGCTGCGCGAGGCCGCCAGAGCCGATGCCGCGCCGGCTTCGATGACGTCGAGCACCGGCGTGGGCGACAGGTCGCACACCACCTGTGCCGCCACTGCCGCCATGGTGTTGCAGGCGATGATCAGCAGCTTGACCTTTTTCTCCAGCAGGAATTCGGCGATCTGCGTGGTGTAGTGTGCGATGGTCTGCACCGACTTGACGCCATAGGGCACACGCGCGGTATCGCCGAAGTAGTGGATCGATTCGAATGGCAGGCGCTCCATCAGCGCGCGCACGACGGTGAGTCC
Source organism: uncultured Thiobacillus sp. (assembly GCA_964440155.1). Lineage (GTDB taxonomy): Bacteria > Pseudomonadota > Gammaproteobacteria > Burkholderiales > Thiobacillaceae > PFJX01. The sequence goes on along the minus strand of CAYTRH010000267.1, from coordinate 924 downwards.
GCCGACACCCGAGTCGAACACGCCGATCGGGCTGGTGGGGTTCGGATCAGTGGGCATGGCGGTGTGCGGGACGGTAGGCGCGGATCAAGGCGCGGGCGGCTGCTGTGCAAGGGCCCATTGTACGTGTTCGCGCACCAGTGCCGACCGGTGGTCGGCACGCGCGCGCAGCGCTGCGCGCAGTGCAAGGGCATCCGTCGCGCCGGTGGCCGGATGCGCCAAAGCGTTGCCCAGCGCCACGGCGAGATTGCGCAGCCAACGCTCGTGGCCGATACGCCGGATGGGCGAACCTTGCAGGCGATCGAGGAAGGTCGTCTCCTCCCAGGCGAACAGTTCGATCAGCGTGGCCCGATCCAGGCCGTTGCGCGGCTGGAAATCCGGTTCGGTGACCGGGTGTGCGAAGCGGTTCCACGGGCAGACCAACTGGCAGTCGTCGCAGCCGTAGATGCGGTTGCCCAGCATCGGGCGCAGTTCCGGCGGAATGGCGCCGCGATGCTCGATGGTGAGATAAGAGATGCAGCGGCGCGCATCCAGCCGGTAGGGCGCGACGATGGCGCCGGTCGGGCAGACGTCGATGCAGGCGCGGCAGGTGCCGCAGTGATTCGTCGTCGGCGCATCGGGTGGAAAGGGCAGATCGACATACAGTTCGCCGAGGAAGAACCAGGAGCCGCTGCGTTGCAGCAGCAGCGTGTGCTTGCCGCGCCAGCCCAGGCCGGCGCCCTGAGCCAGCGCCACCTCCATGACCGGCGCGCTGTCGGCGAAGGCGCGGAACGCGAACGGGCCGATCGCCTGCGTCAGGCGCTCGGCCAGGCGGGCCAGCCGTTGGCGCACGATGCGGTGGTAGTCGCGCCCCAGCGCGTAGCGCGAGACATAGGCGCGCGCCGGCGAGGCCAGGTTCGCGTGCGCGTCGTGTAGGGAAAGAGTGTA
>CAYTRH010000266.1:0-2892 GCA_964440155.1 uncultured Thiobacillus sp. | reverse complement strand
TGGCGGTGGCCGAAGCGGTCGCGCCCGTCCCGGAAGGGTCGGCGGCCGTGGCGGTCGCGGTCGCATCGCCGGCGTCCCCCGCAGCCGGTGGCACGCCACGACCGGGCGTCACACGCTGCAACAAGGCCAGCCCGGACCGTGCGGCGCTTTCCGCCTGATCCATGGCGCCACGCAGATGGGTGCCGGCATCATCGACCATCGCGCGCGCGCGTTCGCCGCGCAGCGCGGTCACGGCCGCAGCACCGGCGATCAGGCCGGCGCCGAAAGGCAACATGGGCATCATGGTGAAATCTCCTGACTCGTGGAGGAAAAGGACACCGAAGCCAACAACCCGGCCAGGGTCGAAGCTGCCGGCGAAGCGCGGCCGGCCAACAGGTCGGGCCATGCGGCATCGGGGATCAATGCCGGGTCGTATTCGACGACGCAGGATCGCGCCAGCGCGTTGAAGCCGATCGCGCGTACGCCCGGCAGCGCAGCGAGGCAGGCGCGCAGACCATCGTCGCCGCCGGCGCGCCAGGCGGCGGTATCGAGCGCCGCCGCCAGGCGCAGCCGCACGCGCCCGGGAATCTGATGCACGATACGCACGTGCGGGCGCAGATCGGCGACCAGACGGGCGGCGTCCAAGGGACGCGTGCCGGAACGGGAAGGAACGGGGGGAGTTCGGGTAGCCATGGCAAGCCTTGGTCGAACCCTGGCTTGCTCGTCGCGGCGTCTGCAGCGGCTGGCTGGCTAACGGTGTTGCAGCGGAAAACGCTACGAATCTAGCACCGGCATGGGCTTCCCGCAAACCACGCGGCGCGCGTCGACGTGACCGAGCCGTCGTCCTGACGCCTGCACAGCGACCGCGCTCAGGCGGGCTTGTCGGGCGCGAACTCGCTGGCGTGGCCAAAGCGCTCCGCCGCCGCAGCAGCGGCGCGATGCACGGCATGCGCCGGCACGAACACATAGAAGCGCCACAGATCGGCATGGCGCGCCTCGATGGCACGGATCTCGGCGCCGGCGGCGCCGTCGGGGTCGTTCAGTCGGCGCAAGCCGGTGGGTGTCTCCACCCAGGCGGCGGCTTCCTTCATCAGCGACAGCGCCGGGCAGTAGACGATCACCTCGTCGACGGCCAGACCGAGGGCGGCAGCCAGATCGGCCTCGGCGCACGCGCGCTCGGTCGGCGATTGGTGATAGCTGCGCACCAGTTCCGCGCGCGCTTGCGCCGCCACGCCCCGCGGCGAAATCACATAACCGCGTTTGAGCAGGTCGCGCCGCGCCAAGCGGGTGGCCAGACGGGCGGCGGCGGGCGGCGCCGCATTACTCAGGCGGTCGAGCAGCGTCCAGTCGTTCAGTGCCAGCAGATCGGTTTCGGTCAATGCGCCGCTGGCCAGTGCGATCTCCACCGCCTTGGAAATCATGGCCCCGGCGGTCACCTTGGTGTGGTGGTAGTACACCCGCTCGGTGAGGAAGTAGCGCATGCGCAGGAGCTGCACGATCTCCGAATGGGCGTCGGCGCGATCCATGCCATGCTTGGCCATGCGCAGGGCCAGGCGGCCCGCGGTGGCGTCGTCGCCCTGCCGCACGGTGAAGTAGCGGTATAGCCGGTCGTCGTAATCGTGCGCCAGGCCGGTGAAGCGGCTGTCCCGACGCAGATAGTCGAGCAGATCGGCATCCAGGGTGCTGGCGATGACCTCCGGCGCCCAGCCCGGCAGCAGGTTGGGGCCGACACCCAACAGGCCGGCCACGGCGGCGCGGACGCCCAGGCGGTCGAGCGCCTCGCCCAGCTCGCCGGCCAGCAGCCGGGCCAGCCGGTCACCCTTGTCGTGGCGGGGGAACAGGCAGCGTTCGTCCTCGAAGGTGTGGCCGTAGGGAACGTGGGTGACGTCGTGCAGCAGCGCGCCGACGCCGATCAGTTCCGCTTCTTCGGCGCCCACTGCGACACCGTTCCGGCGCAGACCGTCGATCAAGCGATGGGCGGCGGCGCAGACGCCGATGGAATGGTCGAAGCGGGTATGCACGGCGCCGGGGTAGACCAGGCTGGCGGTGCCCAGTTGGCGGATGCCGCGCAGCCGTTGCACGGCGGGCAGATCGAGCACGGCGGTTTCCAGCCGGCCGAGCTCGATGTCGCCGTGGATGGGGTCGCGGATCAGCATGGTGTCGGATGGTGCGGAAGCCGGTTTCGGAAGGTAAGCGCGGCGAGCTTACGCCGGTGGCTTCGGTCCGGGAAATCCGGCACGGCGCGGCCGGTTCACGCGCCGATCGAGGCGCGCAGCCGGCGGGCGGCTTCGACCATGTTGGCCAGCGCCGCCTCCGTCTCCGCCCAGGCGCGCGTCTTCAAGCCGCAGTCCGGGTTCACCCACAGCCGCTGCGGAGGGATGCGCGCGGCGGCCTTCTGCATCAGCCGCACCATGGCATCCACCTCGGGCACGTTGGGGGAATGGATGTCGTACACGCCGGGGCCGATCTCGTTGGGGTAGTCGAAGCCGGCGAAGGCATCCAACAGTTCCATGTTGGAACGCGCCGTCTCGATGGTGATCACGTCGGCATCCAGCTCGGCGATGGCGGCGATGATGTCGTTGAACTCCGAATAGCACATGTGCGTGTGGATCTGGGTTTCGTCGCGCACCCCGCCGGTGGCCAGACGGAACGCCTGCACCGCCCAGGCGAGATACGCCTGGCGCCGGCTCGCGCGCAGGGGCATGGCCTCGCGGAAGGCCGGCTCGTCCACCTGGATGACGCCGATGCCGGCCGCCTGCAGATCGCGGATTTCGTCCCGGAGCGCCAACGCGATCTGCAAGGCCGTGTCGCGCCAGGGCTGGTCGTCGCGGACAAAAGCCCACTTCAGCATCGTGACGGGGCCGGTGAGCATGCCCTTCATGGGCTTTTGCGTCAGCGACTGGGCGTAGGTGA
>CAYTRH010000265.1:2293-2900 GCA_964440155.1 uncultured Thiobacillus sp. | reverse complement strand
AGGGGACGGGCATGGAGGTGGTCACATGAAACCCCGCTTCGCCATGTACTGGGCCGCATCCTGCGGCGGCTGCGAGATCGCCGTGCTCAACATCGACGAACGCATACTGGCGCTCGACGCCGCGTTCGACATCGCCTTCTGGCCGGCGGCGATGGACGCCAAGTACCGCGACGTGGAAGCACTCGATGACGGTGCCATCTGGGTGACGCTATTCAACGGCGGCATCCGCACCGACGAGAACGAGCACATGGCCCACCTGCTGCGGCGCAAGTCGCGTCTGCTGGTGGCGTTCGGTTCCTGCGCCAACGAGGGCTGCATCCCCGGGCTGGCCAACCTGTCCACGCGCGCCGATCTGCTGCGCGCTGCCTACGACGGGCCGGGCAGCGAACATCCCGGCCCGGCGCGCCCGCAGACCGCCTGGGACGCGGCGGAAGGAACGTTGACCCTGCCGGCCCTGCAACCGGTGCTGCGCACGCTGGACCAGGTGGTCGAGGTCGACTACCACGTACCCGGCTGCCCGCCGGAATCGCACCAGATCGCCGCGGTGCTGGACCTGCTGATCGGCGTTGCGCGCGGCGACGCCGAGGCGCCGCCCAAGGGCGCGGTG
>CAYTRH010000265.1:0-2283 GCA_964440155.1 uncultured Thiobacillus sp. | reverse complement strand
TTGCCAGAGCTTGTTCATGAGGCGTACGCCCGCGCGACGAGTGCCCGCGCCGGCGCGACGTCAAACGCATTTACCAGCTCGCGCGCATCCAGCAACTGCCGCCGCTGGACGCCGACCTGTGCCTGCTCGAACAGGGCCTGATGTGCGCCGGCCCGGCCACCCGCGACGGCTGCGACGCGCGCTGCCCGAGGGTCGGCGCGCCCTGCATCGGCTGCTATGGCGCCGCGCCGGATGCGCTGGATCAGGGCGCGCGCCTGATCAGCGCCATCGCCTCGGTGGTGGACGGCGACGACGCCGAAAGCATCGACCGCGTGCTCGACGGCCTGCCCGATCCCGCCGGCACGTTCTACCGCTTCGGCCTGGCGCGCTCGTTGCTGCGTGCGCACCGCGCCGCGCTGGCGGCGGAGGAATGAAGCATGCGCCGCGTCACCATCGACCCCATGACCCGGCTGGAAGGACACGGCAGGATCGAAATCTTCCTGGACGAGGCTGGCGAAGTCGCCAACGCCTATCTGCAGGTGCCGGAGCTGCGCGGCTTCGAACGCTTCTGCGTCGGCCGGCCGGTGGAGGAGATGCCGGTACTGACCAACCGCATCTGCGGCGTGTGCCCGGAAGCGCACCACATGGCCGCGGCCAAGGCCGCCGACGCGGTGTACGGCGTGACGCCGCCGCCGGCCGCGCGCAAGCTGCGTGAGCTGCTGTACTCCGCCTTCTTCTTCGCCGACCACACCACGCATTTCTTCATCCTCGGCGGCCCGGACTTCATGCTCGGTCCGGATGCGCCGGTGGCGGAACGCAACATCCTGGGCGTGATCCGCAAAGTCGGCGCCGACATCGGCGGCAAGGTGATCCAGGCGCGCAAGTACGGCCACACCACGGTGGAGATGCTCGGCGGCCGCAAGGTCCATCCCTGTACCGCCGTGCCGGGCGGCATGACCAAGGCGCTGAGCGAAGCGGAGCGGGTGGAGATCGAACGCATGGGGCGCTGGGCGGTGGAGTTCGCCCGGTTCGCGCTCGATCTGTTCCACGACCGCGTGTTGGGCAACCCGGAATACCGCGACATGATCCTGGGCGATGCCTACAGCCATCGCACCTACTACATGGGCCTGGTGGACGAGCACAACCGCGTCAATTTCTACGATGGCCAGGTGCGCATCGTCGGCCCCGATGGCGCCGAGCACGGCCGTTACCACGCGCGTGATTACGGCGAGTGGATCGCCGAGCGCGTGGAACCGTGGAGCTACCTGAAGTTTCCGTATCTGAAGAAGGTGGGCTGGCAAGGTTTCCGCGACGGCGCCGACTCCGGCATCTACATGGCCACGCCGTTGGCGCGCCTGAACGTCGCCGACGCCATGGCCACACCGCTGGCCCAGGCCGAATACCAGCGCTTGTTCGCCACGCTGGGCAAGCCGGCGCACAGCCGCCTGGCCATCCACTGGGCGCGCCTGATCGAGTTGCTGTATGCCGCCGAACGTTGGCTGGAACTGGCGCTCGACGCGGACATCACCTCGCCCGACGTGCGCGTGCTGCCGCAGGCGGAACCCGGCGAAGGCGTGGGCGTGGTCGAGGCACCGCGCGGCACGCTGACCCACCACTACCGTACTGACGCACGCGGGCTGCTGACCATGGTCAATCTGGTCGTCGGCACCACCAACAACAACGCCGCCATGAGCCTCAGCATCCTCAAGGCGGCCAAGGCGCTGATCAAACCCGGCGTGGACATCGCCGAGGGCCTGCTCAACCGCATCGAGATGGCCTACCGCGCCTACGACCCCTGCCTGGGTTGCGCCACCCATGCCCTGCCCGGCCGCGTGCCGTTGCAGGTGACGGTACGCGACGCCGGCGGCGCGCCGCTGCGCGTGCTGCGCGGCTGAAGCGCATGGCCGGCACCCCACGCCCGCTGGTGCTGGGTCTGGGCAATCCCATCCTGGGCGACGACGCCATCGGCTGGCACATCGCCCGGGCATTGGCGACGGAAGTCGACCCCGACGCGGTGGAAGTGGACTGCCTGGCACTCGGCGGCCTGGCGCTGATGGAACGCCTGGCCGGCTATCGCCACGCCCTGCTGCTCGACGCCGTGGTCAGCGGTGCGCCGGCGGGTACGGTATTCAGCCTGCCGGCGGCGCGCCTCGGCGCGCGACTGTCCGGTCACACCGCCTGCGTGCATGACCTCGGTCTGGCCGCCGCGCTCGATCTGGGGCGCACGCTCGGCCTGGCGCTGCCACAGCGCCTGTGGCTGGTGGGCGTGGAGGCGCCCCCGTGCTTCGAGTTCGGCGAACGGCT
>CAYTRH010000264.1:0-2908 GCA_964440155.1 uncultured Thiobacillus sp. | reverse complement strand
TGGGTCAGCACCAACGCGATGTCGTGGCCGGCTGCGATCAGCGCGCGCAACGCGGCGGCGGCGAACTCAGGCGTGCCAGCGAAGATCAGGCGCATGCGCGGAGCGGCCCGAGGCGCGATAGGGCGGCACGGCCGCTCACATCGCTTCCCTGGCCTGTTTCTGCAGCTTGCTGCGGATACGGCTCTGCTTCAGACGCGACAGATACTCGACGAACACCTTGCCGTCCAGGTGGGCGATCTCGTGCTGGATGCATACCGCCAGCAGGCCATCGGCATCCATCTGGAAGGTATTGCCGTCGAGGTCGATGGCCTCGACGCGGATGCGTTCGGCCCGGGTCACCTTGTCATAGATGCCAGGCACGGACAGACAGCCTTCCTCGCGCTCCGCCTCGCCGTCCCTGGTCAGGATGCGCGGGTTGATCAGGGTGAGCAGGGCGTTCTTGTCCTCGCTGACATCGACCACGATCATGCGGATGTGCCGGTCCACCTGGGTGGCGGCCAGGCCGATGCCCGGCGCGGCATACATGGTCTCGGCCATGTCGGCCGCCAGTTGGCGGATGTCGGCATCCACCACCGCCACCGGCCGCGCCACGGTGTGCAGGCGCGGGTCGGGGTAATGCAGAATCTTCAGCAGCGACATATCGAATCCACGCAAGCTATTCCGTGCAATTTCTGACAAAGTGGTTTAAGTTTCGCGCGTGCTTCATTATAACGGCTGTATGGCAGCCACGAAGGGCAGGAACCATGCGCGCTCTACTACTGATCGCCGCTCTCGGCATGACCAACCCGGGTTGGGGAGAAGAGGTTCGACTGCGTCCGGACGCGCCGGAACGGCATGTCGTGGTCAAGGGCGACACACTCTGGGGCATCTCCGAACGTTTTCTGCGCGATCCCTGGCTGTGGCCGCGGGTCTGGCGGCTGAACCGGGAGCAGATCCGCAATCCGCACCGCATCTATCCCGGTGACGTGGTTCGGCTCACCATCGAGAACGGCGAGCCGCGCCTGTCGCTCGAAGGCGACGGGCGTCTGCGCGGCACCGTGCGTTTGTCGCCGTCGATCCGCGGCGAACCCATCGCCACCCGCGAACAGGGCATACCGGCAATTCCGTTGCACGCCATCCAGCCGTTCATGTCCAAGGCCGGCGTCATCGATCCGGACCGTCTGGAGCGGGCGCCGCGCCTGCTCGGCGCCGCCGACGAGCGCGTGCTGATGACGCGCGGCGACGTGGTCTACGCCACGGGCGGCGGCGAGGATGCGCGCACCTGGCACATCGTGCGTCCGGGCAAGGATCTGATCGATCCGGACAGCGGCGACAAGCTCGGTTTCGAGGCGGTCCACGTCGGCGATGCAATCACCGTGCGCGAGGGCGATCCGCGCACGCTGCGCATCACCGCCGCGCACATGGAGATCGGCCGCGGCGACCGCCTGCTGCCCAGCGCCGAAGGCGAGTACGGGCAGTTCGTGCCGCGCGCCCCGGCCGCCGCCATCGAAGGCCGCATCATCTCCGCTTTCGGCGGCTTGGGCGCGAGCGGCCAGCATGCCACCGTGGTATTGAACAAGGGTGCGCGCGACGGCCTGGAGCCGGGGCATGTGCTGGCCGTCTACCATGAAGGGCGGGAAGTGGCGAGCGAGCGCCGGCGCGCGCAACGCTTCCTGTATGCCGACACCAAGTGCCTCAAAGCCGGTGAGCAGTTGGCGTTCGATCGGCACTACGACCCCGGCGCGGTCCTCGAGGACTGTCCGGAACCGGCGCCGCAGTACCCGCTGCGCAATCCGCGCGCCTGGCGCTTCGTCGATGTCGGCTGTCTGAAGCCGGGCGCCCAGGTCAGCGCGTTCGAGCCGTTCAACCCGAACGAGGTGTACAAGCCGCATTGCCGCGCCGACGACGCGCGCGAGACCATCAAGCTGCCGGACACCCGGGTCGGCCTGGTCCTGGTCTACAAGGTGCATGATCGAGCCGCCTACGCGTTGGTGTTGCGCGCGGACGGGCCGCTGTATCTGCTCAATCCGGTCAGGAACCCCTGAGCCGGCGCGCGCGCCGCATCGATCCGGGCGGACTCGTTCAGGCGGCGACCTTGGGCGCCCGCGCCGATTCCGCCGCATGGCTCACGCTGGAGCGTGTACCCGGCCTCGGACCGGTCGGTCTGCGCGCGCTGCTGCAAGCACTGCCCTCGCCGACGGCCATACTCGAAGCGGGCGTGGCGGGCCTGCGCCCGCTGGTCGGTGACACCCTCGCCCTGGCCATCGCCGAGGCCGCGGCCCGTGGCCCGGACCCGGCCGCACTGCGCTGGCTGGAACAGGCCGACAGCCATCTGCTCGGCTGGTTCGATGCCGACTATCCGCAGGCGCTGCGCGACCTGCCCGACCCGCCGGCGTGGCTGTACGTCAAGGGTGACCCGGCCTGGCTGGGCCGGCCCATGCTCGCCATCGTCGGCAGCCGCCATGCCACGCCGCAAGGACTGCGCGATGCGCATGCGTTCGCGCGGGCGTTGTCCGACGCCGGTCTCACTATCGTCAGCGGCCTGGCGCTGGGCATCGACACCGCCGCGCACGAAGGCGGGCTGGAAGGGCTCGCCAGCAGCGTCGCGGTGGTTGGCACCGGCCTGGACCGCGTCTACCCGGCGCGCAACCGCGCACTGGCGCATCGGCTGGCGGCCCACGGCGCGCTGGTATCCGAGTTCGCGCTGGGCACCGCTCCGCGCAGCGGCCACTTTCCGCGGCGCAACCGCATCCTCAGCGGCCTGTCGCTCGGCGTGCTGGTGATCGAGGCGGCCACCGGCAGCGGCTCGCTGATCACCGCCCGGCTGGCGGCAGAACAGGGGCGGGAGGTGTTCGCGCTGCCCGGCTCCATCCATTCGGCGCTGTCCAAGGGTTGCCACCAGTTGATCAAGCAGGGCGCCAAGCTGGTG
>CAYTRH010000263.1:0-2945 GCA_964440155.1 uncultured Thiobacillus sp. | reverse complement strand
AATTTGTCGAAAGTCATAGGCGGCGTGAGCCAACGGGGGCTGTCACTCGTGGCGCGGCGCGACCTGCGCGACCTGGACCACGCGTTGTTCGACCCTTACACGCACATGTGTGTCCGCTGAGTCGATCGTCGGGCCGGTTGTTCGTGAATCAACAGACGCGGCCAGGAACGCCGGCGCGGTTCAGAACGGCGCCGGGCTGGTGAACGTCATGATGTCACCGGACACGGGGTGTTCGAACGCCAGCGACGTCGCGTGCAGCAACAGGCGTGTGGCACGCGTCTGCACCGATGGCGGCGCGTACAGGGTGTCACCGAGGATGGGGTGGCCGATGGCGGCGAGGTGGACGCGCAGTTGATGCGAGCGGCCGGTGACCGGTTCCAGTTCCAGCCGCGTCGTGTCCGCCGCGTCGCCGGCCTCCGGCCGCGCGCGCCAAAGCGTCAGACTGGGTTTGCCGCGCGCCGCGTCGATGATCCGTCGCGGCCGGTTGGCCCAGTCGGGCAGGATGGGCAGGTCGATCCGGTTCCAACCGGCGTCCGTGTCCGCGTTGGCGGTACCGGCCACCACCGCGGCATAGCGTTTGTGTATCCGGCGGGCGGCGAAGGCCATGCTCAAGGTGCGTTGCATGGCCGCGCCACGCGCCATCAGCATCAGACCGGAGGTGGCCATGTCCAGGCGATGGACGATCAGCGCATCGGTATGGCGGGCCTGGACACGCGCACTCAGACAGTCCTGCTTGTCCGCGCCGCGCCCGGGCACGGCCAGCAGGCCGGCCGGCTTGTCCAGCACCAGCAGGCAGTCGTCGACGAACAGCAGACGCAACGTGTCACCGGCGCCGTGGCTCATGCTCTTGAAAACCCCATGAACGTCCCCAGAACAGTCCCGGTTATTTGGAGGGCCATGACGTGTCGGAGCATGCATTGAATCAGAACGATCCGGAAGTTGAACGGCAGGACGGTGAAAACGCGCAAGCCAGCGGCGAAGATGGTGCGGGCACCGAGCGCATGCCCAGCCTGGAGGAGTTGTTGCGCCAGGCCGAGTTGAAGGCGCAGGAGCATCACGATGCCTGGCTGCGTGCCAAGGCGGAGACGGAGAACGCGCGCCGCCGCGCGCAGGAGGACGTGGACAAGGCGCGCAAGTTTGCGCTGGACCGGTTCGCCGCCGATCTGCTGCCGGTGAAAGACAGCCTGGAAGCGGCGCTGGCCACCGGCGACGAGGTCAGCGTGGAAAGCCTGAAGAGCGGCGTGGAGCTGACGCTGAAACAGTTGGTGAGCGTGTTCGAGAAGAACAACATCATTGAAATCAATCCATTGAACGGCAAATTTGATCCGAATTATCACCAGGCCATCGGCATGGTCGAGGGCGAGGGCGAGGCCAATACCGTGGCCAGCGTATTGCAGAAGGGGTATGCGCTGCATGACCGTGTGGTGCGGCCGGCCCTGGTCATGGTGCGCAAGGGCTCCGGCTCTTGAAATCGGACACCCGAATCCCACTTGGCTGACAAGTTCAATTCATTCTGAGGAAGACAACAATGAGCAGAATCATCGGCATCGACCTGGGCACCACCAACTCCTGCGTGGCCATCATGGAGGGGGGCAAACCCAAGGTCATCGAGAACTCCGAAGGTGCGCGCACCACGCCGTCCATCGTCGCCTACACCGACGATGGCGAGATCCTGGTCGGTGCCCCGGCCAAGCGTCAGGCGGTCACCAATCCGAAGAACACGCTGTATGCCATCAAGCGTCTGATCGGCCGCCGCTACGAGGAAAAAGAAGTACAGAAGGACATCGACCTGATGCCCTACAAGATCATCAAGGCCGACAACGGCGATGCCTGGGTGGAAGTGCGCGGTGAGAAGAAGGCGCCGCCGCAGATCTCGGCCGAGGTGCTGCGCAAGATGAAGAAGACGGCGGAGGACTACCTGGGCGAGGAGGTCAAGGAGGCGGTGATCACCGTGCCCGCCTACTTCAACGACAGCCAGCGTCAGGCCACCAAGGATGCCGGCCGCATCGCCGGCCTGGAAGTCAAGCGCATCATCAACGAGCCCACCGCCGCGGCCCTGGCTTTCGGCATGGACAAGCAGGAGGGCGACCGCAAGATCGCGGTGTATGACCTGGGCGGCGGCACCTTCGACATCTCCATCATCGAGATCGCCGAGATCGATGGCGAGCACCAGTTCGAGGTGTTGTCCACCAATGGCGACACCTTCCTGGGCGGCGAGGATTTCGACCAGCGCCTGATCGACTACATCATCGAGGAGTTCAAGAAGGAGCAGGGCGTCGACCTGAAGAAGGACGTGCTGGCCCTGCAACGCCTGAAGGAAGCCGCCGAGAAGGCCAAGATCGAGCTGTCCTCCAGCACGCAGACCGAGATCAACCTGCCCTATATCACGGCGGACGCTTCCGGGCCGAAGCACCTGGTGATGAAGATCACCCGCGCCAAGTTCGAGAGTCTGGTGGAGGACCTGATCCAGCGCACCATCGAGCCGTGCAAGATCGCCATCAAAGATGCCGGTGTGAAGGTGTCCGATATCTCCGACGTGATCCTGGTCGGCGGCATGACACGCATGCCCAAGGTGCAGGAGCTGGTCAAGGACTTCTTCGGCAAGGATCCGCGCAAGGACGTCAACCCCGACGAGGCGGTGGCGGTGGGCGCGGCCATTCAGGGCGGCGTGCTGCGCGGCGACGTGAAGGACGTGCTGCTGCTCGATGTCACCCCGCTGTCGCTGGGCATCGAAACGCTGGGCGGCGTGATGACCAAGCTGATCCCGAAGAACACCACCATCCCCACGCGTGCCAATCAGGTGTTCTCCACCGCGGACGACAACCAGACCGCGGTGACCATCCACGTGCTGCAAGGCGAGCGCGAGATGGCCGCCGGCAACAAGAGCCTGGGCCAGTTCAACCTCACCGACATCCCGCCGGCGCCGCGCGGCATGCCGCAGATCG
>CAYTRH010000262.1:0-2976 GCA_964440155.1 uncultured Thiobacillus sp. | reverse complement strand
CCACCTGGCCGGCCTGGCGCTCCTCGTCCGTCTGGGCGCCCTCCGGGAACGCGGGAGGCTACGATCCGCGCATGCGCGTCGCCGACATTGTCGAGGAAGGCATGGCGGCGCTGCTGCCGCATCTGGATGCCGGTATGCGTGCCCGGCGCGCGCGCGAACTGCTCGATCAGGTCGGCCTGCCCACCGATGCCGGCGACCGCTATCCGCACGAGTTCTCCGGTGGCCAGCGCCAGCGCATCGCCATCGCGCGTGCGCTGGCGGTGGAACCGGCGCTGCTGATCCTGGACGAGCCCACCAGCGCCCTGGACGTGTCGGTGCAGGCGCAGATCCTGAACCTGCTGGCCGACCTGCAAGCCGCGCGCGGACTGGCTTATCTGTTCATCACCCACAACCTGGCGGTGGTGAGCTATCTGGCGCACCGCGTGGCGGTGATGCGCGGCGGCCGCATCGTCGAACAGGGCAGCGTGGAGACGGTGCTGGCGGCGCCGCGCGAAGCCTACACGCGTGAACTGCTGGCGGCGGTGCCCGGCTGGGGCGCGGGCGTGCGCCCGACGTGACGCCGGCCACGCCATTCCCGCATTGGGTGATGGACCATCGGGACGGAGCCGGGATGCAGGACCCCGCCGCATTGCTGCGCACCGTGTTCGGCTACGACAGCTTCCGCCCGCATCAGGAGGACATCGTGCGCCACGTCATCGCCGGCGGCGATGCGCTGGTGATCATGCCCACCGGCGGTGGCAAGTCCATTTGCTACCAGATTCCCGCGCTCGCCCGCGACGGCACCGGCATCGTCGTGTCGCCGCTGATCGCGCTGATGCACGACCAGGTGAGCGCGCTGCGTCAGTTCGGTGTGCGCGCGGCCTATCTCAACTCCTCGCTGAGCCTGGAGGCGGCGCAACGCGTGGAGGCGGAGCTGCTGGCCGGGCGGCTGGACCTGCTTTACGTTGCGCCCGAACGCCTGCTCACCGCGCGCTTCCTCGACCACCTCGCGCGTATCCGGCCGGCGCTGTTCGCCATCGACGAGGCGCACTGCGTGTCGCAATGGGGGCACGATTTCCGCCCGGACTACGTGCAGCTCTCCATCCTGCACGAACGTTTTCCCGACGTGCCGCGCATCGCGCTGACCGCCACCGCCGATGCGCCCACGCGCGCCGACATCGCGCTGCGTCTGGCGCTGCAACGGGCGCGCCAGTTCGTCACCGGTTTCGACCGGCCCAACATCCGCTATCACGTGCGCGTCGACGAGGGCAATGCGCGCGAACAGATGCTGCGTTTCATCGGCGAGCGCCATGCCGGCGCGTCTGGCATCGTCTACTGCCTGTCGCGGCGCAAAGTGGAGGAGGTCGCCACCTGGTTGGCGGGCAAGGGGTTGACCGCCTTGCCCTATCACGCCGGCCTGGATGCGGCCACGCGGCGCGCGCATCAGCACCGCTTCCTCGACGAGGAGGGTGTGATCATGGTCGCCACCATCGCCTTCGGCATGGGCATCGACAAGCCGGACGTGCGTTTCGTCGCCCATCTGTCGCTGCCCAAGAGCCTGGAAGCCTATTACCAGGAAACCGGCCGCGCCGGCCGCGACGGTCTGCCGGCCGATGCCTGGATGCGCTACAGCCTGGCCGACGTGATCCTGCTGCGCCAGTTGATGGACGCGTCCGACGCGGACGAGGCGCACAAGCGCGTGGAACGGCGCAAGCTGGATGCCATGCTGGGCTATTGCGAACTGACCACCTGCCGGCGCCAGGCCCTGCTGGGCTATTTCGGTGATGCGCGCGCCGAGCCCTGCGGCAACTGCGACAACTGCCTGACGCCACCCGAAGTGTGGGACGCCACCGAGCCGGCGCGCATGGCCTTGTCCTGTGTGCATCGCACCGGCCAGCGTTTCGGCGTGAGCTATCTGATCGACGTGCTGCTGGGCAAGGGTGACGAGCGCATGCGCCGCTTCGGCCATGAGCGCGTGTCCACCTTCGGCATCGGTCGCGCGCTGCACGAGCGCGAATGGCGTGCGGTGTTCCGCCAGTTGGTGGCGCGTGGCCACCTGCAGGTCGACCACGAAGGCCATGGCGGTCTGTCGCTGACCGCGGCGGCGCGCCCGCTGCTGCGTGGCGAGGAGACGTTTGCGCTGGCGCGCCAGCATGCGCCGGTGAAGCCGTCCAAGGCGGGCAAGGCGCGCACGCCCACCGACACGGCCCATGGCGATGCACTGTTCGAGGCGCTGCGCGGTAAACGGCTGGAACTGGCGCGCGCCCAGGGCGTGCCGCCCTACATGGTGTTCCACGACAGCGTGCTCGCCGCCATGGCGGCGCTGCGTCCGCACAGTCTGGAGGAACTGGGCGCCATCTCCGGGGTGGGGACGCGCAAGCTGGAGAACTACGGCGAGGCGTTCCTGTCGGTGATCCGCGCCCACACCGGCGCGCCGCTACGAACCGCTTGACACTATCGGCCGGCCGCGCTGAACGCCACCAGCGCCGCCAGCTTGTCGCGCGCGGCGCCCGAGCGGATGGCCTGCTGTGCGCGCGCGACGCCTTCGGCGAGGCTCTGCGCCCGGTCGGCGACGTACAGCGCGGCACCGGCATTGAGTGCGACGATGTCGGCCTCGTGTCCCGGTTGCCCGGACAGCGCCTCCAGCAGGCGCGCCTTGGCGGCTTCGATGCCGTCCACGGCGAAGTGGGCGGAGTCACAGCGGGTCAGGCCGAACTGTTCCGGCGTGACGGTGTACTCGTGCACCGTACCGTGTTTCAACTCGGCGACATGGGTCTCGCCAGCCAGCGAGATCTCGTCCAGCCCGTCGGCGGCATGCACCACCAGCACGTGGCGGCTGCCCAGCTCGCCCAGCACCGCCGCCATCAGGCCGGTCAGCTCGCGCGCAAACACGCCCAGCACCTGGTTGGGCGCGCCGGCCGGATTGGTCATCGGCCCGAGGATGTTGAACAGGGTGCGCACGCCCAACTCCCGCCGCACCGGCGCGGCATGCTTCAT
>CAYTRH010000261.1:0-3016 GCA_964440155.1 uncultured Thiobacillus sp. | reverse complement strand
TGAAGACCACCGAGATCGAGGCCGAGCGCTTCCTGCACGACGGCGGCTGGGATTCCTCCAAACGCTACTTCCTGGTGGCCGCCAACATGCGCGACACCATCTCCGTGGTCGACACCAAGGAAGGCAAGCTGGCGGCAAACGTCAAGGTGGGCGTGAAACCCCACCCCGGCCGCGGCGCCAACTGGAACGACGTCAAGTACGGTCCGGTGTGGGCCACCGGCCATCTGGGCGACGAGACCGTGGCGGTGATCGGCACCGATCCGGCCAAGAACAAGCAACACGCCTGGAAGGTGGTGCGCACGTTGAAGAACCACGGCAACGGCAGCCTGTTCCTGAAGACCCATCCCAAGTCCAACAACCTGTGGGTGGACGCGGCGCTGTCGCCGGACGACGAGGCGCAGCAGTCGGTGTCGGTGTTCGATCTGAAAAACCTGGACAAGCCGGCGCAGGTGATCAACATCGCCAAACTGGCCGGCATCAGCAAGGGCCGCGTCACCCACCCGGAATACAACCGTTACGGCGACGAGGTGTGGTTCTCGGTGTGGGGGCCGAAGGACGGCGAATCGGCCATCGTGGTCATGGACGACAAGACCCGCAAGCTGAAGACGGTGATCAAGGACAAGCGCCTGGTCACGCCCACCGGCAAGTTCAACGTCTACAACACCCAGCACGACGTGTATTGACGTCGCGCGCCGCCCCGGTTCCGGCCGGGGCGGGTTGGCGGGGCGGTTTGCACCAGACCGCCGCGCCAACCCGAGAGGTGACAGCCATGCCGCAACGAGCGACCTTGTCCGCGCATGAACGCGGTGCCGACGGACCATCGACGATGGTCACACTGATGTGGAGCCTGATGCTGCTGTTCGGCTTCGCCGCCGCCCTGTTCGCCCTGACCACGCTGCTGCACCCGGCCTGGGCGCAGGCAACTGCGGGATCGACGCCCGATGCCCAACGGCAACGCGAACTGATCCGCTTCGTGCGTCAGGAATGCGGCTTCTGCCACGGCCTGCGCCTGACCGGCGGCCTGGGCACGCCGCTCACCGCCGAGGCGCTCGCCGACAAGCCGGCCGAGGCGCTGCAATCGACCATCCTGTACGGCCGCGCGGGCACCGCCATGCCCGGCTGGTCACCCTTCCTGAGCGAGGCCGACACGCACTGGATCGTGCACAAGCTGTTGCAAGGATTCCCCGATGAAACCGCTCGGTAAGCCCCAGCCACTGCCGTTTTCCGCCCTCCCCCGCGACCCGATAGGGGCCGGGGGTGGAACGACCGCGCGCCACCTGCCGCGTGGCCTGCGTCTGCCGTTACGGCTGGCGAGCCTGGTGCGGCTGGGTTGCATCGGCATCATCGCCTGGGCGCTGGCGCACACCGCCCTGGCTGCCGGCGACCAACAGCCGGTATTGCGCGGCACCGGCGACCTCGGCCTGATCGTCGAGCGCGCCCGGGGTTCGGTGCAACTGATCGACAACACGCGTCGGGCCGCCCTGCAACGGGTCGAAGGGCTGGGCGACCTGTCGCACGCATCCGCCGTGTTCTCGCGCGACGCGCGCCATGCCTTCGTGTTCGGGCGCGATGGTGGTCTGACCAAGGTGGACCTGCTCACCGGCCGCATCGACAAGCGCGTGATCCAGTCCGGCAATTCCATCGGCGGCGCCATCTCGCAGGACGGCCGTTACATCGCCGCCGCCAACTACACACCCGGTGGGGTCAAGATCTTCGACAGCGACACGCTGGAACTGGTCACCGAGATTCCCGCGCTGTCGGCAGTCACCGGCACGCTGTCCAAAGTGGTGGGCCTGGAGGATGCGCCCGGCAACCGCTTCGTATTCAGCCTGTTCGAAGCGGGCGAGATCTGGCTCGCGGACCTGTCCGATGATCCAAGGAACCCCAAGATCACGCGCTATACCGGCATCGGCAAGGAG
Organism: uncultured Thiobacillus sp.; assembly: GCA_964440155.1. Taxonomy (GTDB): domain Bacteria; phylum Pseudomonadota; class Gammaproteobacteria; order Burkholderiales; family Thiobacillaceae; genus PFJX01. The sequence goes on along the minus strand of CAYTRH010000261.1, from coordinate 1,097 downwards.
CCCTACGACGCGCTGGTGACGCCGGACGGCCGCTGGTACGTGGCCGGTCTGTTCGGCGAGGACGGCATCGCCGTGCTGGACCTGTGGCAGCCGGAGCTCGGGGTGCGGCGCGCGCTGCCGGACTATGGCCGCGGCGAGCAGAAACTGCCGGTCTACAAGATGCCGCATCTGGAAACCTGGGCGGTATCCGGCAACCTCACCTTCATCCCCGGCGTCGGCCGGCATGAAGTGGTCATCGTCGACATGAACACTTGGGAGAAGGTCGGCGTTATCCCGGTGGCCGGCCAGCCGGTGTTCGTCATGGCCGAGCCCAGCGGCCGCCGGCTGTGGGTCAATTTCGCGTTTCCGCATTACGACACCGTGCAGGTCATCGACGTGCCGTCGCGCCGCATCGTGCACAGCTTCAAGCCGGGCCGCGCGGTGCTACACATGGAATTCACGCCGCGCGGCGAGCACGTGTGGATCTCGATCCGTGACGAGAACCGGGTGGAGGTCTACGACACGGCGAGTTTCCGCAAGCTGGCGGAGATTCCGGCCGAGGCGCCGAGCGGCATCTTCTTCACCGCGCGCGCGCACCGCATGGGGCTTTGAGCATGCATCCGGCCGACTTGCCCGACACCGATTTCCGCCTGCTCAACGACTGGCAGCGCGACTTTCCGCTGGTGCCGCGCCCCTACGCGGTGCTGGCCGAGGCCCTCGGGCTGCGCGAGGACGAGGTCATCGACCGCCTGCGGCGATGGATGGCGCAAGGCCGGGTCACCCGCGTCGGCGCGGTGTTTCGCCCGCACGTGCTCGGCTGGAGCACGCTGGCGGCGGTGGCGGCGCCGGTCGAGCGCCTGGAAGCCGTCGCAGCACTGATCGATGGCTACGCTGAAGTCAACCACAATTACGAACGCGAGCACCGCTACAACCTTTGGTTCGTGGTCACCGCCGCGACGCGCGCGCGCGTCGCCGAGGTGCTGGACGAGATTGGCCGACGTACCGGTCTGGTGCCACTGGACCTGCCCATGCTGGCCGATTACCACATCGATCTCGGCTTCGATCTGGGTGGCACCGGAGCGCCGCGCCGTGCTCACCAGGACGGCGCCGGCGCGCCC
>CAYTRH010000260.1:0-3018 GCA_964440155.1 uncultured Thiobacillus sp. | reverse complement strand
GGACAGGCCGGTGCCGGCGCCGCGCGCCACCACCGGCACGCGATGCGCGCGGCAGGCGCGCACCACTGCCTGCGCCTGCTCCAGGGTTTCCGGCAGGCACACCGCCAGCGGCACCTGGCGGTAGGCGGACAGACCGTCGCACTCGTAGGGGCGTAGCGCTTCCGCCTCGATCAGCAGGGCATGCGCCGGCAGCGCGGCGCGCAGGTCGGCGAGGAAGGCGGGCTTCATGCCGCGATTATGCCGAAAGCCGCCGCCAGACCGTGACCAGCGCGTCGTCGTCGCCGACGTTACCAGGGAAGATCACCACCGGCAGACCGGCAAAGCGGGGATGATCGTGCGGGCAGCGCACCACCGAACAGCCCGGCAGGATCTGGCCGAGCACGCGCGCGGCGCGCAGCGCCAGGCCATCGGCGAGCACGTCGTTGGAAGTGATGCCGCCCTTGCTGATGAGAAAGCCCAGGCTGTCCGGCAGGCCGCGCACCAGATCCATCAGGAATGCCGACACCGACGCGCCGAAGGCCAGACGGGTGGCGGTGTCCGCGAACCGGCGTTCGCCGCGGCTGGTGTACAGCACCGGCGTCAACCCGCGTGCATGCGCCGCGGCGGCGCGTGCGCGCAGGTCGGCGAGCAACGTGTCGCGCTCGCCGGCGATGCGGTCCACCTCCACCTCCAGCGCCGCCACGCCGTCCTGCGCCAGCAGCCGGTCCAGTTGCGCCGTGGTCTTGTGCACGTGCGAGCCGACCAGCACCGCACCTGGCCGGCCGGCGCGCACGATGGCGTGCATGGCCTCGGCCGGCACGGGTTGCGGCGGCAGTCGTGCCAGCGCAGTGAGCAGGCTGGCGGCGGAACGGAACAGGAAGCGCTTGCCGCGCGTGACGGCAACACGTACCTGGTCGGCGAAACCGTTCAAGTCGGCCTGGGTTTCCGCGTCCACCACGCAGCAACGGTTGTCGGCCAGCGCCAGCAGCCGGTCGCCGATGTCGCCGCGCACGTCGGCCAGGGTAAAGCGCTTCACCGCGGACGCGCGGATGCGGCCGGCGGTCTTCTCCTCGACGTAATCCGGCAGGAAGCTGTGGCGATAGCCGAACACCGAGTCGCGCGCGAACTCGGTTTCCGCCACCGGCACGGGCCGGCCATCGACCATCAGGTAATGGATACCGTCGCGTGTGAACCGGCCGCCCTCGAAGAACGCCGGGGTCAGGAAGTGCGCGTCGAACGGCCCCAGCTCTTCCGCCATGACGTCGGTCTCCACCGGGTAGTGGCCGCGCAGGGTGGAATCGGACCGGCTGACCAAGATCGGCTGCAAGGTCCGGCCCTGCGCGGCGAGTTCGGCCAGCGTCCGGCGCAGATTGCCGCAGACCTCGCGCGTGACCGCGGCGGCGCGCGCCGCGTCCATGCCGCGCGTGTTGGTCAGCACGAAGAACAGCGGTGCGTCGTCCAGCAGCGCCTCGCGCAGCGTCGCGCCGTCCCAGCGGGTCAGCAGCAGGCAGGAGTGCACGGTCTGCGAGCCGGTGGGGTCGTCGTCGAGGACGATGATCTTGGTTTCGCTCATGTCGGGTCGCGGACGTCGGTTCGGGTTGGAGTGAGCCGGGCGCGTGGGTGGCAACCGCCCTTTCCACCCGCGGCCTCGCCCGCTCGCGCGGGCGGGGAGGAAGGCCGTCAGGCCAGCATAGCCAGCGCGCGCGCCGCCATCGCCTCGGCGGTCAAGCCGTTGAACGCCATGATCTCGCCCGGGCTGGCGGTGGTCTCGCCGCGTTTCCACGCCATCACGTCGCGGCGCGGCGCGCGCGTGCGCAGCAGAACGGGCTCCAGCGGACCGGCCGGGCCGCCGGATACCGCGATCAGCGCGTCGGCGTCGAACAGCGCGTTGAAGCGGTCGTCGTGCATGAACGCGCCATCCGGTTCGGGCACCGTGTCCCAGGCGATATCGGTCGGGCGGTACAGGCGGCGCGGATTGGCGACACTGACGATGCGCACCCGGCAGCCGGCGGCTTCCAACCGTTCCCTGGCCTCGAATACCGGCAGCAGCACCATGTCGCCGGTCACCGCGAACACCACCGTCCGGTCGCCGGCGCCGGACTCATACAGCGTCACCGCGCCGCGTTCGATGCCCTCCCGCGCCTGTTCCAGCGTGGTGTAAACCGGCAGCGGCGACTTCGAGGCGATGATGGCGATACCCTTGTTGCAGGTGCCCAGCGCCCATTCGTAAGCGACCTGGATTTGGTTGGCATCGCACGGGAACAGCGCATAGACGTTGCCGTTGCGCATCTGCGCGGCAAAGTAGTTCTCGATCTCCGGGCGCTGGTGGGTCCAGCCGTTGCGTCCTTGTTCCAGTGCGCCGGCAGTGAACATGCAGACGAAGGACGGCGTCTTGCGGCGCAGTTCGGCCATGGCCTGGGTGACGGTCTGCACGATCGGCCAACCGTTGATGGCGAAGCTCTCGTAGGACAGCCACAGAGAACGGCCGCCGAACAGCGCCAGGCCGGCGGCCAGGCCGGCACAGGCGTCCTCGTTGAGCGGTTCGTAGACCTGTCCGCCCGGCCCCTGGTGATAGAGGCCGTCCTCCACGGGGTGCCGGATCTTCAACGCGACGTTGATGTTGGCCATGGCGCTGGCCTCGTTGCCGTCGGCGTTGCTCACCACGAAGCGCGGGTCATGACGGCCGACGAAGGCCGCCAGCGCGCCGAAGGCCGTGGCCGGCACCTGTTTGTCGCCGCGCTGGAACGTCTGCAACGGCAGCGGCGGCAGCGGCGCCAGCGGCAGTTCACGTTCGGTCACTACGGTACGCGCGGCCGGGCCGCCGCCGGCACGGCGGAAGTTCTCGCGCACGATGTGCCAGGCCTCCGGCGGCAGCGCCCGGCGCTTCAGACCATCGACGATGTGTTCGGCATCCAGCGTGTCGCCGGGGTACAGGTTGTGCGCTTTCGCGCCCAGCTTGTGCACGCCCGCCCCCTTGAGCTGCTTGACGATCAGCACCGCGCGCCGGCCGCCCAGCGCGGCGCGCGCGGCCTGGTCCGC
>CAYTRH010000259.1:0-3087 GCA_964440155.1 uncultured Thiobacillus sp. | reverse complement strand
AGGGTGACACCCGGCCCGGCCGCGGCGCCATCCGCCGTCGGGGCGACGCCGTCGGCGCGCGCGAATAGTCCGGTGAGCAGGGCGGGGGGCTTGCAGCGCTCGCACATGGTCAATGGCTCCGGCGCCAGGCGGCAACGAAATCGGACGCCGCCAGCGCGCCGCTCATGCGCTCGCAATTGGCGCGCAGGTCGCCGCATACGTCCGGGTGTTCGGCCAGATGGTCGAGCAGATAGGCGGCATGGCGGGCGGAGTGGTTGCAGCCGGTGAGCGCATAGCGCAGCAGGTGGTCGAGCGCGCCGGCCAGCAGCGCGTCCGGCGCGGCAACGGCATGCGCCGGCAGCGGGGGGATGGCTTCGGGTGTGGCAAGACGGGTGGACATGGCGTTCTCCATAGATGGTCATCGCGGTCGTTTCCGGCCGGCTGGCGGGATGCGTGCCCGTTGGCTGCGGAGCGGTGTCGGGCGGGCCGACGCAAGTCATGTTAATGATAATGACTCTCGAATGCAACAGCGCCGTGAATCATCGGCGCGGGCTTGTTGCGTCTTCGCCGGCTCTGTTAGCATCCCCGCCATGTCCATCCCGCGCCGCCCGTTCCGATTTTGCCGCGCCCGGTCCCCGGCGGTCGGTAAGCGATGACGCGCGCGGCGCGGCGTCCCACGAGTCCCGGAAAAACCGCCAGCCTCCTGGCGGTTTTTCGTTTGGCGGCTGGCACCCGATCACAGGAGTGAACCATGGCGGTGATCCGCACCGACGATACCCGCATCGAGCAGAGCGACGAGTTGCTCGCGCCCATGCAGATCATGCGCGAGCTGAAGGCCAGTGAAACCGCGCTGACCACCACGTTTCAGGCGCGCAACCAGATCCACGACGTGCTGCGCGGCGCCGACGACCGCCTGGTGGTGGTGGTCGGGCCGTGCTCCATCCATGACCCGGCCGCCGCGCTGGAATACGCCGGCCGGCTGAAGGCGCTGGCCACGGAGCTGCGTCAGGATCTGATGGTGGTGATGCGCGTGTATTTCGAGAAGCCGCGCACCACGGTGGGCTGGAAGGGGCTGATCAACGATCCGCACATGGACGAGAGCTTCGACATCAACGAGGGTCTGCGTCTGGCGCGCCGGCTGCTGCTGGACATCAACGAGCTGGGTCTGCCGTGTGGCACCGAGTTCCTCGATCTGATCTCGCCGCAATACATCGCCGATCTGGTGGCCTGGGGTGCGATCGGCGCGCGCACCACGGAATCGCAATCGCATCGCCAACTGGCTTCCGGGCTGTCCTGTCCGGTGGGCTTCAAGAACGGCACCGACGGCGCGATCAAGATCGCGGTCGATGCGATCAAGGCGGCGAGCGCGCGCCATCATTTCGTGTCCATCACCAAATCCGGCCACGTCGGCGTGTTCAAGACCGCGGGTAACGAGGACTGCCACATCATCCTGCGCGGCGGCAAGGTGCCCAACTACGATGCCGCCAGCGTCGCCGGCGCCTGCGCCGAACTGGCCGCGGCCGGCCTGCCGCCGCGCGTCATGGTGGATTTCTCGCATGCCAACTCCAGCAAGCAGTACCAGCGCCAGCTCGAGGTCGGACGCGACGTCGCCGGGCAGATCGCCGCCGGCGACGGCCGCATCTTCGGCGTGATGATCGAAAGCCATCTCAACCCCGGCCGCCAGGATCTGGTGCCGGGCGCGCCGCTGGCGCACGGCGTGTCCATCACCGATGCCTGCATCGGCTGGGACGATACCGAGCCGCTGCTGCGCCTGCTGGCCGACGCGGTGCGCCAGCGCCGGCTGGCGCGGCCCGGTGACGAGGAATAACGGGTAGAATCCGCTCTCGGCGGGCCCCCCCGCATGGCTAAGTCGTGAACCTGGTCAGGTCCGGAAGGAAGCAGCCACAGCGGCCGATGCCAGTGCCGGGGATCAGGCTCGCCCCCCTCCTCATCCAGCCGACCCGCGTTTCCGCATGAGCCATCAGGTCCTCGCCCGCAAATGGCGCCCGCGCCGCTTCGACCAGTTGGTCGGGCAGGACCACGTGGTCCGCGCGCTGTCCAATGCGCTCACCCAGGGGCGGCTGCATCACGCCTATCTGTTCACCGGCACGCGCGGCGTCGGCAAGACCACGCTGGCGCGCATCCTGGCCAAATGCCTGAACTGCACCACCGGCGTGACCGCGACGCCGTGCGGCACCTGCAACGCCTGTCAGCAGATCGATGCCGGACGCTTCGTCGACCTGATCGAACTGGACGCGGCTTCGCACACCGGCGTCGACAACATGCGCGAGATCATCGAGAACGCGCAGTATGCCCCCACCGTCGGCCGCTACAAGGTGTACATCATCGACGAGGTGCACATGCTGTCCAAGAGCGCCTTCAACGCCATGTTGAAGACGCTGGAGGAGCCGCCGGCCCACGTGGTGTTCATCCTGGCCACCACCGATCCGCAGAAAGTGCCGGTGACCGTACTGTCGCGCTGCCTGCAGTTCAACCTCAAACAGATGGCGCCGGCGCACGTCGCCGGGCATCTGCGCCATGTGCTGGAGGCGGAGGGCGTGCCGTTCGAGTCCGGCGCGCTGCACCTGCTGGCGCGCGCCGCCGCCGGCAGCATGCGCGATGCGCTGTCGCTCGCCGACCAGGCCATCGCCCATGGCGGCGGCCAACTGCGCGAGGACGATACGCGCGCGATGTTGGGCGTCATCGACCAAGCCTACCTGCTACCGTTGCTGGAAGCGCTGGCCGCGGGCGACGGGCCGCGTCTGCTCGGCCACGCCGAGGAACTGGCGGCGCACGGCGTGTCGTTCGACGCGGCCCTGCAGGATCTGGCCGGCCTGCTGCACCAGGTGGCGTTGGCGCAGATCGTGCCGGAAGCAGTGGCCGAGGACGCGCCCGCCCGGGAACGCCTGTTCGCGCTGGCCGATACGCTGGATGCGGAAAGCACGCAGTTGTACTACCAGATCGTCACGCTCGGCCGGCGCGACCTGGAATGGGCACCGGACGAGTTCGCCGGCTTCAGCATGACGTTGCTGCGCCTGCTCGCCTTCGCGCCGGGCGAACCGACGGCGGCGCGTGCCGCGCCCGTCGGTCGTGGGGCCGGCGGCGCCA
>CAYTRH010000258.1:0-3091 GCA_964440155.1 uncultured Thiobacillus sp. | reverse complement strand
ACCGAGGGTCGGCGGGCGGCGGCCATGGCCTGCGCCATGGCGCGTCCCGCGGCCGGCGGCAGCGCCATCAGCGAGGCCAGCGTGGCGCAGTATTTCATGAAGCTGCGGCGGCTCACGCCCTGCCGCACGAGGGTGTCGATCAAAGGTCCTTGCATGATGCTTCGCCTCCTGGCTGCAAATGCGACGAATAAGACGAACACGACGGTACGCGATGTTGGCTGCGCGACATGACAGCCATTGCATGCGCCTGCACTTCACCCCGGCGCCCCGATGCGGGCACGGCGACGCGGCGGGTCATCGCGTTCGGGAACATGTTTTCAGCTTAGATCAGAAATCAGCAAATCCAGATGTTCTAATCCGAATTGCACATCCTCGGGATGCGCCTTCAGCAGTTCCGGCAGGAAGGTGACCTCGATGAACTCGGCCACCACGACGCCGCGATCGTTGCGATGCGTCACCCACCACACACCCGGGCAAGCGGTTTCGGCGATGGTCGATTCGCCGTCCGCCAGCAGCGTGGCGTTCACCTCGCCGCTGCCCAGACGCGCGCGCAGCCAGTCCAGATCGGCCGGCGTGAGCGGCATGGCGCGCAGATCGATGGCCGCCGGCTCCGCCCCGGCCAGCAACTGACGCAAATGCTCGGCGATCTCGCGCAACAGCGCCGGCGCGTTGCCGGACAGCGCATCCGGCGTCATGCCCGCTGCGTCAGCCGACAGGTCGCCATGCACGGCGACGATGGGAATGGCATCAAGAGGCATGGTTCCAGTTCGCGAGCAGACCCTGGATGGCGGCGCAGGCCGGCGCGATGGCGGCGGCGACCGGCGCGGTGGGCTGTTCACCCCAATCCACGGTGTGCGGCTGTATGCCCAGCAACGCGCGCCGGTCCGGCCAATGTCCGCACAGCAGCGCGATGGCGCGCAGATCGGTGAGCCCCACCTCGTGCACGCTGGACTTGCGGTTGCCGAGCAGGAAGGCGTCCATCGCCTCACCCTCGAACAGCTTCCAAGCGCCCGGCGGCCCCTGGATGTTGGCGGCATCGACCACGATCAGCGCATCGGCCTCCTCGATTGGACCGGCCAGCGTGAATGACAGTGTTCCGCCGTCCAGCAGGGTGATGTCCGGGCGTCCCTCCAGCGCGGGAGCGAGCGCATGGAGCACATGAATGCCGACGCCTTCGTCGGTGAGCAGGGTGTTGCCGATGCCCAATATCAGGGTTCGCATGGGCTTCAGCTTAGTTCGCACGTGCAGCAATAACAACTGAGTAAATCGATCGGAATAGGGGGTTATCGCGCTGATTTTTCTTACTTTTTTAATTTTTGTCTTAACGCTTGGGGTTGATCTGCCGGCCACGCATCTGCGGCTTATACTCGGATCAACTGCCCGAAAGACGTCCTCGCCATGTGCCTTGCCATACCCATGCGCATCACCGCCATCGACGGCTACACCGCGCGCTGCGAAGCCAAGGGCGTGTTCCGCGACGTATCCCTGTTCATGATGCAGGATGAACCGCCGGTGGTCGGCGATTACGTCATGGTGCACGTCGGCTATGCGTTGCAGAAACTGACCGAGGCGGAAGCCCGCTCCACCTGGGAACTGCTCGACCAGGTGCTGGAAGAGACGCCCAACTGATGCCGCCCGCCATCTCCGGTCCCACCACTGCCGCCGACCAGGCCGCACGCCATTGGCTGGAGCGTATCCATGCGCTGGACCTCGACCGCCCGGTCAAGGTGATGAACGTGTGCGGCGGCCACGAGCGTTCCATCTCCCACGCCGGTCTGCGCGGCGTGCTGCCGGCCAACGTCGAACTGATCCCCGGCCCCGGCTGCCCGGTGTGCGTGTGCCCGGAGGAAGACGTCTACCAGGCCATCCAGCTCGCGCTGCGCGAGCGCGTGCTGCTGGTGGCATTCGGCGACATGCTGCGGGTGCCGGTCAACGTGCCCAAGGGCGAGCCGCGCTCGCTGGTCGAAGCCCAGGCGGCCGGCGCCGACGTGCGCCCCATCGCCAGCCCATCCGAAGCGCGCGCGCTGGCCCTGGCGCATCCCGAACGCGACGTGGTGTTCTTCGCCGCCGGCTTCGAAACCACCACTGCACCGGTCGCGGCCATGCTGGCCGAAGGTGCGCCGGCCAATCTGTCCGTCCTGCTGTCCGGCCGTCTCACCTGGCCGGCGGTGGCCATGCTGCTCGACTCCGGCACGCCGGGATTCGATGCCCTGGTCGCGCCGGGACACGTCTCCACCGTCATGGGCCCGGAGGAATGGCGCTTCGTGGTCGACCGGCACGGCCTGCCGGCCGCTGTCGCCGGCTTCACACCCGAGTCGCTGCTGGCCGCGTTCTATTCGGTGCTGCGCCAATTGCACAGCGGCGAACGCTTCCTGGACAACTGTTATCAGGAAGTCGCCCACGCCGGCGGCAACCCCACCGCGCGCCGCCTGCTGGCGCAAACCCTCGACGTGGTCGACGCCAACTGGCGCGGCATCGGCATCATCCCGCAATCCGGCTACGCCCTTAAGCCCGCGTTCGCCGCACACGATGCGCGCCTGCGCTTCCCCGACCACGCCGCGCCCGGCCGTCGCCGCGCCGGCGAAATGCCGCCGGGTTGCGACTGCGCCCAGGTGGTGCTTGGCCGCCTCTACCCCAACCAGTGCCGCCTGTACGGCAAAGCCTGCACGCCGCGCAACCCCGTGGGTCCGTGCATGGTCTCGGACGAAGGCGCCTGCCGCATCTGGTGGGCCGAAGGCATACGCGAGCCCGCCAACGCCGAACTCGCACCGCACTGAACGCAAGATCACCCCGCCGCGCTCGTCATTGCGAGGAGGCGCAGCCGACGCGGCAATCCAGCAACCACCGTAGCGCCCCGCCGCCCCGCCTGGATTGCCACGCCACGCTCACAACGACGAGCCTGCTAGCCGCAGCGCCAACATCCCCTTCCGCCTTCATTGCGAGGAGGCGCAGCCGACGCGGCAATCCAGCAGCCACCGCAGCACCCCGCGAACCCCTCTGGATTGCCGCGCTACGCTCGCAATGACGAGCCCGCCAGCCGAAGCGCCAACATCCCCGCCGTCCTTGCGAGGAGGCGCAGCCGACGCGGCCA
>CAYTRH010000257.1:0-3095 GCA_964440155.1 uncultured Thiobacillus sp. | reverse complement strand
TCTTGCGTTTGGTCGGGCTGTGGCAGGAATTCCAGCAAGCCAGCATTTCCGTCAAGCGGCTGGGCGACATTCTGGACATGCCGCAGGAGCCCATCACGCTCACCCCACAGCGGGCTGCTGGCGGCGAAGGCCGGATCGACATTCGCGATGTGAGCTTCCGCTACTCCGATCAACACCCCTGGCTCTACCGCAACCTGAATCTCACCATCCCCACCGGCAAACTCACCGTCCTGATGGGCCCCAGTGGCTGCGGCAAGAGCACGCTGGCCAAGCTGATGCAAGGCTTCTACTGGCCACAGGAAGGGCAAATCACGCTGGACGGACGCGACATCCGGCAACTGGCGGCCAACGAACTACGCGCCACTTTCGGCGTGGTGCCGCAGGAGACGGTGCTGTTCTCCGGCACCCTCTACGACAACCTGGTCATGGCCCACCCGCACGCGAGCTTTGAGGATGTGATTGCCGCGTGCAAAGCCTCCGAGATACACGACGTGATCGAAGCCTTGCCTCAGGGCTATCAGACCGAGATCGGCGAGCGCGGCACGGGGCTATCGGGCGGGCAGCGTCAGCGCATCGCCATCGCCCGCGCATTGCTCAAGCGGCCCAAGGTGCTGATCTTCGACGAGGCGATTTCCAATCTCGACCAGCACACCGCCGAACACTTCGCCCAGACCATCAACCGGCTCAAGGGCAAGGTGACGATGATCTTCATTACGCATCAGGTGCCCAAGGGGCTGCAGGTGGATGAGGTGGTGAACATGGGGCAGCATGCCATGCACATGAGTTTGGTGAAGGAGGAAATGTGAACAACTCGGACCGAAATCGCATCCGCAAGATGTGGGGGTTAACTGAACCAGACACGCCGATAGACTCTGAGGTACTTGGGCGCAGGAGATATCACGAGGCGGCAGCGAAGTGGCTTGCCAAGTGGTCGTACCCCCTGCAGGCAACCTTTGCCGTGATCGGTTTCGTGGTTGTGTTGCTACCGATGTTCTCGAAGAACTGGCGTGCCGTCATCGAGGCCACACCCATTGCAGGCCGCGTCTTTCACGACTTCTCGACGCTAAGCGGATGGGCAATGCTGCTGTTTGCCGTTCTCATGGTCCTGTGGGGAATTTTGAACTGGCGGGTCAATGACTACCCCGGGGGGTGGCATCCGACAAAACAGTGGGGATTTCCAAACCCCAAGCAGGTCGCAGAGATGGAACTGTATCCCAGGACTCACGGCGAAGAGTTTGTTTTCTGGGTTGACATTGCTTTCGGGACTTTCGGGACAACGATCTGGATGATCTTTTGTGGCGTGTTTGCGTTTTTCATCAGAATAGGAGGTTGAGATGAGGGGTATTGTGACTATGGGAGAAGTGGCCGCCGCTGCCGGGGATGCATACGGCGCTTACCAAGGGGGAATGAGCACCCCAGCCAACCAAGCTTCGTTTGGGGCAGCAGTATCTGCCGGGGCCGCTGCGGCGGCATCAACGGGTAGATTTGGTGCTTTCGCGCAAGGTCTTGGTATTGGCGTGGCGCCCGCCGCTGCAATGACCCAGGCCATGATGAACCTGAACAACCTACAAAATGCTCAGAATCCAGGCGATGCATTGGCCGCTTCACTTGGCATACTGGGCGGTGCTGCTGGAACCATAGCCGGCCTTATGCCGCCGTCGCCCCAAAAGGTGGCGCTGACAGGTATTGCGATTGCCGCATCCGCTGCTCAACTGCTTGTGCAAAACAGGGAGCCATTGTCACAAGCGCTGATCGACATTCTCAACAAGGCCGCCAATGAATTCCTGAATCTATTCCTTCCCGAAGGAATGCGGCCTCGTGACCGTGGATACTCGAATTTCTTCGGCTCGGCAAAAAACTGGACCTGGCCCCGCGACCCCATTATCCTCGACCTGGACGGCGACGGCCTCGAAACCGTCGGCCTCGCATCGAATGTCTACTTCGATCACGACGGCGACGGCGTATTGACCCGTACCGGCTGGGCGGGCAAGGACGACGCTCTGCTCGTGTGGGACAGGAACAGCAACGGCACCATCGACACCGGCGCCGAACTATTCGGCGACTTCACTCCGCTTCCCAACGGCACGCTCGCCCCGAACGGCTTTGCCGCACTCGCCGCATTGGACTCGAATGGCGACGGCATCCTCGACGCCAATGATCCCGCCTTCGCCCTACTCAAGCTCTGGCGCGACACCAGCCAGGACGGCGCAACTGGTGCAGGGGAGCTCATCACCCTGGCGGACGCTGGCATCGTCAGTCTCAATCTGACGAACACCCTCAAGAACCAGCGCCTCGCCAACGGCAACACCCTCGCCCGCGAAGGCAGCTTCACCCGGGCGGATGGCTCGACCGGCGGCATGGGCGAATTCCGCCTCGCCACCGACACCTTCAGCACCAAGTTTGCCGAACCGATCGAAGTCCCCGAATCCCTCAAGAGCCTGCCCAACATGGCAGGCAGCGGCAACGCGCGCGAGCTGCAACAAGCCGCCGCCCAGTCCGATTCCCTCGCCTTGCTGCTCACCCAGTTCCAGAGCGCCCCCACCCGCGCCGAACAGAAAGCCCTGCTCGACGCCCTCATCACCGCCTGGGCCGACACCTCCGGCATGGCCAAGAGCTTGGAAGAGCGTGCCGCTGGCAAATACCGCATCCAATACGAAGCCTTCGGGCGCGAGCGGCGCTCCGACAACCTCGATACCGTCGCCCTCGCAGCCGGTGGCATCGGTGGGGCCGGCGGGCTCCTGAGCGATGCCGGCAGCCCCATCCTCACCGAGGGCTACCGCAACCTGATCGCCGAGTGGAGCCGCAAGCTCCACGTCCTCGAAGCCTTCAACGGCCAGTACTTCTTCAACCTGCCGGAAAAGAAAAGCCAGACCGAGGATGCCAATGACCCAATGTGGGAGAAAGTAGCATGACCGCCGAGCATTTCGCCCAGACGATCAACCGGCTCAAGGGCCAGGTGACGATGATCTTCATCACGCATCAGGTGCCCAAGGGCCTGCAGGTGGATGAGGTGGTGAATATGGGGCAGCATGCCATGCACCCTGAATCCGTGGTCGTTGAAGTTGAAACTCTCCCAGCGGCTGTCCGGCATGAAA
>CAYTRH010000256.1:0-3106 GCA_964440155.1 uncultured Thiobacillus sp. | reverse complement strand
GCGCACATCGGCGCACGCCTGCCGGCCGTCGCGGCGATCGCCGGTGCGGCCGAGGTCGCCGCCGCATTCGCCGTGCCGGCGCCGCTGCTGACGCTGCAACTCGCCGAGAACGACGACTATTTCGCCGAGGAACTGCGCTGCCATTTCCCCCACCGCCACGCCGAACTGCTGGCCGCGCGCGCCGCCGCCGACGCACTGTTGCCGCGCCCGCTGGCCGAGGAGATTCACGCCGACCGCCACCATCGCGCGGCGCTGCTGTACGAGGCGGTGACGCGGCCGGGCGGGGGCGACGTGCAGCCGCGCTGGCAACGCTGGGCGGATGAACTGTTCCTGCATCCGCGCTGGGGCTTGGCCGGCACGCTGGCGGTGTTCGCGCTGGTGCTGTTCTTCGTGTTCGAGGTCAGTGCCGTGCTCGACGGCCTCACCGTCGCGCGCCTGATCGCCTGGGCCGAGCCCTGGCAACCCACCGATCTCGCCGGCGTGCTGGCGCGCGCGCTGCTGGACGGCCTGCTGGGCCTGGCCGGCATCGTCATCCCCTACATGATCCCGCTGGTGCTGTTGCTGGTGCTGCTGGAGCACTCCGGCATCATGCATCGCGTCGCCTTCGTCGTCGATCGCGGCTTCCACCGCCTCGGCCTGCACGGCGGCGTGGCCTTGCCGTTCCTGATGGGGCTGGGCTGCAACGTACCGGCGCTGGCGGCCACCGCCGCGGTCACGCAGGGCCGCGACCGCGTCGTCGCCTCGCTGCTGATCACTTTCCTGCCGTGTTCGGCGCGCTCGGCCATCCTGCTGGCGGTTGGCGGCAAGTACCTGGGCGGTTTCGGCGTGTTCGCGCTGTTCATGCTGGTGCCGCTGGTGGTCAGCCTGATCGGCAAGCTGCTCGAGCGCCGTTATCCGGAAACCACACCGGGCATGATCCAGGACATCCCCGCCTACGCCGTGCCCACCGTGCGTGCGCTGCTGGCCGATACCTGGCAACGCAGCCGCGACATCGTCACCATCGTGCTGCCGCTGCTGGTGGCCGGCAGCATGGTGCTGGCGTTGCTCGCGCACTACGGCGCGGATGACTGGATCAACCGCGCGCTGACGCCGGTGACGGTGTGGTGGCTGGGGCTGCCGGCGGCACTGGGCGTTCCCATCCTGTTCGGCGTGCTGCGCAAGGAACTGTCGCTGCTGATGGTGTTCCAGGCACTGGGCACGCAGGAACTCGGCGGCGTGCTGGATACCACGCAGATCGTCACCTTCCTGGTGTTCCTGACCTTCTACGTGCCGTGCGTGTCCACTTTCGCCATGATGCTGCGTCTGATCGGCCGGCGCGAAGCGGCGTTCTCCGTGGCCCTGTCGATCGGCGCCGCGCTGCTGGTTGCGGCGCTGGTGCGCTGGCCGCTGGAGGCGGTGCAGTGGTGGTCGGTGCTCGGGCTGGCGGGCTGAGATCGGCCGCCCGCGCAAGGCATCACGCCGATGACCTGCCGTTGCCGGACCGTGACGAGCGCCACGCCACCACGGCGATGGCCAGGTAGTTGAGCACCATGAACCAGGGCGTGTTCCAGGCCAGGCCGTCGAAGCCCTGCCGGGTGATGGGGTAGAGCACCGGCGCCGGGTAGAACTCGGCGGAGTGGGTGAACACGTCGATGACGATGTGCAGCCACCAGCCGGCCAGAGCCGGGCCGACACGGTGACGCCAGCGCCACAGCAGCGCGGTGGCGGCGCCGGCGATGAGCGCGCTGTGCAGGATGCAATGCAGGTGATGGGCCGCTTCCTCGACCCAGAACGGCATGGCCGGCTCGCCACCCGGCTGGGCGAAGGCGTAGTCGAGCAGCGCCTGGACGCTGCCGCCGCCCACGGCCGCCCATGCCAGCACTGGCGCCAGGTGCACCACGTCCGGCAACACCGACAGGGTGATCGCGGCAACCGTCTGTGCGCGGGTCACCGGGTGACGACGGGCCAGCCAGCGAACGCCGAGACCGGCCCACAGACCGTGAGCGAGGATGTCCATGCCTGCATTGTTGGACGCAAAGCGGAAAATTGCACGGTCGACCGCAGCCTTTGTCAGGATCCTGGTTCCATACGTTTTTCGCCGACCATGCGCCTGTCCATCATCCTGCCCACCCTCGACGAGGCGGCCGGTATCGCCGCCGCGCTGACGCCGCTGCAAGTCCTGCGCCGGGCAGGTCATGAAGTGATCGTCGCCGACGGCGGCAGTCGCGACGGCACGCCGGCACTGGCCGGGCCGTTGGCGGACCGGGTGATGCTCGCGCCGCGTGGCCGCGCTCGGCAGATGAACGCCGGGGCGGCGGTGGCCGTGGGCGATGCGCTGCTGTTCCTGCACGCCGATACCTGCCTGCCCGAGGGTGCCGAGCAGCGCGTCGCAGCAGCCCTGCGCGACCACGTGTGGGGCCGCTTCGATGTGATCATCGACGGCTCGTCCGCGCTGCTCGGTGTGGTGGCGGCGATGATGAACCTGCGTTCGCGCCTGACCGGCATCGCCACCGGTGATCAGGCCATCTTCGTCCGTCGCGCCGCGTTCGACGCGGTCGGCGGCTACCCGGATTTGCCGCTGATGGAGGACATCGCGCTGTCCAGGCGGCTCAAACGTCTGGGTCGGCCGGCCTGCCTTGGCGCCAAGGTGACCACCTCCGGCCGGCGCTGGCGGCGTCACGGTGTCTGGCGCACCATCCTGCTGATGTGGCGGCTGCGGTTCGACTACTGGCGCGGCGTGCCGGCGGAACGGCTGGCGCGGCGCTATTACCCGCCCGACGCATGATCCTGAAAACCGCAGTCGACTGCTGCTCAGCCCTTGTGAGGCCGCTATGCCTAGCGTCCGCATCCTGGTATTCGCCAAAGCGCCGGTGCCCGGCCGGGTCAAGACCCGGCTGATTCCCGTGCTGGGGGCGGCCGGCGCGGCGCGCCTGGCCCGCCACCTGCTCGGCCTGGCGTTGCAGCAGGCTGGCGTGGCGGCGGTCGGGCCGGTGGAACTGTGCATGAGTCCGGCGCCGGGGCACCCCGACTGGGCGGACGTGGTCCTGCCGTCCGGCATCCAGCGCAGCGATCGGGGCGGCGGCGACCTGGGCGAACGCATGGCGCGCGCGGCGCGCCGGTGCATCGA
>CAYTRH010000255.1:0-3134 GCA_964440155.1 uncultured Thiobacillus sp. | reverse complement strand
CGGCGAGGCCGGCGGCGCCGAGCGCGCGTCCCGACGTCGACGCGCGCGCTCACTCGGCGCGCCGGCGCAGGAGCCCGAAGCATGAAACGCGCAAAAAGTCGGGGCGGCGCGGCGTGGGCCGGCTTGCCCGCCAGCTTCGTGCGCGGTGCCATTGCCAGCGGCATCGTCGCGGCCTTGCAGGACAAGCGCGAAGGTCAGGCATTGCTGCAATCCGCGCTGCTCGGGGGCGCAGCCCTGTCCACCGCCGTGGCGGTGGAAAACCTGTTGTTCGACGGCAATCCGGGGTTCGGCAAGGAGGCCGATGTGAGCAAGAAGAAAAAAGGCGGCAAGAAGAACAAGCGTGGCGCGCTCGACGTGGCCGTGTTGGAGGACCTGCTGCGTCAGTCGCAGCCCACCGGCCTGGCGGCGCTGACGCCCGGCCAGCAGTTCATCGCCGGCGCCTTGCTGGGGGTGGCCATTGCCTACGTGATCGGCGACGAGGCTTTGCGCGGCAAGCTGATGCGCGCGGGCATGCGCCTGTATACCGATCTGGCCGGCGGCTTCGCGGAAATCAAGGAGCAGATGGCCGACATCGAGGCGGAACTTGCAGCGGAACAGCGCAGCCTCTGACGGCTGTCGCGTCGGCATGAGTCCGTCTCCGCCAGCTTTTGCCGAGCTGAGGGTGGCGCACCGGCTGCGCGACCGCGTGCGTTTCCGCTTTCGCGCCACGCGCACCGTGCCGTTCGATGCGCGCGCGTTGACCCACGCCGTCGGCAACCTGCCCGGCGTGCGCGGCGTGCGTCTGAACGCACGGGCGCGGGCACTGGTGGTGGATTTCGGCCCGGAAGCCACCGACACCGAACGCCTGCGTGCCGCCATCCTGGCTCTGCCGGCTGCGGATTCGGCGGCGGTGCCGGGCAACGCGCGCGACAAGGAGCTGGCCACCGTGGTGGCGAGCGGCGCGCTGCTGCTGGCCTCGGGCAGCCTGCCGGCCGGTTTGCGCGCGCCGACCACGCTGGCGGCGTCGTTGCCGTTGTATGGCGAGGCGATCGACGACCTGTTCGGCGAGGGTATCAATTCCCACGTGCTGGAGGCCCTGGCGGTGGCCATCTCCACCGCCAGCGGCGACCATGTCGCCGCCAACACCACGGTGTTCATGCTGGCGCTGGGCGAGTATCTGGAGAATTCCATCGCGCGCCGTTCCGATGATTTGCTGAAGAAGCTGCTGCGACCGGATACCGGTTGGGTATGGGTGGAAGAGGACGGCGTGGAACGGCAGGTGGAGATGGCTGCGGTACCGGTGGGCGCGACCGTCATCGTCGGTGCCGGCGCCACCATTCCGGTGGACGGCACGGTGTTGTCCGGCGAGGCGCGGGTCAATGAGGCGGCGATGACCGGCGAGAGCGTGCCGGTGATGCGCAGGCGTGGTGCGCCGGTGTTGTCCGGCACGGTGGTGGAGGAAGGGCGTGTGCGCATCTACGCCGAGCGGGTCGGCCGCAATACCGCTGCGGCGCGCATCGCCGATTACGTCGAGCACTCGCTCACCGCCAAGAGCCAGACCCAGCTCGATGCCGCCCGGCTGGCCGACCGCCTGGTGCCCGGCGTGCTCGGCCTGGCCGGCGCCACCTGGCTGCTGTCCGGTCAATGGCAGCGGGCGGCGGCGGTGTTGCAGGCGGACTATTCCTGCGCCTTGAAGCTCGCCACGCCGGTGGCCTTCAAGTCGGCCATGTTCCAGGCCGGCCGGCACGGCATCCTGATCAAGGGTGCGGACGTGCTGGAACGGCTGGCGCGTGTCGATACCTTCGTGTTCGACAAGACCGGCACGCTCACCACGGGTCGGCTGGCGGTCACCGACTCCATCGCCTTCGACGCGCATTACAGCGCGGAGGATCTGATCGACCTGGCCGCCTCGGTGGAGGAACACTATTTCCACCCGCTGGCGTTGGCCGTGGTGGAGGCGGCACGCCGACACCACGGCCGCCATTTCGAGCACAAGGAGGTGCAGTTCATCGCTGCGCACGGCGTCGCCAGCAGCATCGACGGCCGGCGCATCGTCGTCGGCTCGCGCCATTTCGTCGAGGACGACGAAGGCGTGCCGATCAGTACAGCGCACAGGCGGCGCATCGACCGCCTGTACCGTGCCGGCAAGACCCTGCTGTACATCGGCTACGGCGGCCGGCTGCTGGGCGTGATCGCGCTGATGGACCGGATACGCGCCGGCGCCGCTGCGACGCTGGCGCGCTTGCGCGCGTTGGGCGCCAGACGGCTCATCATGCTCACCGGCGATCACCGCCAACGCGCCGGAGAGATCGCCCGCGCCCTGGGGCTGGACGAATTCCACGCCGAACTGCTGCCACACCAGAAAGCCGACATCGTCGCGGACATGAAGGCGGCGGGCGCCAACATCGCCTTCGTCGGCGACGGCATCAACGACGCCCCGGCGCTGGCCGGCGCGCAGGTCGGCATCGCCATGGCACAGGGCGCCGACCTGGCGCGCCTGACTGCCGACATTGCCCTGCTGGAGGACGGCATCGAACGCGTCGCCGAGGCCAAGGCGCTGGCCAACGCCACCCTGAAGCGCATCAATGCCAACTACCGCGCCACCATCGGCGCCAACAGCGCCATCCTGGGCGCCGCCGCCCTCGGCTGGCTGTCGCCGGTGCTGGCATCGCTGCTGCACAACGGCACCACCATCGGCATCCTGCTCAATGCGCTGCGCGGCGGCAAGGTGGGCGCACATCCTCGCCGGCGCCGGTCGATCACCGGGTTGGACGACGTGGCCGGTCTGCCCGGCGCGCTGCCGCCGGGACCGGTTGTTCCACACCGACATACGGCAGCGCGGAAAAGACCGCCCTGAGCGACGTGGTCCTGCCGGACTGGCGCGCGGCGGTCAACGCCAAGCCCGGGTGGCCGCCGGTCGCCCCGCGCTATCTGAGCAGGTTGCGTCGATGCACCCACAGATGTACGCCGAGCGCATGCAGGAAGACCAGCCCGGTCCAGATATGCCAGCGCTTGGCGCCGAACGCGGCGAGCAGCATCGACGCCGCCAGGCTTGCCAGCATGGCGCGCTTGGCTGCGCGATTGGCGCGCACCCGTGGCGCGCCGCCGCGCGCCCGTGTGGCGGGCACCGACACGGCCACGGTCGGCGCCTGCCC
>CAYTRH010000254.1:0-3147 GCA_964440155.1 uncultured Thiobacillus sp. | reverse complement strand
GGCGAGCGACGCGGATTACGCCGCCGTGCGCCGCCTGGTCGGGCGCATGCCACCCACCGTCGGGCGCGCACCATGAAAGCCTTCGACGTCAACCGGGGCGACGTCGCGCTGGCCACGGCCACGCTGGCGGCACTGCTGGCGCTGTGGGCGGTGCTGCACGCGCACTACCAGCGCACCGCCGCCGCGCTGGCGGCACAGCACGGCACGGCGTTGGGCATCGCCTACGGCTCGGTGGTGAACATGTATCGCCTGGCGGCGGAGGCCGAGTTCCGCCATCAGGTCATGCAGCCGCGCACTCTCGAGCTGCTGCGTCGCGCTCGAGGCGCCGACGCCGACGAGTTGCCCATCGTGCGCGGTCTGCTCTACCGTCATCTGCGGCCCACTTACCAGGATCTGGAGCGGCTGGGACTGCGCCAGTTGCAGTTCCACACGCCGCAGGGATTGAGCCTGCTGCGCTTTCATCGCCCGGAGCGGGCCGGCGATGCCCTGTTCGACATCCGGCCCTCGGTGCGCATCGCCAACCAGGAGCAACGTCCGGTGATCGGCTTCGAGGGTGGGCGGGTGTTGCCCGGCTTCCGCTACGTCTTCCCCATCATCGAACAGGGCGTGCACCTCGGCAGCGTCGAGTTCTCCCTCAGTTTCGAACAGATCCACGGCGAATTCGGCCGACTGCCCGAAATCGGCGACAGTGTGCTGCTGCTGCGCCGCGAGATCACGCGCGATCTGGTGTTCGAAGAGCAGCGCGAGAAGTTCAGCGACTCGCCGCTGCATCCCGACTATGTCACCGAGCACCCGCAGATTTCCCGGGTCGCCCATGCCTTCGGCGCTTCCGCGTTGGCATCGGAAGTGGTGCCCGTACTGCGCGACCATGCACGCGTGTACACGGGCATGAACGCGGGCGAATCGCTTTCCCTGCCGCTGGTGCACGCGGGCCGGGGCTACATCGCCAGTTTCCACGGCATCGACGACGTCGAAGGCGGGCACGCCGCTTACGTGCTCGCCATCGTCGCCGCCCCGCGTCTGCCGGCATTGCGTCGGGCGCTGTTCGCCGAGTTCGCGCTGGGTGCGCTGCTGATCCTGCTGGCCGCCGCGGCCATGGCGCGTGCCATGCACCAGCGCCGCATGCAGGCACGCGAACACCAGCGTCTGGACGCCATCACCCAGAGCATGGACGAGGGCTTGTACGTGCTCGATCGCGCCGGCCGCGCCGCCTACGTCAACCGCGCCGCGCTGGCCCAACTCGGTTACCCGGCCGAGGAGATCGTGGGGCGCGTGGTGCACGATCTGTTCCACAACCATGCCTTCAACGGGCATCTGCCTCTGGAAAACTGTCCCATATTCCACACCACGCGGGAGGGCGAACCGTATGACGGCGTCGAGGAGTTCCGCGCACGTGACGGCCGCGTGTTCCCCGTCGAGGTGCACAGCCGGCCGTTACGCGAGGACGGCCGGGTGACCGGCGCGGTGACGGTGTTCCGCGACATCAGTGCGCAGCGCGCCGCCGCCGCGCACACCCGTCTGCTGGTCTCGGCCCTGCAGGCGGCACGCAACGCCATCGTCATCACCGACGCCAACGCGCGCATCGAATGGGCCAACCCGGCGTTCGAGCAGCTCACCGGCTATACGCTGGAGGAAGCCCTCGGCCGCCGACCGGCCGAGCTGGTCAAGAGCGGCATGCAGGACGACGCGTTCTACGCGGGTCTTTGGCAGACCATCCTGGCGGGTGAGACCTGGCACGGCGAACTGATCAATCGGCGCAAGGACGGCACGCTGTATCACGAAGAGCTGACCATCACGCCGGTACCCGATGACGACGGAGTGATCCGCCATTTCGTCGCGGTCAAACAGGACGTCAGCGCGCGCAAGCAGTACGAGGAGATTCTGGTAACACAGGCCACCACCGACGCGCTGACCGGCCTGCCCAACCGCCGCCATTTCCTCGCCCGCCTGGATGAGGAGCTGGCCCGCCTGCGCCGCTTCCCTGAACACGGCGCCGCACTGCTGATGCTGGATCTGGACCATTTCAAACGGGTCAACGACACCCACGGCCATGCCGTCGGAGACCTGGTGCTGCGTCACTTCGCCCACCTACTGCGCGACGCGTTGCGCAAGACCGACTTCGCCGGGCGCCTGGGTGGCGAGGAGTTCGCCGTGTTGCTGACCGGTGTCGGTGTGGACGGCGCACGCGATTTCGCCGAACGTCTGCGTCAGCGCGTGGCCGCCGGCGTGGTGCACTTCGACGCCGGCAGGCTGCGCCATACCGTCAGCATCGGCGTCACACGGCTCGACCCGGCCGACGCCGCCGACCACCTGCTCGCCCGCGCCGATGCTGCGCTGTACCGCGCCAAACAGGCTGGGCGCAACCGGGTGGTGCTGGCCGATCAGAGCGACACGCCCAGCTGAGAAGCCCAAGCGGATCGTTGCCGCATGTGCCGCGCCCGTGCAAACGCCAGCACCGCCGTCGTCAATGCGAAGCACGCTGCGCCCCGACAATCAAGCAGCAACCGTCCCCCTGCACAACCCCCTGGATCGCCACGCTGCGCTCGCGATGACGCCGCCCTTTGCCACCATCATTGCGAGGCGCACAGCGCCGCGGCAATCCAGCACAGCCACCGTCACCCCTGCGCAGTCCCCTGGATCGCCGCGCTGCGCTCGCGATGACGACGGCCTTTGCCACCGTCATTGCGAGGCGCGGAGCGCCGCGGCAATCCAGCACAGCCACCGTCACCTCTGCGCAGTCCCCTGGATTGCCACGCTGCGCTCGCGATGACGCCGCCCTTTGCCACCGTCATTGCTAGGCGCACAGCGCCGTGGCAATCCAGCACAGCTACCGTCACCTCTGCGCAGCCCCCCTGGATCGCCACGCTGCGCTCGCGATGACGACGGCCTTTGCCACCGTCATTGCGAGGCGCACAGCGCCGTGGCAATCCAGCACAGCCACCGTCACCTCTGCGCAGTCCCCTGGATCGCCACGCTGCGCTCGCGATGACGAAACACGCTCCCGAGCCCAGCGCGAGCGGCTATTGAAAGAAATTGAACCCCTCGCCTTCGCCGCCGCCCGGTTTCCACGGGCTGGCCTTGCGTTCTCGCGGCGGCGGCTGCGGTGGCGGGGCAGCCGGTGGCGGCGGCGGGTCGGGCTTGTCGACC
>CAYTRH010000253.1:0-3154 GCA_964440155.1 uncultured Thiobacillus sp. | reverse complement strand
GCGAGGAGACCGAGACCGACCTGTTCGGCGAGCAGGCCGTGCTGTGCGGCGGCGCGGTGGAACTGGTGAAGATGGGTTTCGAGACCCTGGTGGAGGCCGGCTACGCGCCGGAGATGGCCTACTTCGAGTGCCTGCACGAACTGAAGCTGATCGTCGACCTGATGTACGAGGGCGGCATCGCCAACATGAACTACTCGATCTCCAACAACGCCGAGTACGGCGAGTACGTCACCGGCCCCAAGGTCATCAACGACACGTCGCGCGCCGCCATGCGCGAGGCGCTGAAGAACATCCAGACCGGTGAGTACGCCAAGCGCTTCATCCTGGAAGGCCGCACCGGCTATCCGGAGATGACCGCGCGCCGCCGCCTCAACGCCGAGCATCCGATCGAGACCGTGGGCGAGAAGCTGCGCGACATGATGCCGTGGATCAAGGCCAACAAGCTGGTCGACAAGAGCCGGAACTGAGTTGGCGGCTAGCCGCTGGCCCCGCGAGGGGCCGTTTGCGATCGACCACCCGCCCCCATGTGTATCGGCATGGCTCCTCCGCCCAACGCGCCCTGGCCGCATCCGCTGATCGCCCGCGAGGGCTGGCCGTTCCTGGCCGGCGCTCTGCTGGCGGCGCTGCTCACCCAGGTCTGGGCCGGCTGGGTGTGGGCGCTGCCGCTGTGGCTGGTCACGCTGTTCGTGTTGCAGTTTTTCCGCGACCCGGCGCGCCCCGCGCCGATCGGCGAGGGGCTGGTACTGTCGCCCGCCGACGGCCGCATCGTCGCGGTGGGCAAGTGCGAAGATCCCTGGCTCAAGCGTGAGGCGCTGAAGATCAGCGTGTTCATGAACGTGTTCAACGTGCATTCCAACCGCGCGCCGGTGGATGGCGAGGTCAAGGGACGCTGGTACAACCCAGGCTCGTTCGTCAACGCCGACCTCGACAAGGCGTCCACCGAGAACGAACGCAATGCACTGTGGCTGCGCACCGAGGCCGGGCAGGACGTCACCTGCGTGCAGGTGGCCGGGCTGATCGCGCGGCGCATCCTGTGTTACGTCGAGCCGGGGGCGCGCCTACGCCGCGGCGAGCGTTACGGTTTCATCCGCTTCGGGTCGCGCGTCGATGTCTACCTGCCACCGGATGCGCGTGCGCGCGTGGCGCTGGGCGACAAGGTCAAGGCCAGCCGCGACGTGCTGGCGCAACTGTGAGTGATGGCGCCGGATAGCGCTCCGGACACGCGCCACGTGCCGGCCTCGCCGCCGTGCGACGACGAAGCCGTCAGCGTCAAGCCGACGCGACGCGGCATTTACCTGCTGCCCAACCTGTTCACCACCGGCGCGCTGTTCGCCGGTTTCTATGCCATCGTGCAGGCCATGAACGGCCGCTTCGAACAGGCGGCGATCGCCATCTTCATCGCCATGGTGCTGGATGGACTGGACGGCCGGGTGGCGCGCATGACCAACACGCAGAGCGCGTTCGGCGCGGAGTACGACTCGCTGGCCGACATGGTGTCGTTCGGCGTGGCGCCGGCGCTGGTGATGTACAGCTTCGCGCTCAAGGGCATGGGCAAGCTGGGTTGGATCGCCGCCTTCGTGTTCTGTGCTGCCGCCGCGCTGCGTCTGGCGCGCTTCAACACCATGCTGGCGGTGCAGGACAAGCGCTGGTTCCTCGGTCTGCCCAGCCCGGCGGCGGCGGCCCTGCTGGCCGGCTACGTCTGGATCATGGTAGACAACCGCATCCCCGGCCTGGACCTGCCCTGGCTGGCGTGGGTGATCACGGTGTTCGCCGGCGTCAGCATGATCAGCAATCTGCGCTATTACAGCGGCAAGGACATCAACCTGAAGCGCAGCGTGCCGTTCGTGGTCATCGTGCTGGTGGCGCTGTCGTTCTCGCTGGTGTCGGTCGATCCGCCCAGCGTGCTGTTCCTGCTGTTCCTGGGTTACGCGTTATCCGGCTACGTGCTGTGGGCGCAACGCCAGCTGCGGCGCAAGCGCAGCGCCGCCTTGCCGCCGTCGTCGTAGGCGCGTTATAGTCGCGCCATGCGCGCACGTACTCCCGCCTCGCATCCCCACGCCCTGATGCGGCTTGCCACCCGGCTGCTGCTGCCCCCGCGCGGGCACTGAATCTCCTGTTCTCCCCCTGTCACACCCGTAATACCGTTGCGGGTGGCGCCACATTCGGCGCACCAGAGTTGCCTTACCCCGCCGTCCGGGTTGTGGACGGATGTGCCTGCATAGGGAGCACGCCATGAACGACCGTTTGATCATCTTCGACACCACCTTGCGTGACGGCGAGCAAAGCCCCGGCGCCGCCATGACGCGCGACGAGAAGCTGCGCATCGCCCGCCAGTTGGAGCGGCTCGGCGTCGATGTCATCGAGGCCGGGTTCGCCGCCGCCAGTCCGGGCGATGCCGAGGCCATCCGTGCCATCGCCGGCGCCATCAAGCATTCCACCGTGTGCTCGCTGGCGCGCGCCAACGAACGCGACGTGCGCGCCGCCGGCGAAGCCATACGCCCGGCCGCGTCCGGACGCATCCATACCTTCATCGCCACCAGCCCCATCCACATGGAGAAGAAGCTGCGCATGCAGCCCGACCAGGTGGTGGAGGCCGCGGTCAGGGCGGTGAAGCTGGCGCTGGAGTACACCGACGACGTCGAGTTCTCCGCCGAGGATGCGGTGCGTTCCGAGCTGGATTTCCTGTGCCGGGTGTTCGAGGCGGTGATCGCTGCCGGCGCGAAGACCCTCAACGTGCCGGACACCGTCGGGTACAGCGTGCCGGCGCAATGGGGCGAGCGCATGCGCCAGTTGATCGAGCGCGTGCCCAACGCCGACAAGGTGGTGTGGTCGACGCACTGCCACAACGATCTGGGCATGGCGGTGGCCAACTCGCTGGCGGCGGTGATGAACGGCGCGCGCCAGGTGGAATGCACCATCAACGGTCTGGGCGAACGCGCCGGCAACGCCTCGCTGGAAGAGATCGTCATGGCGGTGAAGACGCGGCGCGACGTGTTTCGCTGCGACACCCGCATCGACACCACGCAGATCGTGCCGACCTCGCGGCTGGTCTCGCAGATCACCGGTTA
Organism: uncultured Thiobacillus sp.; assembly: GCA_964440155.1. GTDB lineage: Bacteria > Pseudomonadota > Gammaproteobacteria > Burkholderiales > Thiobacillaceae > PFJX01. The sequence continues at coordinate 86 of CAYTRH010000253.1, read as the reverse complement.
CCCGGTGCAGCCCAACAAGGCCATCGTCGGTGCCAACGCGTTCGCGCACGAGTCCGGCATCCACCAGGACGGCGTGCTCAAGCACC
>CAYTRH010000252.1:0-3158 GCA_964440155.1 uncultured Thiobacillus sp. | reverse complement strand
AGGAACCGGCGCCGGAGGCCGGATCACCAAGAAAGACGTGGAGGAAAGAGTGTACGCAGTTCTTCAATGAAAATGTGATCCGCCCGGCGCAGCAGGTCGGCGTATTCGCGCTTCACCTCGCCGAGGATGCGCACGCCCAGACCGGGGCCGGGAAAGGGATGGCGGTAGACCATGTCTTGCGGCAGTCCGAGGGCCACGCCCAGTTCGCGCACCTCGTCCTTGAACAGTTCGCGCAGCGGCTCCAGCAACTTCAGGTGCATGTCTTCGGGCAGGCCGCCGACGTTGTGGTGGGATTTGATGGCATGGGCTTTCTTGGTCTTGGCGCCGGCCGATTCGATCACGTCGGGATAGATGGTGCCCTGCGCCAACCATTTGGCATTCTTGAGCTTCGCGGATTCGGCCTGGAACACGGCGACGAACTCGGCGCCGATGATCTTGCGTTTCTGCTCGGGATCGCTGATGCCGGCCAGCTTGCGCATGAATTGCTCGGAGGCGTCGACGTGGATGACCTTTACGCCCAGGTTGCGGGCGAAGGTGTCCATCACCTGTTCGGCTTCGTTGAGACGCAGCAGGCCGGTATCGACGAACACGCAGGTGAGTTGTTCGCCGATGGCACGGTGGATCAGCGCCGCGGCCACCGAGGAGTCGACGCCGCCGGACAGGCCCAGGATGACTTCGTCGGCGCCCACTTCGGAACGGATGCGGCCGACGGCTTCCTCGATGTAGTCCGGCATGTTCCAGTCCTGACCACAGCCACAGATGTCGTGCACGAAGCGGCCGAGGATGGCCTTGCCCTGCAGGGTGTGGGTCACCTCCGGATGGAACTGCACGCCGTAGAACTGGCGCTCGCCATCGAACATGCCGGCGATGGGTGTGGCGGCGTTCTCGCACATGACCTCGAAGCCAGGCGGCAGGCTTTCCACCTGGTCGCCGTGGCTCATCCACACGTCCAGCCAGCACTTGCCGTCGGCGTCACAGCGGTCCTGGATGTCCACCAGCAGGCGCGAGTGGCCGCGGGCGCGCACTTCGGCGTAACCGTACTCGTGGTGCGTGCCGTTGATGACCTTGCCGCCCAGTTGCGCGGCCATGGTCTGCATGCCGTAGCAGATGCCGAGCACCGGCACGCCCAGCGTGAACACCACGTCCGGCGCGCGCGGCGTCTCGTCCGCCGTGACCGAGGCGGGGCCGCCGGACAGGATGATGCCGGCCGGCGCGAACGCGCGGATGAACGGCTCGGATACGTCGAAGGGGTGCAGTTCGCAGTAGACGTTGTGCTCGCGCACCCGCCGGGCGATGAGCTGGGTGAATTGGGAACCGAAATCGAGGATGAGGATTTTCTGGTGCATGACGTAAGCGCTTCGATGATAAAAAAAGGGGACGCGCTTAGCCGCCCTCCCCTGCCCGGATGAGCGATGGTCAGACGTGATAGTTGGGCGCTTCCTTGGTGATCTGCACGTCGTGCACGTGCGATTCCTTGATACCGGCGTTGGTGATCTCCACGAACTCGGCGATCTCGTGGAAACGTGGGATGCTGTCGGCGCCGAGGTAGCCCATGGATGAGCGCAGCCCACCCATCAACTGGTGCAGCACGTTGAGCACACTGCCCTTGTACGGCACCCGCCCTTCGATGCCTTCCGGCACCAGTTTGTCGGCGTTGGCCTCGTTGTCCTGGAAGTAGCGGTCCTTGGAGCCCTTCTGCATGGCGCCCAGCGAACCCATGCCACGATAGCTCTTGTAGGAACGGCCCTGGTACAGCTCGATCTCGCCGGGCGCCTCTTCGGTGCCGGCCAGCAGCCCGCCCAGCATGACGCAATCACCGCCGGCGGCGATGGCCTTGGCGATGTCGCCGGAGTAGCGGATGCCGCCATCGGCGATCACCGGCACGCCGCTGCCGGCGAGCGCGTCGGCGACGTTGGCGACGGCGGAGATCTGCGGCACACCCACTCCGGCGACGATGCGCGTGGTGCAGATCGAGCCCGGACCGATGCCGACCTTGACGCAGTCGGCGCCGTGATCGACCAGCGCGCGCGCTGCATCGGCGGTGGCGATGTTGCCGCCGATCACCTGCACGTCCGGGTAATTCAATTTGGTCCAGCGGACGCGGTCGAGCACGCCCTGCGAATGGCCATGCGCGGTATCGACGACGATGACGTCGACACCGGCCTCGGCCAGCGCGGCGATGCGCGCCTCGTTGTCCGGCCCCACACCCACGGCGGCGCCGACACGCAGGCGGCCGAAGCCGTCCTTGCTGGCGAGCGGATGCTCGCTGGATTTCTTGATGTCCTTGACCGTGATCAGGCCCTTCAGCATGAAGTCGTCGTCGATCACCACCAGGCGTTCCAGACGGTGCTTGTGCAGGAGGGCCATGACCTCGTCCTTACCGGCGCCTTCCTTGACCGTCACCAGCTTCTTGCGTGGCGTCATGATGTCGCGCACGCGCTGGTCCAGGTTGGTCTCGAAGCGCAGGTCGCGGTTGGTGACGATGCCCACCACCTTGCCGGCCCGGTCCACCACCGGCAGCCCGGAGATGCGGTATCGGTGGGTGATGTCCAGCACGTCGCGCACGCTCATTTCCGGCCGGATGGTGATGGGCTCCTTGACCACGCCGGACTCGTAGCGCTTGACCTTGGCCACCTCCGCCGCCTGCTGTTCCGGCGACAGATTCTTGTGGATGATGCCGATGCCGCCTTCCTGCGCCATGGCGATGGCCATGGGTGCCTCGGTGACGGTATCCATGGCGGCGGACACCACGGGCAGATTCAGGGAGATCGAACGGGTTAGCCGGGTGGTCAGCGTGACGTCACGCGGCAGGATGCTGGAATAGGCGGGGACGAGCAGAACGTCATCGAAGGTGAGTGCTTTTTGCAGGACTCGCATGTCGGGAAACCCCATCGCACAAAGACGGCATTATACCGGCGGCGGCATTGCCGCCAAAGTCGCGTTATAGTCGTCGCGGCCTGTCCCGTTCTTGGCTGAATGATGCTTCCCGCCCATACCCTGGTCGTCCTGTCCCTAGCCCTCGCTGGGTGCGCTGCGGCGCCGGCCATCCCACCCAGCGAAACCACCCGTGCGCCAAGTTATCCGGTGAGCCCCGAAGCCTGTGAGGCACTGGCGCGCGCCGAAGCGGACGTCGCCGCCGCGGCGGCGCTGTTCGCGCT
>CAYTRH010000251.1:0-3213 GCA_964440155.1 uncultured Thiobacillus sp. | reverse complement strand
CGGGCGGGCGACGCTCGGCGTGTGGAACCAGCGCCTGCTGACGGCGCTGGCCGTGCTGGGTATCGACGGCGCGTTGGCGGCGGACCCGGCGGGCACACAACTGCTGCGACTGCTGCGCACGCTGACGCGCGACAGTGCCGCGCATGCCCAGCGCTACCCGCGCGCGGACTGGCGCCAGTGGCTGTTCCAACATCTGGAGGAGGCCACTTTCGTCGATACCGGCGTGACCAGCCCGATCCGCATCACCCATCTCGGCGCCGCGCATACCCGCGATCTGGACGCTGCCATCGTGCTCGGCGTGGGGGCGCATCAGTTGCCGGCGAGTGAACGCGCCGGCGTGTTCAACGACGCCGTGCGGGCACAACTCGGCCTGGCCACGGCGCGCGAGCGCCAGGCAGACGCACGCGCCGATCTGGCCGACCTGCTGGCGCGCGTACCGTACGTCAGCCTGATCTGGCAGGCCGAGCAGGACGGCGAGGCAGCACCGTTGTCGCCCTGGCTGCTGCGCCTGGATGCCTTCCACCGCGCCGCCTGGGGCATCAGCCTGATCCGCCGGGTCGATACCCGCGCCACCCTGCCAGCGGCGCTGGCGCCGTCCGCCGACCGCCCGGCACCACCCGCTCCGGGCGCACCGGCACGCCTGAGCGTGAGCGCCTGGCAGAGCCTGGTGGCCTGTCCCTACCAGTTCTGGGCGCGCCATCTGCTGCATCTGAACGAGCGGGACGAGGTGCCGGAAGATCTGGACAAGGCCGATTACGGCCAACTGCTGCACGCGCTGCTCGCCGATTTCCATCGTGCCCACCCGCGCCTCGCCGAGCACGAGCCGGCACGCCTGCGCGCGGACCTGTTGGCCGGTGGCGAGCGCGTGTTCGCGGCGGCCATGGGACGCGGCTATCTGACCCTGGCCTGGCAACAGCGCTGGTTGCGCCAGGTCGATGGTTATCTCGCCTGGGCATTGGCCTGGGAGCGGGCGGGCCATCGATTCGAAGCGGCGGAGGCGCCGGTCAAACGCGCGATCGAGCGCAGCGATGGCGGCGTCACCGCGTTGGAAGGGCGCATCGACCGCATCGATCGGGGTGAACGCGGCGTGTGTGTGCTGGACTACAAGACGCAGACCCGCGCCACGCTCAAACGCAAGCTGGCCACGCCCGGTGAGGATGTGCAGCTCAGCGCCTATGCCTGGCTGGCCGATGCCGCCGAGGCCGGCTTCGTCGCGCTCGACGAAGCACCGGTGGTCGAACTGGGCTGGTCCGGCGATCTACGCGCCGCCGCCGAACAGGAAGGCGAGCGTCTGCGCGTCACCCTCGATGCCCTGGCGGACGGCGCGCCGTTGCCGGCCTGGGGCGCGCCGACCACCTGTGCCTGGTGCGAGATGGTCGGCCTGTGCCGGCGTCCGTATCACGAAGACACTCCCGAGGGCCTGGCCGCAGGATAATCCCCCCGCCGCGCGCCACGCGCGGCGACCACCACCAACAGGAGACCGCATGAAGATCGAAACCCTGGCCGTGCACGGCGGCTACGGCCCCGAACCCACCACCAAGGCGGTGGCGGTGCCCATCTACCAGACCACATCCTACGCCTTCGATTCCACCCAGCACGGCGCCGACCTGTTCGACCTGAAGGTGGCGGGCAACATCTACACGCGCATCATGAACCCGACCACCGACGTGCTGGAGAAGCGCGTCGCGGCCATGGAAGGCGGCGTCGGTGCGCTGGCGCTGGCATCCGGCATGGCGGCCATCACCTACGCCATCATGACCATCGCCGAGGCGGGCGACAACATCGTCACCAGTTCGACGCTGTACGGTGGCACCTACAACCTGTTCGCGCACACGCTGCCGCGTTACGGCATCGAGGTGCGCTTCGCCGACTACCGCCAGCCGGACAGTTTCGACAAGTTGATCGATGCGCGCACCAAAGCGCTGTTCTGCGAATCGGTCGGCAATCCGCTCGGCAACATCACCGACTTCGAGCGGCTGGCGCAACTGGCGCATGCCCATGGCGTGCCGCTGATCGTCGACAACACCGTGCCCAGCCCCTATCTGTGCCGGCCGTTCGAGCACGGTGCCGACATCGTCGTGCACGCGCTGACCAAGTATCTGGGCGGCCACGGCAACAGCATCGGCGGCTGCATCGTCGATTCCGGCAAGTTCCCGTGGGCCGAGCATAAGGACCGATTCGCCCGTCTGAACGAGCCGGATGCCTCCTATCACGGCGTGGTCTACACCGAGGCACTGGGGCCGGCCGCCTACATCGGCCGCGCCCGCGTGGTGCCGCTGCGCAACATGGGCGCGGCGATCTCACCGTTCAACAGCTTCCTGATCCTGCAGGGCATCGAGACCCTGCCGCTGCGTATGGAGCGCATCTGCGCCAACGCGCTGGCCATCGCCGAGTATCTGCGCGGCCATGCGCAGGTGTCCTGGGTGCGCTACGCCGGTCTGGCGGATTCAGCGGACAAACCGCTGGTCGACAAGTATCTCGGCGGCAAGGCGTCCGGCATCGTGTCCTTCGGCATCAAGGGCGGGCGGGAGGCGGGCGCGCGCTTCATCGACGCGCTCGGGCTGATCGTGCGTCTGGTCAACATCGGCGACGCCAAGTCGCTGGCCTGCCATCCGGCCACCACCACGCACCGTCAGTTATCGCCCGACGAACTGGCCAAGGCGGGTGTGTCGGAGGACATGGTGCGGCTGTCGATCGGCATCGAGCACATCGACGACCTGATGGCGGACATCGATCAGGCGCTGGCCGCAGCGCGCTGAGACGTTGCGACGGGCGGCCGCGCCGCCCGTCGTTCACCGTCACAGGCCGGCGTCCGCCTTCAGCGCGTCCGCCTTGTCGGTGGCTTCCCAGGTGAATTCCGGCTCGTCGCGGCCGAAGTGGCCGTAGGCCGCGGTCTTGCGGTAGATCGGGCGCAGCAGGTCGAGCATGCCGACGATGCCCTTGGGACGCAGGTCGAAATGCTTGAGCACCAGTTCGGTCAGGCGCTCGTCGCTGATCTTGCCGGTACCGTAGGTATCGACCATGACCGAGGTCGGCTTGGCCACGCCGATGGCGTAGGACACCTGGATCAGGCAGCGCTCGGCCAGTCCGGCGGCGACGATGTTCTTGGCCACGTAACGGCCGGCATAGGCGGCGGAACGATCGACCTTGGACGGATCCTTGCCCGAGAACGCGCCGCCGCCGTGCGGCGCGGCGCCGCCATCGGTGTCGACG
>CAYTRH010000250.1:0-3218 GCA_964440155.1 uncultured Thiobacillus sp. | reverse complement strand
CGGCCTGGTAGTGGAACTGGCGCGACAGGTCGCCATCCTGGAAGAGGATGCGCTTCCTCGCCAGGGCCTTGATGGCGGACACCTTCGTGCCGCCGCCCTTCTTGGCGATCCGCCCGCCAGCGGCGCGTTTCATGAGACCGAGCAAGGTACTGTCGGCGAGCGGCTTCCAGCGCTGCCCGTCCGGCCCCGTCTCGGTCTCGAAACGATCCTTCGTCCGCTCGATGATGAGCTCGCCGATGTCGCGCATGACCGGGGTCAGGTCGCCGAGCTTGCGCGACAGGCGCTGCAAGGCGGCCTGAAGCTCGCGGTCGTCGATCTGGATGTCGATCATTTGCCGCGCGCGAAAAACGCCCGGATGACGGCGGCCGACGGGATGGCCGCCAGCAGTCCGGCCACGTAGGGTTGATCCGGCGCGAGATGGACGGCGCCGCCGACGCAGGCCAGCGCGACCGCCAGGCCGAAAGCCTGGCCCACGGCATCGGAAACGAACGCCTTCCTGGTCTGCAATTCCGCCAGGCGCTGCGCGCCGCGCTGAAGCTCGGCCTGGTCATGCTGCGCTTGCGCCTGAAGCGCGAGCTGCTCCTTGCGCGCGGCGATCTCCGCCTCCAGCGCATCGCGCTCGTGGCGCTGGCGATGGGCGACTTCAGCCTCGGCCAGGCTCAGCAGCCGCTGCGGCGCATCCGGCACGAGCCGGGCGTAGCCTTCGAGCGTTTCCGCGGGCGGCAGCAGCCCCTGATGGATCTGGGTGTGGGAGACGAGCAGCGGGTTATCGGGTTTCTTCGTCTGGCGCATGCTCGGCGAAAACGTGCGCCATGTCCCGTCCGACCGCAGCCCACGCGGCGCCGAGACGTTCGCCGTCGGTTCCAGCGAGCTTCGGCAGCGGCGCGAGCGGCTGAAGCTCGGGCAATGGCCGCGCCTGCGGCAGGGGCGGCGGCGAGAAATCGGCGTACAGCATCGCCGGCGCGGCCAGCCCCTTGAGGAAGCCGCGACGGAACGCCCGCGCGGGCGAGGCCGAGAAATCGATCAGTTCCATGGCGTCATCCTAGCACGCGCGCCGCCGCCTTGCGCGCATTCCATGCGACAGGCTACCATCGCGCCATGCGCGATTGGCCTCGCGCATCGGGGGTGACAGCCCGGAAGACGAAGGCGGACGAGAGGCCGCCATTGCAGTCGTCGAGCTCGATCTTGATCATGCCGCCAGCCTGTCTATCGCGGCCTGCGCCGCCGGGTTGATCCACACGCTCTCGACGCGCGCGACCTTGGCCAAGGCCGCGCCTTTACCCTGCAAACCAGAACCGCGCCCGCGGCCTGCTGCATGGCATGCGGTCTCGAAGTCGATGCGCCGCCAGCCGGCGGCCTCAAGCGGCGCATACACCGGGTGCGCGTAGCCCGAGAGCACGGCGCGGCCTTGGAGCGAAAGCAGCGTCTGCACGAGCCGCGCGTGGTGGTCGTGATCCGGCTCGACGGCGTACACCGCCACATCCTTACGCGTGTCGTGATGGTAGGGCGGGTCGATGTAGAACACCGCATCCGTGCAATCCCAGTAGCGGATCACCTCGATGGCGTCGCGGCTGTCGATCTGCGCGCGCATCAAGCGCCAGCGCCAGGCGTCGAGCATGGACAGGCGCATGAGCCATTTACTTGTCTTCCCCGCCATTCCGCTACGTTGGGTAAACGTGCGGCTCCAATTGCCGACTGTGCGTGCCGTCATCCCGGCAAACCCCTGATTCTTCGCCACGAAGAACGCCCAGGCGCGATCAACGGCCGGCGCGTTCGGATCGTCCAGCACATCCAACGCGCGCGCAAATTCAGCGCGCGCATACGGCGTCCACATCAGCCGATGGCGCAGTTCCTCGAAGCTGTCCTTGTCTTGCAGGCAGCGGAAGAGGTTGACCAAATCGCCGTCCAGGTCGTTGAGCACCTCCACCGGCGCCGGGTCACGGGCGAAGAATAGGCACGCCGCGCCCATGTAGGGCTCGCAATACGGCTGCCCGCCTTCTGGCACGAGCGGCATCAGCTTTGCAGTCATGGCGCCCTTTCCGCCGAACCACTGGACTGGGGCGCGTAGCTTTTCTTTCTTGGCGTTCATCGGTTCATCAGTTCATCGTCCTCAACATCCGGCTTTGATGCGCGGGCTTAGATAGGCTATGCTTGGCAAAGGCCGTCGCCGTGAGCGAAACCGGGCTGGACAGGACCAGACGCCCGGCGTTAGCGAGGCTTCACCCATCCTGGCACGGGGCTGTCTGCGGAAGCGGCGGCGGTCATCTTCCATACAACAGCTCGCCCACCCGAAAATCGTCGATGCGCTTGTCGTCGGCGTTCATCACGTTGTAAAACAGACTGCCATCGCGGTTGATCCGCAGAATGACGGCAATCTGGCGCTTGCCGCGAAACAGGCTGATGAGTCGTGGCCGGATCGACCCATCGTCATACAGCGTTGCCCACGCCTCGAATGGGCGGATGAGCGTCGGCAGGATGAAGTGGGCGTAGCGCTCGCGCGCATCATGGTCTTTGTCCACCATATGCGCGAGATAGCCATACTCGATCATCACCTTGGACAAGGCCGGCACCGGGATTTCGGTTTCGATCCAGCGGCGCGGCATGGCCGCAGAAACCCCGAGCACGGACGCCAATTGCGCGACCGCCGCCTGGCGGCTGGCTGCCTTGGGCAGCAGCGATGGCGCTTCCATGCGCAGCGCATCATCTTTATCCCACGGCTGGCGCGTCGCCCCCGGCGGATAATCCCACCCCTCATCGATGCCCGGCAGCCGCCCCTTGGCGTCGGGCACGTTCCAGCCCGGCGGCGGGCTGTCGTAGTCGGGGTTGCCACCCAGGCGGCGGGCGGCCTTCTCGCTCGATGCGCCCACCACCCGGCAGCCGCACCCCCAGCCGTTGGGCGGATAGTTCGTCGCCCAGAATTCGTGATCCGCCGGCAGGGTGAGCCCGTTCCAGGCCAGGTGCTGCAAGCGCGGGTGCTCCGCGCCGGAGTGCTTGTAGACCCACAAGGGGAAGTGTTTGAGCTGCGCCAGCCGCCCGGCGGCGTAGGAGGTCGCCATGTTGGTGCGGTAGATCACGCGCGTGCGCCAGGCCGTGCCGGCCTTGGATTCCGACCCCGTCCAGCCCGTCCAGCCGTGGCGTTGCACGATCTCGCCAAAGCGCTTACGTGTAGCGTCCCGGACGATCATATCGAAAAGCGACGGTTTCCGTTATTCTTTGCC
>CAYTRH010000249.1:0-3270 GCA_964440155.1 uncultured Thiobacillus sp. | reverse complement strand
TGGCGCGCGAGGTGTGGGCGCGCGCACTGGCGTCGACATCGCCTGCGCCGCCGCAGATACCGGCCGGCTCGCGCGCCGCCTGCCTGCCGCTGGCGCGCATCCAAGGCGTGCACTTCGTCGAGGATGCCACCGGCTGGCGGGTCGCCATCGATGGCCTGACCTTGGCCATCCGGCCGCTGCTGCCGTCCACCGCGATGCTGCGCGATCTGCTGCTGTCCGGCGTATCCGGTGCCCACACCGAAGGGCTCGATCTCACCACTCTGTTCAACGGGAGCTAGTCATGGCCAACAAGGATCACATCGCCGGCGAATGCGTAGAACAGGCGCTGGCGGACGGTGTCGCGTTCATCGAGGCGGCCAGTCCGCTGACCCGGCTGCATTACTTCGATGGCCAGTATCTGCGTGCCGACGCCTTTGCGCTCGAACAGGACTACCTGCGCGCGCGCGACCGCCTGCACAACATCGCCGGCGGCTGGGGTGTGGTACACGGCCTGGGCCTGTCCCTAGCCGGCGACACGTTGTCGGTTACGCCGGGCCTGGCCATCACACCGGCCGGCAACCCGGTGCTGGCGGTGGGCACGCTCAGCGCGGACCTCGCCGAATTGGTTGCGGTCGCCGCGGCCGTGGCGCCGGCGGGCAGGGACGACTTCGGCGACTGCGTGGGCGAGCCTCCGACCGGCAAGATCACACCGGCGCTGACGATCTATGAGATCACGGTCGGGCCGGTACAGACCCTGTGCGGTCAGGAGCCGGTCTACGGCAAGCTGTGCGACAGCGCTTGCGCCACGGACAGCCGCCACCCCTGGTGGCGTGAGGGTGTGGCGTTGCGGCTGCGGCCGATCGGCCTGCAACTGGCGAACTCGCCGTTCGCGCAGGGCGTCACGTATCTGCGCAATCGGGTCGCCTCGGCCTACTTCGCCGCGGAACCCTGGCTTACGCCGCCCGCGCTCAGCGGCGCCGGCTTGGCCAGCGACCTGTGGTGTCAGCCGGCTGGGTCGTATGGCCGCGACGAGGTGCCGATCGGCCTGCTGGTGCGCGAGGGCGGCGTCACGCGCATGCTGGATGCCTGGAGCGCCCGGCGCGAACGCATGGACAGCCAGGCGCGCGGCTACTGGCAGGGGCGCATGATGATGCGGCCGTGGAACGTGTTTCTGGCGCAGGTGCTGCAATTCCAGTGCCAGTTGGCAGCGACTTTCGACGCCGGCGGCGAGATCGGCCCGGTAGACGCCTGCGCCGACCTGCGCGTGGTGCTGGAGCGCACACGGCGCGAGCTTGAAGCGCTGCACAGGAAGTACGCTGCCGGCGCCGATGCGCTGCTGGCCGGACTCGCCGAACGGCCGAGTAAGACCGCCGTGGGCAAGCTGTCCGAGCAACTGAAGGGATCCTGGGCCGAACTGCTGGAGGTCTCCAACGCACTGACCAAGGCCGGGGCCGGCGCTGGCGCCGTGCCCAAGCGGCGCATGCTGCTGCTGGCCGGCTTCGCCGATCTGCCGCCGGCTGGCTATCTGCCGGTGACCACCAGCGGCGTGCCGGTCGCCGAGCAGCTCACGCGCATGTTCGGCGAGGGTGTACGTCTGACTTTCCGCGCCGCGCGCGCCGACGCGCTGCCGCATCTGTTGGAACAAGCGCGCGACATGAACCGCATTTCGCTCACGCGCGGCCTGGAGGACCCGAACCATCCCGAGGATGTGGAGATCTTCGTTCCGGATGGCGCCGTCGGCGACGCCGCGACACTGGCCGTCGGCACTTGGTGGCGGGTGGATGGTGATGCGCCGAGGGCGTTCGACCTGCTGGGCATGGCCCTGGCCGAGCGGCGCGACACGATCGCCACCGACACCCAATCCGCCAACCTGGGTGAGCACGCAGCGGTCGATATGAAGATGCGCCACACCGCCGAGCCCACGGCGGCGCTGAGCGGTCTGGCGCACAGCGGCCCGCGCGCCGGCGGCGGCTATGCGGCGACGCTGGCGATGGCGCGGGAGCGGGTGGAGATCGAAACGCTGCTGGTCGCCAATCTGCAACGGGTCAAGGACATCGCGCGCGCAACCATCGCCACGCATGGCGCCGATGCCAATGCCGCGCCGGCGCAACCGGCGGCGGCCGAGCCGGACGTGTCGGCGCGCGGCCTGGAGGCCCTGTATCTGGCCGGCGATGTCGATGCCGACCCGTTCGATCTACCGGTCGGCGCGGAAACCGCCTGCCGGTTGGAAGCGCGTGTGGCGGTCGCGCGCGGCGACGCCATCGAGGCCGGCATCGGCGCCGGGTTTGCCGGTGCGCTGACGGTGATCGACCGTTCCCGGCGCGCCTCGGGTTACGACGAAGTGCAGGTGGAGGCACGCCTGACCGGCACGATCACCGAATACGTACCGGGCGCTGCGCCGGTGACGCGCGCGGATGCGCCGGCACCGTTGCGTTTCGCCCTGCTGCGCCGCGGCGACCGGCGTGACGGCGTGCTGGTGCTGGACGACCGCCGGTTCGATCCGGTCACCCCCGCGTTTCAGCTCGATTGGGGCGGTGCGCCGATGGTGCTGCACCTGTTCGCGCTGCTGGCCGGCGCGACCGCCGGCGCCGGCATGCGCAAAGCCGCGGACGGCGCGCGGGTCGGCATGCAGTTCGGCATCGAACTGGCCGGGCAGTACCGTCTCGCCCGTGCCGAAGCGCTGGGCTCGGCCCCCGCGCCGGTCGGCGGCATCGGCGGTGCGGCGGTCGGCACCCTGTCGCGCCTGGCCGACCTGAGCGACGACGCGGCGTTCCTGGCACGCGCGCGTCGCCGCCTGTTCCCGCAGCTCGACCAGCCTGCGCTGCCCGTGGTCAAGGCGGTGCGCGATTGGGTCATGTTCCGCCAGCGCCGGCCGCAGTTCTGCGACCCGGCCTGCGTCGGCGTTGGGGATACGGGTATCGACGCGTTCCAGGTCTGGCATCTGTGTGTCGACGGCGATGCGCTGGAACGCCTGACGCTGGCGCTGGCGCGTAACGATGCGCAGGCGCTGGCGGAGTTCCCGTTCCAGCGTGTCGCGGTGCTGCGTTACCAGCACGAGAGCCAGCAACCGGAGGAAACCCCGGCGCACGTGCGTGCGCTGTGGCGGCTGGCACGACCCTGCGCGCGCGTGGTGCTGGCGCGGGCGTGGGAGAACGATCCGGGCACCGGTCAGGGCTGGCAGAACCATTTCCGCTTGCGCGGCATGCTCGACACCATCGCCGCCCTGACCCAGCCGCCGCCGCAGGGCGGCGGCGCGGTTGCGACGTTGCCGCGCGCGCCGGCGCCGCTGGC
>CAYTRH010000248.1:0-3303 GCA_964440155.1 uncultured Thiobacillus sp. | reverse complement strand
TGACGCGGCGACGCGGCAAGGGCGCAGGCCAGGCCCAGGGCACGCCGGGCGAGGCGCTGCACAAACCGGGCGCAGCGTGCGACCCGTTGCTGGCAGCGGTCGGCACCGTGGCCGCAGAGACTGAATGCACCGAGCTCGAGTCCCGCGCCAGACAAACCAATCAGCTTCGCGCTCATCGTGCGCTCAGCATCAGCCACACCAGGCGGCGCGCCAACTCTCGACGGTGTTCCGGCGAGACGGCATGATCGGCGCGGCGATCTTCGCCTGGCGCAACCTGGCGGACAGGCTGGGCGGCAACGGATTTGTCGCCGGTCAGCCCGACGCGGTCGAATCCGGGACGAGGGTCGGCCGAGGCGGCGTGTGCGCCATTCATGAAAAGCCCGGCGAGCAGCAGGGAAAGAGTCAGTTTGTGCATGATGTGCTCCTGGTGGCTTGCCCGCGCACCGCGCGCGAGACATGACTGCATGCTGGGCGAGATGCGCCGCCAGGATAAGCAACCAGGTCTAAACCGGGAAGGCCAACCCGGTTGGGATTCAACTTTCTGCAATCAGTTTGGGCCAAACTGATAATTTGCAATCGGGAATTCCGCATGCCGACAACACGCCGCCAGTTCCTTCGCCACATGAGCGCCGCTGCCCTGGGCGCGCTGACGGCTCACTCACGCTGGGTTGAGGCGGGCGCGCTACCGGGCGGGGCGGGATACGGCAGCCTGAATCCGGTACGCGATGCTCGCGGCGTGCCGGTGCTGGCGCTACCGCCGGGATTTACGCTTGCCACGTTCAGCCGCATCGGTGAAGCATGCGAGGGCGGCCCCGTGCCGAAGAATCTCGACGGCATGGCGGCCTTTGCCCGTGCTGGCGGCGGCGTGCGCCTGATCCGTAACCACGAGGTGCGCAACAAGCCCGGCGCGACGGCGGGGGCGGTGCCGGGCGTCGGCTACGATGCGCTTGCCGGCGGCGGGTGCACGGTACTCGACCTCGACGCCTCGGGCCGGCTTGAACGCCAGTTTGTCGGTCTGGCCGGAACCCACGTCAACTGCGCCGGGGGATTTGCCTGGCGGCAGCGGGCATGGCTGACATGCGAGGAAACGACCGACGGACCGCAGCAGGGCTACGCGCGCAAACATGGGTATGTGTTTGCCGTGCCCGCCCGTCTGGATCGCACCGTCAGCCCTGCGCCGCTGGTTGCCATGGGCCGTTTCAAGCATGAGGCGGCGTGTGCCGATGCCGGCGGCGTGGGGTACCTCACCGAGGATGCGGGCAGCGCGCGCGGCAGCGGTTTTTATCGTTTTCTACCGAACGACCGGGCCGATCTGGCGCAGGGGGGCAGATTGCAAATGCTGCGTGCGGGCGAGGCGTTTCTCGACGCACGACAGCGCCGCACCCCGGGCGCAGGGCTGGTGTGCGACTGGATCGACATTGCCGACCCCGATCCCGATCTGGAAACCGGCCAGCCGGGCTGCTTCGAACAGGGCCGCGCAGCGGGCGCCACGCAGTTCAACCGTCTGGAAGGCCTGTGGCTCGGCTCCGATGGCAGGACGGTCTATTTCACCTCGACCTCCGGCGGCGACGCCAAGCGCCCGGATGTCAACGCCGATGGCTTTGTGCAGGGCTACGGCCAGGTATGGCGCTACACACCGGGCGGCGCCGACCGTGGCGTGCTGACCCTGTACTTCGAGTCGCCCGGCGGCAGCGTGCTCGATTCGCCGGACAACCTCTGCGTCACCCCGCAAGGAGGCCTGCTGCTCTGCGAGGACGACGCCAGCCCGAAGGATGCGGACCGCCACCCCCTGGCGGGCTTCGACAATGTGAATCGCCTGGTGGGGCTGGGCGCCGACGGCGCGCCCTTCGTCTTTGCCGTCAACCTGCTGAACGACAGCGAACTGGCGGGCGCCTGCTTCAGTCCCGATGGCCGCACGCTCTTCGTCAACGTGTTCGGCGATGGCACGCCCGGCAGTGGCATGACCTGCGCCATCACCGGGCCCTGGCAGAACGGACCATTGTGAGAGCCTGGAGCGTGATGCCGGAATGAACTGAAGCCGAGCCCTTGCGGGAACTGGCGCGAGATCGATTCGAGTCCAGCGCGCGCCGCGCCTAGAGGCTGCCCGGCTGGATGTGTCTGGACGCAGGACAGATTCATCCGCTGGCCGCCCTCACCCGCAACCTGCCCTGAGGCGCGAGCACCCCTCGCCGCGTGGCGCCGACTCCCAGGCGACAGCGACACCCCCTGCGCGTTTCGTTGTTGCCCATCACGCATAATCTGCGGCGCTGGCCGGCCCCCCGTTTACGGACGGTCCGGGACACCCCGGCTGCGTGAATTCGTCAAGAATCGTGCAGGGATTTCAGACTGCGCGCACAGCATGCATGCCGGAGACACTTGGAGACAGCAAAAGCCCCTGTAAATCACCGCTGGATTTGCGCAAATTAACCGCGTTAAATGCTATGCAAATTGATTGGTTAAATTGGGGCTCAAGCACTCCATGCTCAGGTAGTCCTAACTGTTATATGGCGATGCCGGAGCTCCAGCCTGCGGGCTTATAGGCCGTGAGCTTTTCCTCGTCCTCGATGTAGCAGAGCCAGCCAACTTTAGGTATGTAGTATTGCCACGCGCCAGCGATGCGCACGGCGATCTGGTTGGTTTTGCCGGCCCAGACGCCGGTGGCGCCGGTCGGGATGATGTAGCGGTCGCCGTCTGTCGGGCTGGCGGGCGGGGTGGTGAGGTCGCGGTCTTTGACGGAAAGGCAAACGATAGCGCCGAGCATGACCAAATTGGCGTCCATCTCGGTTTTATAGGGGTCGCCAAGTGTCCAGTCGTAGGCGAGCGGCAGGTTGGGGTGAGTCGATGCGGGCATTACAGTCCTCCGTAGTGTTGGCCGTAGGCTACGCCGTAGCCGGCGCGGTAGACGGTGATACGATGTTTGCGCCAGCTATCGAGCCCGCCGCGGACGGCGAACAGCTCGATAGTCAGGTTCATGGATAGGCGGCCGAGCCCGGTATCGTCGATTTCCGTGGCAGATGGGTAGGTCTGGTTGGTGCCGTCGATGCCGGTGTAAGTGCGCAGCAGCGCACCACTGCCAGGCGGGAAGCTTTCGCCGTAAATATTGAGCGTGTAGGTGGTGCCCGGTTCCGGGCCGATGTTGCCTTCGTCCTGGTGCACGATGTATCCGGTTTGCATCAGCCGGTCGCGGTGAGACCACGACACCATGATTTCGCCAGATACGGCGAGCGGGTATGGAATTGCATTGACCATTACGTTGCCAGGCGGGTAGGGCAGCCCTTGCCGACCGGTCAAGGTGACCGCCGG
>CAYTRH010000247.1:0-3310 GCA_964440155.1 uncultured Thiobacillus sp. | reverse complement strand
GATCATCAACAGCTACGGCGGCGACATGGGCCAGACCTATGGCGTGCCGGTGTCCGAGATCGTCGAAGGCATCAAGAACGGCGTGCGCAAGGTCAATATCGACACGGATCTCCGCATGGCCTCCACCGGTGCCATCCGCAAGCATCTGGCCGAGGACCGCAAGAACTTCGACCCGCGCAAGTTCCTCAAGGAGGCCACCAAGGCGATGACCGGCATCTGCAAGGCGCGCTACGAAGCCTTCGGATCCGCCGGCATGGCCAGCAAGATCAGCAAGATCTACAACCTGGAAGAGATGTACAAGCGCTACGAGAAGGGCGAGCTGGATCCCAAGGTGAACTGACCGTCTGAGCTTTTCGCTCATAGCCGGCGGCGGAGCTGGGTGCTTCGCCGCCGGTTCTGCATTATGGGAGTCGTCATGCCTTCGCCAGCCATGTTCCAGTCGACCATCCACAGCCTGCCTTTGCTGCACCGGGGCAAGGTGCGCGACATTTACGCCGTCGACGACCAGCGCATGCTGATCGTGACCACCGACCGGCTGTCGGCGTTCGATGTGGTGCTGCCCACCCCGATACCGGACAAGGGTCGGGTGCTGACGGCGATGGCCAATTTCTGGTTCGGGCGGCTGGCGCACATCCTGCCCAATCAGCTCACCGGCGATGCGCCGGAGGCGGTGGTGGCGGCGGACGAGGTGGACCAGGTGGCCGGTCGCGCCATCGTGGTGAAACGCCTCAAGGCGCTGCCGATCGAGGCCATCGTGCGCGGTTATCTGGTGGGCTCGGGCTGGGCCGATTACCAGAATGGCGGCAGCGTATGCGGCATTCGTCTGCCGTCCGGTCTGAGGCAGGCGGAACGGCTGCCGGAGCCGCTGTTCACGCCATCCACCAAGGCGGCGCTGGGCGCCCATGACGAGAACATCGACCAGGCGCAATGCGCGGCGCTGATCGGTGCCGAACTGGCCGAACGGGTGCGTGACGCCGCGCTGGCGCTGTATCGGACGGCCGCCGAGTACGCGCTGAGCCGCGGCATCATCATCGCCGATACCAAGTTCGAATTCGGCCTGGACGAAGCTGGTACGCTGACCCTGATCGACGAGGTGCTGACCCCGGACTCGTCGCGTTTCTGGCCGGTCGATCAGTACCGGGTGGGCGACAATCCGCCCAGTTTCGACAAACAGTACGTGCGTGACTGGCTGACCGCGTCCGGCTGGAACAAGCGCCCGCCCGCACCGGCGTTGCCCGACGAGGTCGTGGCCAAGACCGCGGAGAAGTACCGCGAAGCATTGCGCCGACTGACGGGCTGAGCCGTCGTGGCGGATCTGCCGGCGGCGCTGCTGGTCGCGCCGTTCATCGCGCTGCTCGCCTATTTCGTGCGCGGCGTCGCCGGCTTCGGCTCGGCGCTGGTGGCTTCGCCGCTGCTGGCGTTGATGCTGCCGCTGACGGTGGTGGTGCCGCTGGTGGTGATACTCGACAACACCAGTTCCCTGGTACAGGCACGCCGGCACCGCGCGCTGATCGCATGGCGCGAGGTGCTGCCGCTGCTGATCTGCTCGCTGGCCGGCATCGCACTGGCGTTGCACGTCCATGCGCGTCTGGACGAAGCCCTGCTGAAGCGCTGGCTCGGCGGCTTCGTCATCGCTTTCGCGCTGTACCAGCTACTGCCGCTGACGCCGCCGCGCGCGGGGCGCACGTGGGCCGCGCCCGCCGGCTTCGTCGGCGGTCTGGTCGGCGGCCTGTTCGGTACCGGCGGCCCGTTCTACGTGCTCTACCTGCGCGCGAGGCAACTGCCCAAGACCGTCATGCTGGCGACCATGGCCGCGCTGTTCGCGCTCGATGGCGGCGCGCGCATCCTCGGCTTCGCCGCCGGCGGGCATTACGGCTGGCTGCACTTAAAGCTATTGGCGGTGATGGCGCCGTTGGGCGCGCTCGGCCTTTATCTGGGTGGGCGGGTCCACGTGGGGCTGTCGCAGGCCGCATTCCAGCGCGTGATCAGTGCCATCCTGCTGGCCAGCGGCCTATTGTTGTTGCTGCGTTGAGCGGCGGCGCGCAGGCGGGGCGTATACTGTCCGTGGAGTCGGCCAGGCAGCCGCCGCGTGCGTGCGTGCGCGGAGGAAAGTCCGGGCTCCACAGGGCAGGGTGCCAGGTAACGCCTGGGCGTCGCGAGACGACGGAAAGTGGCACAGAAAACATACCGCCGATGGCCGTCCGCAAGGACGGATCAGGTAAGGGTGAAAAGGCGAGGTAAGCGCTCACCGCGCGCGTGGCAACATGCGTGGCAGGCCAAACCCCACCCGGAGCAAGGCCAAATAGGCAGGCGTCGACGCGGCCCGCCGAGCCTGCGGGTAGGCTGCTTCAGGCGATGGGTGACCATCGTCGCAGATGAATGGCTGCCCACGACAGAACCCGGCTTATCGGCCGACTCCACCGCTCTGCAGCCCCCGGATCGACCGATCCGGGGCTGCCCCCCCTCGAATGGCACGGCGCGCCAAAAACTTAATGTTCAACTTTAAGTTGCGCGCCTATCCGTCTATCGCCATTCGTTATTCCGGCCCTATGTCCCGATATAAGTGTTTGACACCATTGAAAAAAATGGAAGCCGCGCTTGACGGTGGGGAAACGCCGTGCCTATAGTGGCGATTAGTGGGAAATTGTGTGGAATGGTGTCACACAGTGCGCCACGGAGGAGTGCGGGGTGACATTCAGGGGATCGACGCAACTGACGCTGGACGGGAAGGGCCGCCTCGCCATTCCCGCGAAGCATCGTGAGCGCCTGGTCGCCCTGTGCGGTGGCCGGCTGATGCTGGCGGCGGACCCCACCCAGGGTTGCCTGCTGCTGTACCCCTATCCGGAGTTCGAGGCGCTCGAGCGCAAGATCAACAGCCTGCCGGGGCTGCACCCGTTGACACAGCAACTCAAGCTGCTGGTGGTCGGCTCGGCCGAGGAAGTCGAGCCGGACAGCGCCGGGCGCATCCTGATCCCGCCGCTGCTGCGCAAGTTCGCCAAGCTCGACCGCGCCGTGGTGCTGGTGGGTCAGGGCAACAAGTTCTCGATCTTCGACGAGGCGGCCTGGCAGGCCGGGCTCGACGCTGCCGCCAATCTGCCGCGCATGCTGCACGAGGCCGCGCGCGACGGCACCCTGCCAGAGGAGCTCAAGGGCTTTGCGCTGTGACCGACACCCACATCCCCGTGTTGCCGGACGCGGCGCTGGAGGCGTTGGCGGTGCGCGCCGAGGGTGTGTACGTCGATGCCACCTTCGGTCGCGGTGGCCACAGCGCGCGTGTGCTCGCCCGGTTGGGGCCGCGCGGCCGGCTGCT
>CAYTRH010000246.1:0-3408 GCA_964440155.1 uncultured Thiobacillus sp. | reverse complement strand
CCCAGCGCGGCGCGCCAGGCTTGCGCGGCCGCGAGGCTGGCACGCGCCGACTGGGCTTCCGATTCGGCTGCGCGCAAGCGCGATTCGGCAATCAGGCCTTCCGCGAAGAGCTGGCGATCGCGAGCGGCGTTGGCCGTGGCCAGTTCGCTGCGCAGACGCGCCTGGGTCACGCCGTTTTGCGCCTCCGCGAGACCGGGCATGGAGAGCGTCAAAAGGGGCGCACCCCGCTTCACGGCATCTCCGGCCTGCACGTGGATTTGCGTGACGAGCGCAGGGCCGGACGCCGCGATCACCCGCACGCTCGTGGGCGGCATCACCACCCGGGCGGCCACCCGCATCGCCGGAGCATCGGCGGCATTGCCGGGCTGTTCGAGCCGGATGCCCAGGTTTTTGATTTGGGCCGCGCTGAGCGGCAGAACGTCGGCTGCCTGGGCGACCGACAACACACATGCGCCCAGCCACGGCAGGGCACGCAAGACTCGCTTCATCTGACGACTCCGGAAAAATTGAACAGTGCGCCAAGCGCACGCGCAACAATTCAGGCGGCAGGCGGGGCCAGACTCGGCGGACGGGTATACGGCGGCGGCGCGGGCGGGATAGCCGGCCGGGCAGCCTCCGGCCGAAAGGATGCGCCGCGTGCCAGATGCGCGAGTCCATCGCCGCCCGGCAAGCCGGCGACGGCGGGCGGCGGCAAGGCCCGGGCCGACACGCGCGAAGGCAAACCCTGTTCGGCGGTGAGAACGGCGTCGTGGCAGGTTGCGAGTGCCACCTCGCCAGCCGGCGGCGCGAGGTGCAGGTGCAGCCCCCCGGGGTCGGCATGGACGCCGTGCCCTGCCGACGCGTGGGCGTGCAGGAAGGGCGCCAGCGCCTGCAGCGCAGCGAACATCCCCCACATCAGCCAATAGCCGGCCCGTCTCAACACTGGGTGCTCCCGAATGGTTCTGGCTGGCCTCGACAGGACAGCCCATCACCCAAGTCTATCCCCGCCATCTTAAGGCTGCCTTAAGCTCGCGCCGGGAAACTGGTGCCATGAAATCCGCCACGCCACCCTTCTCTCCCGTGCGCGAGCGCCTGTCCTCGCTGGCGCGCGCCTATCCGCTGTTCATCTGGTGGGGGGTCGCCTTCGTCCTTCTGCACAGCGGCCTGCGCCTTGCGCTCGCACTCGTCACCTGGCACGGTGCGGAGCTCGATGCCACCTCCCTGCTGGCCACGCTGGGCCGCGGGCTCGTGTTCGACGCCGTGACGCTGGCCCTGCTGGCCCCCGGTCTGCTGCTGCTCGAAAGCCTGGTCGGCACCCGCCGCCCTGTCGCCGGACGTCTCCGCCTCGCAATGGTCTACGCGCTGGCGGGCGGGGTGCTGTACGCCTTCGGGTTTGGCGTGCTGGCCGAATGGTTCTTCTGGGACGAATTCGGCGTGCGCTTCAACTTCATCGCCGTCGACTATCTGATTTACACGAACGAAGTGATCGGCAACATCCGCGAGAGCTTTCCGGTCGGCACCCTGCTCGGCTTGCTTGCGCTCGCGGTGGTGTTTGCGGTCTGGGCGAGCCGCAACTGGCTGGCTCGGGCTGCCACGCCAGGCGTGTCGCGCGGCGCGCGCATCGGCATCTGGATCATGAGTGTCTTGCTTGCCGCGGGCGCCGCAACGTTCTGGTCGATCGACGCTCGCCGGGGGGCAAACGAATACCAGAAAGAATTGTCGGCAAACGGGCTCTACAGTTTCGGCTATGCCTTCACGCACAACGCCATCGACTACTTCGATTTCTACCCCACCCTGCCCGCCGCCGAATTTCCGCAAAGCAAGGAATTACCGCGAACCGTCAACGCCAGCGCGCCCCGCAATGTCGTCATCGTCACAATGGAAAGCCTTTCCTCAAGCTATACGGCGCATGGCGGCAACACACAGGGGCTGACCCCCAACATCGACCGCCTGGCCGACAACGGCCTGTTCCTCGCCAACCTGCGCGCGGCCGGCAACCGCACGGTGCGGGGCCTGGAAGCCCTGTCGCTGGCCATCCCGCCGCTGCCAGGGCATTCCATCATCTGGCGCGACCACAACCAGAACCTCGAAACCCTGGGCGCGGTGCTCGCCGATCACGGCTACACCAACCGCTTCGTGTACGGCGGCTATGCCAGCTTCGACAACATGGATATCTATTTTTCGCGCAATCACTATCAGCCTGCGGACCGCAACCAGTTCCCCGAGCGGCATCGCGGCTTCGCCAACATATGGGGCCTGGCCGACGAACACCTCTACGACTACGCGCTGGAGCTGATGGATCGCGACGCCGCCAGCGGCAAGCCTTTTCTCATGCATCTGATGACCACATCGAACCACACGCCGTTCACCTTCCCGGATGGCCGCATCGACCTGCCGCGAGGACGGTCGGGCGCAGTCAAATACTCGGACTGGGCGCTGGGACGGTTCATCGCTGCCGCGCGCAAAAAGCCCTGGTTCAAGGACACGCTCTTCGTCGTGGTGGCGGACCATTGCGCGTCGAGCAAGGGCAGGACCAGCCTGCCGCCGGAGAACTACCACATCCCCGCGATCCTGTATGCGCCGGCGCACATTGCCCCGCACACCGACACCCGGCTGGCGAGTCAGATCGATCTCGTGCCCAGCGTGCTCGATCTGCTGAACCTGCCCGAACGCAGCCGGTTCATGGGCCGCAGCGTATTGCGCGCCTACCCGGATGCGGGGCGCGCCTTAATCGCCACCTACCAGAAACTGGGGTATCTGACGCCCGAGCGATTGGTTGTGCTGAGTCCGGGACGCAAGATCGAGGACTGGCAGCTGGACACTGCGATGAATCCTGTGGCTCTGGTTCCGCAGGCGGGCGCCGAGGTGCGGCAGGCCATCGGTTTTTATCAGGAAGCGGCCAGACGCTTGCAGCAGGGCGCACTGCGCCACGTGCCGATGCAGGCCCGGGCTAGCCGGCCTTGAACGCGCATGAGCGGGCGCACCGATGCCCATGGGGCGGGTTCCGGCCCTGATACGGAAGCCTGTTATGCTTTGCGCCAACATTCCAGAGCCTCTCCGTTCCATGCGCCTGTTACTTGCAGAAGACGACCGCCTGCTGGGCGACGGCCTGCTGGCGGGTCTTGCGCAGGCGGGTTATGCGGTCGACTGGGTGCGCGACGGGGAAGCGGCGGTGGCCGCGCTCGGCGCAGAATCCTTCGCTGCGGTGATTCTCGATCTCGGCCTGCCCCGGCGGGACGGCCTTTCCGTGCTCCGCTGGATGCGAGAGCGGGAGGACGCCACGCCGGTCCTGATCCTGACCGCCCGCGACCAGCTGCAAGACCGGGTGCAAGGACTCGACCTGGGGGCCGACGACTACGTCCTCAAACCCTTCGATCTCGAGGAATTGACCGCTCGCCTGCGCGCACTGATGCGGCGCGCGCACGGCCG
>CAYTRH010000245.1:0-3463 GCA_964440155.1 uncultured Thiobacillus sp. | reverse complement strand
GGCCGGCCACCGGCAGGCGCAGCACCAGCGCGTGCCAGCGCCGGCGCAGCGCCGGGCGACGCAGGCCATACGTGAAGCCGAGCGCGCCGGCCAGCAGCAGGCCCAGCAGCCAGCCGCCCCAGGTGCGCAGAAAGTCGGACACGGCGATCAGCGCGGCAGTGAGCCAGGGCAGGGTCTGGTGCGAGTTCTCGAACACCGCCACCACCTGCGGCACCACGTAGGTCAGCAGGCCGGTGACCACCAGGATGGACACCAGCGTGACCAGCGCCGGGTAGATGAAGGCCAGGCCGACGCGTCGGCGCAGCGCGTTGCGCGCCTCGACGTAATCGGCCAGGCGTTCCAACACCGCTGGCAGCCGGCCGGAATCCTCGCCGGCGGCGACGATGGTGCGGAACAGTTCGGAGAAGGTGGCCGGATAGCGTGCCATGGCCGCCGACAGCGAGGCGCCGGCCAGTACCTCGCCGCGCACGCCGGCCAACACGCGCTTGGCGCTGGCCGATTCCGACTGCTCGATGGCGGCATCGAGGGTTTCCGCGACGGTCAGCCCGGCGCCCAGCAACGTCGCCAACTGGCGCGTGGCCAGCGCCAGTTCGGCCGCGGGCAGGGCACGCGCGCGCGGTTGCGTCGGCGCGGTTCCGGGGGCTGCGCGTTGCAGCAGGCTCTCCACCTTGATGGGCAGCAGCCCGCGTGCGCGCAACTGGGCGCGTGCCTGGCGCGGTGTGTCCGCCTCCAGCACGCCGGATTCGCGCCGGCCGGCGGCGTCCACGGCTTCGAAGCGAAAGCCGGCCATGGCCTCAGGCGCGCGCCACGCGCATGACCTCTTCCAGCGCGGTCTCGCCTGCCGCCACCCAGCGCAGGCCGTCGTCGAACAGACTGAGCCAGCCGGTGCGCGCGGCGGCCGCGCGCAATTCCGCCTCGCTGGCGCCGTCGTGGATCAGGCGGCGGGCGGCGTCGTCCAGCGTGAACAGTTCGTAGATGCCGGTGCGGCCGCGATAGCCGCTGTGGTTGCAGTGGTCGCAGCCGACCGGGTGCATCAGCCGGCCGATGCCCTGACCGGCGAGCAGCGCGGCCTCGGCCGCGTCGACCGGTGCCGCGCGCTTGCACTCCACGCACAGCCGGCGCACCAGCCGCTGACCGAGCACGCCGATCAGGCTGGTGGCGAGCAGATAGGGCTCGATGCCCATGTCGGCCAGGCGCGTGACTGCGCCGATGGCATCGTTGGTGTGCAGCGTGGCCAGCACCAGATGGCCGGTGAGCGACGCCTGCACGGCGATCTGCGCGGTTTCCAGGTCGCGGATCTCGCCGATCATGACCACGTCCGGATCCTGGCGCAGGATGGCGCGCAGCGCGCGCGCGAAGGTCAGGTCGATGCGCGGGTTGGCCTGGGTCTGGCTGATCTGGTCGAGGTCGTATTCGATCGGATCCTCCACCGTCATGATGTTGAGCCGCGCCGCGTCCAGGCGCGACAGCGCGGCGTACAGCGTGGTGGTCTTGCCCGAACCGGTGGGACCGGTGACCAGCAGGATGCCGTGCGGCGCACGGATCAGTCCGTCCAGGCCGCGCAGCGTCGTCGCGCTCATGCCCAGCGCCTCCAGTTCCAGCCGTCCCTGACGCTTGTCCAGCAGGCGCAGCACCACGCGTTCGCCGTGGCCGGTGGGCAGCGTCGACACGCGCACGTCGACCGGATGACCGGCCAGACGCAGCGCGATTCGGCCGTCCTGGGGCAGGCGCTTCTCGGCGATGTCCAGGCTGGCCATGACCTTGATGCGCGATACCAGCGCGGCGTGCAGCGCGCGCGGCGGCGCCATGACGTCGCGCAGCAGGCCGTCGACGCGGAAGCGCAACGCCGAGCGGTTCTCGTAGGCTTCCAGGTGGATGTCGGACGCGCCCTCGCGCAGCGCCTGCGCCAGCAGCGCGTTGATCAGGCGGATGATGGGGGCGTCGTCCTCGGCCTCCAGCAGATCGCCGACCGCCGGCAGTTCCTGCGCCAGCACGGACAGGTCGATCTCCTGTTCCAGGTCGTCCATCAGGCGCGCGGCCTGGCTGTCCTCGCGCGCGTAAGCCTGGGCCAGACGGGCGTCGAAGTCCTCGATGCTCAGCGCCACCGGCAGCAGCGGCACACCGAGCAGGCGGCGCGCCTCGGCCAGCGCATGGACGCCGGCATCGGCGCGCACCAGCAGTTCGATCGCCTCGCCCACCTGGCGCGCCGCCAGCACGCCGTGCGTGCGCGCGGCGTGATAGGGGATACGGTGCGCGACCGCGGGGTCGATGAGGGTGTCGGTGCCGTCCGGCATCAGTCGAACCAGCCCATGCTGGGGGCCGTGGCAGGTTGCGTCGGCGCGGCACGGGGCGCCGGCTCCTGGGGATGCTCCGTTCGTGGCGCCGGCCTCGCCACCAGCATGTCGTCCATCTTCAGGTCGGGTAGCCGCAGGGCTTCAGGCTGCGGCAACAGCTTGCGCGGCTGGGCGGGCAGGGCGCCATAGACGCCACTCATGTAGTCGTAGCGGTTCTGTGTGAGCCGGTTCATGGTCTCGGGTGTGTCCACCACCACCGGACGCAGGAACACCATCAGGTTGGTCTTCACCCGCGCACGGCTCTCGGAGCGGAACAGGGCGCCGATCAGCGGCAGGTCGCCGAGTCCGGGTACCTTGTCGTTGGAGGTCTGCACGTCGTCCTGTATCAATCCGCCCAGCACCACCGCGCTGCCGTCGTCCACCAGCACGGTGGTCTCGATGGCGCGCTTGTTGGTGATCAGGTCGGTGGCTCCGAGCTCGGAGGCGTTGGCCTTCTTCTGTACGCTCGAGGCCTCCTGCATGATGTTGAGCTTGATCTTGCCACCCTCGACGATCAACGGCTTGACCTTGAGCGTGATGCCGACATCCTTGCGTTCGATGGTCTGGAACGGATTGACCGCGGCGCCCGAACCACCGGCTGCCTGCGCGTAACTGCCGGTGACGAAGGGCACGTTCTGGCCGATGACGATCTTGGCCTCTTCGTTGTCCAGGGTCAGCAGCGTCGGCGTGGACAGCACGTTGGCTTCGGTGTCGGACTGCAACGCGCGCGCCAGCATCGACAGGCTGGTGTACTCGTCGCCGCCCCAGGTGAACTTGCGCACCAGGCCGAGATTGAGGCCACGCGCGATGCTGGTGGGATTGGTCGCCAGGCTGACCGGGTTGACGCTGCTGAGGATGGATCCCGCGATCAGCGCATTGCGGTCGTTGATGGTGATCGGCGCCATCCACTGCACGCCGAGTTCCGCTGCCTTGTCGCTGGTGACCTCGACGATCAGTGCTTCGACGAAGATCTGCGCGCGCCGTGCGTCCAGTTTCTCGATCACCGCGCGCAGGCCGTTGTAAAGATGGTCGGGTGCGCGGATCACCAGGGAGTTGGTGGGCGCGTCCGCCAGGATGACGATGCCTCCGGTGCTGCCGGGCGCGGCCGCCCCGGCCGCCGCCGCGGCCCC
>CAYTRH010000244.1:0-3474 GCA_964440155.1 uncultured Thiobacillus sp. | reverse complement strand
CCAGCCCCTGCAACACCCGCGCCACGTCGTGCACGCCCCGTTCCGTCGTCTCCACCAGACGGTTGATGCCCTGCGCCAGCTCCAGAAAAAAACCCTCCTTGCCGCTCACTTCCAAACGCCGGCTGAAATCCCCTGCCGCCGCCGCCGATACCAGACCGGAAATCTCCCGCTCCGCCGCCACCTCGGCGGTGCGGTCGTGCCACTGCACGATGGAGCCATGGCGCTTGCCCTGCGCATCGATGACCGGATCGGCGATCACGGTCATGGTGCGCCCGCCGATGTGCAGGGTACTGCGGTGAGTGTCGGCGAGGTGCGCCAGCAGGCCGGCCTGGCGCTCCGGCTGACGGTGGAATTCATCGATCGAGGCACCGAGCAGTCGGTCCGTGCTGAAGCCCGGCAGTTGCTTGCGGATGTCCGCCTCGGCGGTGCGGAACATCGCGTCGGCAGCCTTGTTCAGGTAGACGATGCGCCGCTCGTTGTCGGCCATCATCACGTTGGCGCCGACGTTGTCGAGCGCGATGCGGATGCGCAGGTTCTCGCGCGCCTCTGCGGCCACACGCTCCAGATCGGCATTGAGCTTGTCGCGCAGGCGCTTGAAGCTGACGGCGACCTCGCCGATCTCGTCGGCGCGGTCCACCACCACGTCGACCGTGGTGTCGCCGGCGGCGATCGCGTCGATCTCTCCTGCCAGGGTGCGCAGCGGCCGCACGATAGAACGCAGCAGCAGCAAGGCGAACAGCAGCGCCAGCGCCATGCCGCCCGCCCCCAGCCACCAGGCCAGCCGGTTGGCCCGTTCATAGGCGGCCGCCGCCGTGTTGTACTCGGCGCGCGCGAACGACAGTTGTACCGTGATCAACGTGGCCAGATGCGCGCTGAGCGGGTCCACCGCCTCATACAGCGGTCCGATCAGCGCGGACAAACGCCCCGGTAGCTCGTCGTCGCCGCCGCGCAACGCCTGCACGACGCGCTCCACCTGTGCATCGGCGACGGCGAACAGCGGTTCCGCCTGCGCCGCCAGCGCGCGGTCGTCGGCATTGCGAATGCTGGCCAGGTACGCGCGCCAATCGTCGGCGATGTGTGCGCGCGCCTCGGCGATCGCGGCGCTGGCCTCATCGCCGCCGATGATACCGGCATTGGCCTTGTTCACCGCATCGACGATGGTCACCCGGTAGGCATCGGTCACGCTTTTCAGGTGCACGAACGGCAGCACCCGACCGTTGACCACGCTCTCCAGGCCGTCGCTGGTGTGCTTCATGCCGCGCACGCCGACGCCGCCGACCACGGCGATGACCAGGAATACCTGCACGAAGATGGCGATCAGCCGCCAGCGGATGGACAGGTCGTTCAGCCAGCGTTTCATTGTGTCGCCTCCACCAGCGCCATTTCCGGGCTGGTCATCAGACCTTCGATGTCGACCACGATGATCATGCGCTCGTCCAGCGTGCCGAGGCCGAGCAGATAGCGGGTGTCCAGTGCCGCGCCGAACTCCGGTGCCGGACGCAGATGCGCGCTGTCCAGCCGGATCACGTCGGACACGCTGTCGACGACGATGCCCATGACCCGTTTGCCGATGTTGAGGATGATGACCACGGTGAAGGCGTCATAGGTGGGCTCGCCCAGGTTGAACTTGATGCGCAGGTCGACGATGGGCACGATGACCCCGCGCAGGTTGATCACCCCCTTGATGAACGCCGGGGTGTTGGCGATGCGCGTAACCGCGTCGTAACCACGGATCTCCTGCACCTTGAGGATGTCGATGCCGTATTCCTCGTCGCCGAGTGTGAAGGTCAGGTACTCGTTGGCGTTGGCCGAGGCGCTTGACGTGTTGTCCATGCAGACGCTCCAGATCGGACGGTTGGATCACCGCAGACGCAATGCGCCGAGGGCGCCGTGAGCGGGTCGGCTGGTGGCAAGGGCTGCGGTCATGGCGCGGTGTTCCTTCTCCACACAGGCATGCACGCCATGCGCGCTCAGGCCGCCAGACGATGCCGCCGGTCGCGCGCCATACCCAGCCGGGCGACCGCGGCGACGTCCAGGATCAGCGCGACGCGGCCGTCGCCCATGATGGTGGCGCCGGACACCCCCGGCACCTTGCGGTAATTGTCCTCGAGGCTCTTGATGACCACCTGGTGCTGCCCGAGCAGCGCATCCACCAACAACGCCGCCCGGCCGTCGTCCACCTCCACCACGACGACGATGCCGCACTCCGGTGCGATGCCGGCGCCCTGGCCGAACACCTCGGCCAGTGGAATCACCGGCAGATAGTCGCCGCGGATGTGCACCACGCGCGCCTCGCCCGCCAGCGTGCGCACGTCGGCAGCATCCGGTTGCAACGACTCCACCACGCTGGTGATGGGCAGGATGTAGGTGTCGTCGCCCACGCCCACCGACATGCCGTCCAGGATGGCCAGCGTCAACGGCAGGCGGATCACCGTGCGCGTACCCCAGCCGGGCGATGATTCCAGTTCGACACGCCCGCCCAGACCCTCGATGTTGCGTTTGACCACGTCCATGCCGACGCCGCGTCCGGACAGGTCGGTCACCCGCTCGGCGGTGGAGAATCCGGGCGCGAAGATCAGTTGCCAGACCTCGTGGTCGCTCATGCCGTCGTGCACCGGCAGGCCGCGCTCGCGTGCCTTGTCGAGCAGGCGGGCGCGGTTCAGACCGGCACCGTCGTCGATCACCTCGATGACGATGTTGCCGCCCTGATGCGAAGCCTTCAGCGTCAGCGTTCCCTTGGGCGGCTTGCCGGCGGCGACACGCCGTTCCGGGGTCTCGATGCCATGATCCAGGCTGTTGCGCACCAGATGCGTGAGCGGATCGGCGATCTTCTCGATCAGGCCCTTGTCCAGCTCGGTGTTCTCGCCCACGGTGCGCAATTCCACCTGCTTGCCCAGTTTGCCGGCCAGATCGCGCACCACACGCGGGAAACGCGAGAACACCATGCTCATCGGCAGCATGCGGATGGACATCACCGCCTCCTGCATGTCGCGCGTGTTGCGCGCCAACAGCTCGATGCCCGCGAGCAGTTTGTCGGCGCGCGCCGGATCCAGGCTGGCGGCGGCCTCGGCGAGCATGGCCTGGGTGATGACCAGCTCACCCACCAGATTGATGATCTGGTCCACCTTCTCCACCGACACACGGATGCTGCTCTCGCCATTGGCGGCGATCACGGTCTTGTCGGTGTCGCGTCGGCCCGCGGGCGCCACTTCCACACTGGGGTTGTCGCTCAGGCGACGGCCCATAGCGCCATGAACCGGCGCGGGCGTGGTGACCGGCGGGGATGGCGGCGCGTCCGCCGCCGGTGACGTGGCGGACACGGGTGCTCCGGGCGCGTCGGCGAACAGGCCAAACCCCTCGTCGGGCGCGCCGGTGTCACCGACCTGCGCAGCCGGCGCGCCCGCCGCCCCGGCGAAGAAGCCATAGTCCTCGGTGGCGGCCGGCGGCGGCGTGTCGAACAAGCCGTAGCCGGAA
>CAYTRH010000243.1:0-3484 GCA_964440155.1 uncultured Thiobacillus sp. | reverse complement strand
CCGGCACGCGCGGCGTATTCCCATTCGGCTTCGGTCGGCAAACGGTAGCGCGTGGTGTTTTCCCGCTTGTTCAGCGCAGCGACGAAACGCTGCGCGTCGTTCCAGCTCACCGACACCACGGGCAGCTCGCGCCAGTCGCGTCGTTTCCAGAAAGCCGCCGGGCCAGGGCGCGTTTTCATCAGGTCGAACCACTGCCCCTGCGTGGTTTCGGTACGCGCAAGTTCGAAGCCGCGGGAGATTCGCACCCGGTGCGCGGGGCGTTCGTCGGCGATCTGGCTGGCGTCGCCGTCGGGCAATTCGAACAACGCGGCTGTTTCGTCGGTTGCCCCCATCACGAACTCGCCGGGCGGGAGGGACACGAAATCCATGCTTGCGGCCCACGCTGGCGCGACAAAACCGCACAGCGCGACGAGCGTTTTCACGGCATCGCCGCCGCGCACACCGGCGCGGGCTCCCGCAGCCCGGCGATGCGGATGAAGCGGCTGTCGCAATCCGTCGCAAACCCCACGCGCCTCCTCGGCGCGCGTCGGGATGACCAGCGCCGCCCGGCTCTTGCGCGCAAAGGCGCGAAAACAGGTCTGCACCCTGTCTGTCTTCATCGCCACCGTCCTTTCCGACAATCGGCCAATTCCCCCACAGCCGGCGCGCCATGGCCACTGCCGCTTGCGCCGACGCAATCGCGGCGCGCATCCACGTCCGACGACGCCACCCTGCGCGGTTTGAGCCGCATGCCGTTCAGCCTGGGAACGCTGTGCTGGCGAAAAATCCTGGACACGGCTGTCGGCTGCCACGTTGCCGATGAAGGCGTCGGCCATGGCCTTGTCCGCCCGCTTGCCGCCGGGACGCTCGTGCAGGATTTTTTGCGGCGGCGCACTCTGCCTGCCGGAACAGACAGCGAGCAAAAACCCGAACGAAACTGCGGGCAGGATGCGTATCATTAGGATTGTTGCGATTCGTGTTCACGTCCCGTGGCAAAAACGGGCAACGCTCTTTACCAGGTTTACGCATCATTTACGCATGCCGCCGCGCGCCGGATGCATGCATCCGGTTGGAAATCGGCTGCGTAAGCAAGCACATAGCCGCATTACAATCGGACCAACATGAATCCATCGCTCAACTTGCTCGCCCCCGACACCCTGCCCCGGGCCCACCCCACCATGGATTCTGCCGATTTTCCTGTTGTCGAGAATGTTCAGGCGGCTGCGTTCACGCAACTCATCCAGCGCATGGCTGCTGGCGACGAGGCCGCTCTCTCGCGTTTGTACGACCTCACGCTCGCGCGCGTCTATGCACTGGCATTGCGCATCACGTCCCGTCACGACCTGGCGGAAGAGGTTTGCATCGAGGCCTACTGGCAAGCCTGGCGCGAGGCCGGGCGCTACGACAGCGCGCGCGGCGAACCGCTGGCCTGGCTGATGATGATGGCGCGTTCGCGCGCGCTCGATGCGCTCAGGCGGCAGGATCGCGCGACGCCCTGCCCCGACCCCGAAACGCTGTTCGACAACGAATCCGCCCCCGACACCTCGCCGCTCGACTGTCTGCTCGCCGCCGAGCGCGCGAGCGCCCTCGGCCGCGCGCTCGCGCAGCTCACGCCCATCCAGCGCCAGATGGTGGGGCTGGCTTTTTACCGCGATCTGTCGCACCAGGAAATCAGCAACGAAACGGGATTGCCGCTCGGCACCGTGAAATCCCACCTCAAACGCGCGCAGGACACCCTGCGCATCGCCCTGTGCCAGGCATGAAAGCCGCCATGAAAAACAACAAGACGCCCTCCCTCGACCCCAGCCTGATCGAAGCCGTGGCCGCCGCCACTCCACCCGAGGCACCCACCCCCGAGGCCGCCGCGCGCATGCGCGCGGCGCTGTTCCAACGCGTACACGCCAGCGCGCCCGACTCCCTCTTCGTCCACAGCCACGAAGGCGAATGGGTGCGTCTTCTGCGTGGGGTCGAGCTCAAGCTGCTGCGGCAAGACGGCAACCAGCGCTCCTACCTGATGCGCATGGCGCCCGGCGCGCGCGTCCCGCCGCACAAGCACGCCCTAGACGAAGAAAGCCTGGTGCTGGAGGGCGACGCCACCATCGACGGCGTGCTGTGTCTGGCAGGCGACTATCACTTCGCGCCGCGCGGCAAGCCGCACGGGTGGATCAGATCGCAAGCGGGCTGCCTCTTGTTCGTGCGCGGGCAGAACGAATTCCAGCCGCACCGCTGATGGCCCGCGCAGCACGTTTCGCGGGTCAGCTGCGGCTTGCTTGCGCCGGCCTCGCGGCAGCCTGCATGATGCTGGCCATGCCCGTCGCGATTGCCGCCCCCGCCCCCTACACCGCCCCGGCCTGGCTGCCCGGCGGCGACCTGCAGACCATCTACACCAGCCTCTTCATCCGCGTGCCGCGCATGGATTACCGGCGTGAACGGCTCGAACTCGCCGACGGCGACTTTCTCGATTTCGACTGGGTCGCCGGCGCGCCCGGCCAGCCCGTAGTCGTACTCTTCCATGGCCTCGAAGGCAGCTCGGACAGCTTCTACGCACGCGACCTGATGCACCGCGTCAAGGCACGCGGATGGAACGGCGTAGTCGCCCATTTCCGGGGGTGTTCAGGCGAGGACAACCGCCTGCCGCGCGCCTATTTCGCCGGAGACAGCGCCGATATCGACACCATGCTGCGGCACGTGAAATCCCGGCATCCCACAGTCCCGCTCTACGCGGTGGGCGTCTCGCTCGGCGGCAACGCGCTGCTGAAATGGCTGGGCGAACAGGGCGACAACGCCGCGCTGCTCGTCGAGCGCGCCGCCGCCGTCTCCGCGCCGCTGGATCTCACTGCCGCCGGTTACGCGCTCGACAGCGGTTTCAACCGTCACGTCTACACCGCGCGTTTTCTCAACACACTCAAGGCCAAGGCCCTGCGCAAGGCGGAAAAATTTCCCGGCCTGCTCGACGCCGAGGCAATTGCAGCGTCCACCACCTTCCACGAATTCGATACCCTGGTCACGGCGAAACTGCATGGCTTTGTCGATGCCGACGACTACTGGCGGCGGGTATCGAGCAAGCCGCTGCTGAAGTCGGTGGCCGTGCCCACACTGGTCATCAACGCCCGCAACGATCCTTTCATGCCCGACAGCGCCCTGCCCGGGCCGGTCGAGGTCGCCCCGGCCGTGCAGCTCGAACAGCCCGCTACCGGCGGCCACGTGGCTTTTCCTTCCGGGCCCTTTCCCGGCAACGCCGATTGGCTGCCCATGCGGCTGCTGGAATTCTTCTCCGCCTCCCGGCACTGATCCGCATCCAGTTCCCGTCGCCCTCGCGTAATGACACGAGACGACGCATCGTGCGCCGCCATTTCATTGAGGGAGGAAGCATGAAACTCATCCTGTCGAGTCTGGCGCTGGCGCTGGCCTGCACCAGCCTGTCCCACGCCGCCAATCACCGCGAAGCGCCGATCACCGCGCTCGATCACAAAGCCGACATCACCGACGTCTACGCCTTCCGCAG
>CAYTRH010000242.1:0-3496 GCA_964440155.1 uncultured Thiobacillus sp. | reverse complement strand
GGGCGTGCAGGGCCAGCGTCGCCGCGCGCTGGCGGCGGGACGGTGCCGGCGCGACCAGCAGCGGCGACATTCCGCTCAGCGGGCCGTGGCCGGCGCCGCCAGACCGGCGCTGCGCAGCAGGTCGTGCACGTAGCCGGCGGGAATGGCGTAGGCGATGCCGCTGGGGTCCTTGATGGCATGCTCCTTGCCGCCCTTGACGAACACCGAGTTGATCACGCCGATGACTTCGCCGCTGACACCGTCGTACAACGGGCTGCCGCTGTTGCCCGGATAGGCGATGGCGTCGAGCTGGAACATCAGGAACGGATTGTCGGCACGCCGGATCAGTTGCGGCGTCAGACCGCGCACGCTGGTGGGCGGCGCGAATACCGGGGCGATGGCCGCCAGCCCGGCACGGTGGGTGGCCGGATACAGGCCGAGGATGGCGCCGATGGGGTAGCCGGTGAACCAATAGCTCTGGCCTTCGCGCACCCGTGTCGCATCACCGATGCGCAGCGCCGGCAGCGCGGCGCCGTCGATGCGC
Source organism: uncultured Thiobacillus sp. (assembly GCA_964440155.1). Classification (GTDB taxonomy): domain Bacteria; phylum Pseudomonadota; class Gammaproteobacteria; order Burkholderiales; family Thiobacillaceae; genus PFJX01. Next base: position 2,973 of record CAYTRH010000242.1, on the reverse strand, counting down.
AGCAGCATCAGGTCATGCTCGCGGTCGACCGCGCGCGTCTCCGCCCGGCGCGCTTCGATGCCGTCGGTTCCGCGCACGAACACCGCCAGGTGCTCGCCCTTCTCCGGCTCCAGCACCGGCGGCGGCACATGGGCATTGGTGACGACGTGACGACCGTCGGCGACCACGAAGCCGGTGCCCGCCAACTGGATGCGCGGCGCGCGCAACGGGTGCAGCGTGCCCACGCCGACCACCGACGGCTTGATGCGCGGCAGCAGCTCGACGATGTCGGCATGCGCCGCGGCGACGGCATTCAATGACAGACACAGGGCTGCCGTTATTGCTCGGGCGAATCTGCCGCACATGAACATACCTCGCTGGGGTGACGACAAGGGCATCCTACAGGGATCGTGGCGGTTCGGTAGAATCCGCACGTTTGCATCGACGCGGGACGACGCGCAGAGTTTCTCTTGTCGGTTGGCGCACGCCCCGTTCACTTCATCCAGCCATCCTTCTCCGGGAGAGAACATGACCATCGTCGCTGTCGTCGGACTCGGCTATGTCGGCCTGCCCCTGGCCGTCGAATTCGGCAAGAAGTACGAAACCATCGGCTACGACCTGTCGGAAGCCAAGATCGCGCAGTACCGCAACTACTGCGACCCCACCGGCGAGGTTAGCAGCGAGGATCTGAAGGCCGCGACGCGGCTCAGCGTCAGTACCGATCCGTCCACGTTGGCACGCGCCGACTTCATCATCGTCGCCGTGCCCACGCCCGTGGACGAGGCGCACATCCCCGACTTCTCGCCGCTGGTCGGCTCATCGACGACGGTGGGCAAGTACATGAAGAAGGGCGCCACCGTGGTGTACGAATCCACGGTCTATCCCGGCGCCACCGAGGAGGTGTGCATCCCGTTGCTGGAGCAGCACTCCGGCATGAAGTGGAAGCAGGACTTCCACGTCGGCTACTCGCCCGAGCGCGTCAATCCGGGTGACAAGGAGCGCACCATCACGCGCATCGTCAAGGTGGTGTCCGGCGACGATGGTCCGACCTCCCAGGCGGTGGCGGAACTCTACGCGTCGGTGATCACCGCCGGCGTGCATCGCGCCAGCTCGATCAAGGTGGCCGAGGCCGCCAAGGTGATCGAGAACACGCAGCGCGACCTGAACATCGCGCTGATGAACGAGCTGGCGCTGATCTTCGACCGCCTGGGCATCGATACCCTGGAAGTGCTGGAAGCCGCCGGCACCAAGTGGAACTTCCTGCCGTTCCGGCCCGGTCTGGTCGGTGGCCACTGCATCGGCGTGGACCCGTATTACCTGACGCACAAGGCGGAAATGCTGGGCTATCACCCGCAGGTGATCCTGGCCGGACGGCGCATCAACGACGGCATGGCCGCCTACGTGGCGCAGCAGACGGTCAAGCAGATCATTCGCGGCGGCGGCGCGGTCAAGGGCAGCAAGGTCATCGTGCTGGGCCTGACCTTCAAGGAGAACTGCCCGGATCTGCGCAATTCCAAGGTGGCGGATCTGGTGCGCGAATTGCAGGACTTCGGTTGCGACGTCAGCGTGCACGATCCCATCGCCGAGCCGGCCGAGGCGGTGCATGAATACGGCATCACGCTGACCCCCTGGGACGCGCTGCCGGCCGAAGCCGACGCCATCGTCGCGGCGGTGTCGCACCGCGAGTACCTGGCCATGCCGCTGGCACAGGTGACCGGCAAGCTGCGTGCCGGCGGTGTGTTCGTCGACGTCAAGTCGGCCTATGACGCGGCCGCGTTGCGTGCCGCCGGCTTCAATCTGTGGCGCTTGTGATCCGAGCGCCCCGGGCCGGGCGGCGCACCGACGCGCCGCCGCGCCTGCCAGTCCCGCCACCGCACCCGTCATGACCGCTTACGCCGATCTGCTCGCCCGCCTGCCCGCCGAACCGAAAACCTGGCTGATCACCGGTGTCGCCGGCTTCATCGGCTGCAACCTGCTGGAGACGCTGCTCCGGCTGGAGCAGCAGGTGGTCGGCCTGGACAACTTCGCCACCGGCCACCGCCATAACCTGCACGAGATCGAGCAGGCGGTGACGCCCGAGCAATGGGCGCGGTTCCGTTTCATCGAAGGCGATATCCGCGTTGCGGACCACTGCCGCGCCGCCTGCGCCGGCGTCGACTACGTATTGCATCAGGCCGCGCTGGGCTCGGTGCCGCGCTCGCTGGAAGACCCGATCACCACCAACGGCGCCAACATCGACGGCTTCCTGAACATGCTGGTGGCGGCGCGCGATGCCGGCGTCGCGCGCTTCGTCTACGCCGCATCCAGCTCCACCTACGGCGATCATCCGGCATTGCCCAAGGTGGAGGCGGTGATCGGCAAGCCGTTGTCGCCCTATGCCGTGACCAAGCTGGTCAACGAGCAGTATGCCGAGGTGTTCGCGCGCGCCTATGGCTTCAAGAGCATCGGCCTGCGCTATTTCAACATCTTCGGCGCGCGCCAGGATCCCAAAGGCGCCTATGCCGCGGTGGTGCCCAAGTGGACCGCGGCGATGATCCGCGGCGAGACCGTGTACATCAACGGCGATGGCGAGACCAGCCGCGATTTCTGCTACATCGACAATGCCGTGCAGGCCAACCTGCTGGCCGCCACCACCGCACGCGAGGACGCGGTGGATCAGGTCTACAACGTCGCGGTTGGCGAGCGCACCACGCTGAACGAGTTGTTCGAGGCGATCCGGGCATTGCTGGCGCCGCGCTTCCCGCATCTGGAGCATTGCCGTCCCAGCTACCGCGATTTCCGCGCCGGCGACGTGCGCCATTCGCTTGCCGACATCGGCAAGGCACGGCGATTGCTGGGCTATGCCCCCAGCCATCGCATCGGCGAGGGTCTGGCGCAGGCCATGGACTGGTACGTGCGCGCGCTGAGTCCGCGCTGAAGCGCATGCGTGCAGGCGCGATCGGCCTGCTGTGCGCGCTGGCGCTGGCGCTGGCGCTGCCGGCGCGCGCCGACCTG
>CAYTRH010000241.1:0-3574 GCA_964440155.1 uncultured Thiobacillus sp. | reverse complement strand
AGAGGTCAGCGCGGCATAGGCCGCGCGCAGCGCGCCGCACTCCGCCGGCGTCACCAGCAGCGGGCAAGGGGCGCCGCCGGTCAGCCAGGCATGCCGGGACGACAGAGCGGCATGCGTGGCGGCCTGGGCGACGCCAACCGACGCGAGCAACAGGATCAGGATCATCTTCGCCATGCGCGACTCCCGCAGGCCGGTGGTGGATGGGCCAAAGCCAAGCAAGTCTCGCGCCACAGGCCGGGCTTCCGGCCGCGTGAGCCGGGGGTGGCTGCCGCGGCGCCCGGTTGAGTCGGTCAAGTATCTGAATTCGTGATGTTTATGGTCTGGGTTCGGTCTGACGCACCGGCACGTGTGCCGACCTGCACATGGCGTATGGTCGCGGCACGCTCGACGTGTGGCGGTGGTACGGATGCACCGGTGATGGGCGGATCGCGCCATCATGGTGCGCGACACACGTGGCTGGGTTCGCCGCCGGTCGCCGGGGCGGGGATCGACGACCGGTCATCCCGCCTCGTGTGCACCCTTTGCCTTGTGCAGGTGTTCGACCGCCCACACGGCCGCCTCCACGCGCGATCTCAGCCCCAGCTTGCGCAGGATGTGCTTGACGTGGACCTTGACCGTGCCTTCGGTGATGTCCAGTTCCTTGCCGATGACCTTGTTGCTCAGGCCGCCGGCGATGCGCTCCAGGATGCGCGTCTCCTGTTCGGTCAGGTTGGCCTCGTCGGCACTCTGCGGCCGGGTTTGCTGGCGTAGCGCCGCGGCCAGCAGATGGGTCAGCGCCTCGGAGACGATGACCCGGCCGGCGGCGGCCGCCTCCAGGCTCTCCACCATCTGCTCCGGCTCCATGTCCTTGAGCAGGTAGCCGTCGGCGCCGGCGCGCAGCGCCGCCACCAGATCCTCGGCCTGATCGGACACGGTGATCATGACCACGCGGGTGTCGGCGTCTTCGGCCTTGATCACCTTGAGCACGTCCAGGCCACCGACCCCCTTCATGTTCAGGTCCAGCAGCAGTAGGTCGGGATGCAGGCGGCGCGTCAGTTCGATGCCCTCGCGGCCGTTCGAGGCTTCCGCCAGCAGGCGGAAGCTGGGCACGGTATGCAGCAACTGGATCAGGCCGCGACGGAACAGCGGGTGATCGTCGACGATGACGTAACGGTACACGGGTGGAGTCATGCCAAAGCATCCATGGAAACGGCGGGCGCGGCCGGCGCGGTCGGGAAACGCAAAGTGACGAGGGTACCGCCTTGCGGCCGCGTCGTGATGTCCAGCGTGCCACGCAGCCCCTGCGCGCGTTCGCGCATGATGGCCAGGCCATAGTGGAAGGCATCGCCGCCGTGGGTCGGCGCCATGCCGATGCCATCATCGGCGATGGTCGCCACCACCTCGTTACCGTCGACACAGGTGACGTCCACCCAGACGGTGTGCGCTTGGGCGTGGCGCAACACGTTGGACAGCGCTTCGCGCACCACCTGCAGAGTGTGGATTTCCTGGTTGGGCGTCAGATGGCAGCCGGCCAATTCGGTGCGCAGGTGGATGGGCAGACCGCCACGCGCGGCATACTCCGACACCGCGCCGGACAGCAGGGTCAGGAAACTGCCCTGCATCTTCAGTCGGAACGTGGCCAGCAGCTCGCGCAGCTGGCGGTAAGCGGCGCTGATGCCCTCGCGCAGGTCGCGCAACGTGGTTTCTGCCTCGGCGCGTCGCGCCGGGTCGGACAACAGCGGATGCAGCAGGCTGGCCTGGATCTTCATGTAGGACAGGGATTGGGCGATGGAGTCGTGCAGTTCGCGCGCGATGATCGAACGCTCCTCCTGCAACGCCAGCAGACGCTCCTGTTCGGTCTTGTGGGCGATGCCCAGGGCGATGCCGACGTGGCGGGTGAGGGCTTCCAGCAGTCGCTCCTGCCAGTCCTCCAGGCGCCGTCCGGGTACCAGCGCCAGGCGCATGACCCCGTACACGCCGTCCTTGTCGCGCAGTGGCACGGTCAGCAGGTCGAACGCCGCCTCGGCGCGGTAAACCCACGACTGGTCCGGCGTCAGCCGTTCGCTGCAGCAGGGGCAATCGCCGGCCTCGCGTTGGCGGCAGGAGGGCAACGTGGCGGCCAGCACCCGTGCCGGACCGCCATGCTTGGCCAGCAGACAGGCCATGCTGCCGCGCAGGTTCAGCAGGGTGTCGAGTTCGCCCAGCATGGCACGGTAGGTTTCCGGCGCCATGGGCGCGTGATGCAGGTTGGCGATGGCGTTGTACAGCAAGGCCAGACTCTGGTTGCTGCGTCTCAACTCGGCAGTCTTGCGCGCGACCCGGTCCTCCAGGTCGCCGTAGAGCTTGGACAGATCCTCGGCCATGAAATTGAATGCCTGCCCCAGGCGGCCCAGTTCGTCACGGCCGACATGACGCGCACGCGCGGAAAAGTCGCCGCGCGCGATGCGCGCCGCGTTGTCGAGCAGGTCGGCGAGCGGCGTCAAAATGCCGCGGTGCACCGCGTACAGGCCGCTGACCAGCAGCAGCAGCGTCAGTACCAGCGCGGCGCCGAGAATGGCGCGCAGCATGCGGATGCGCTGTTCGGTATCCGCCTCCAGTTGCGCCACCATGGTATTGATCTGTTCGACGAACTCGTCGATCAGCCCCAGCAGGTGATTGTGGCGGCCGACGTCGTGCAGATCCGGTCCCGGCATGGCCTCTTCCATCAACAGCGGCTTCAAGCGCTGAGCCCAGGTCTCACGTACCAGTTTGTAGGTGGCGGCGAAGGCGCTGTCGGGGTGCCGGGCCAATACCGTGTTCAGGGCCTCGTGCGCCAGCGTTTGCTCGAAGTGGACGATGGCGGCGCGCAGCGTCTGCCGGTCTTCCACCTGGTTGGCCGCATCCGCCAGCACGATGCTGCCCATGCGGTGGCTCAGGCGACGCAGGCTGCCGGCGACGTTGATGGCGCTGCCGCTGCCCTGGGTGCGTTCCGCCACCACCACCGATGCCGCCATGCCGCCGACGCCGATGGCGGTGATGGCGGTCATCGCCGCGAGCAGGCCGAGCAGGATGGAGCGTTCGAAGGCGAGGCGCCAGATTCTGTGCATGTCGTGCTCACGCTGAACCGTCGGTAACGTCGATCGCGCCGCCCGCCGCAGCCGCGACGCGTTCGTGACCGGGGTATGAAGAGATACCACCACTGCGCCGCTTTGCCCACAGGCGCACAAAGGGCGATATAGGGGCGCAATGAAATCATATGGATAGCTAATACCCCTCATACCTCGTTGGTAGTATCTCCACCGTTCTTGTCGGGTATTCGCGGCCTTTCGGCGGCGCATATGCGGTCCTAGACTCGGGGCAAAGCATTTCATACAAGCATGTCCGAATAAGAGCGGAGCATCGCCATGATCATGGAAACCAGGCATTTCATTCCGGAAATCCTTTCCCATCAGGCCCTGTTTCGTGGCTTGGATGGCGGTGAGCTGACCCGGCTGGCACGCGGCACCTACGAATACCGCGTGGGCAGGAACGAAATGCTGTTCCAGAAGGGTGAGCTGCCGGCCGGCATGCATCTGGTCATCACCGGCCAGGTCAAGCTGACCCTGCCCAGTTCTAA
>CAYTRH010000240.1:0-3584 GCA_964440155.1 uncultured Thiobacillus sp. | reverse complement strand
TAGATCAGGATGGGCTTGTCGGTACGCGGCTGACCGTTGAGGAAGGTCTGCATGAAATCGCCACGCGCGAACATCTCCAAGGTGGCAGCGGTGAACGCGCCTTCGTCCAGATCGAACAGCGGCGCGGCGGCCAGTCCGATGACCAGACTCAGCGCCGCGCCCAGCAGCAGCAGGCGCGCATCCAGCGCCAGGGCCGGCCGCGTGCTCACCGGTACAACGCCCGGAAGGCCGCGCAGTCGCGCATCAGGCTGTCGCGGTCGCCATGACACAGCACCCGGCCCTGGTCGATCAGATAGATACGGTCGGCCATTTCCACACTCTTCAGACGATGGGCGATGATCAGCGTGATGATGTCCGGCGCCAGCGCACGCACGGTGGCCAGGATGGCCTGCTCGCTGGCATTGTCCAGCGCGCTGGTGGCCTCGTCCAGGATCAACACGCGCGGGTTCTTGTACAGCGCGCGGGCAATGGCGATGCGCTGGCGCTGGCCGCCGGACAGATTGCTGCCGGCCTCGTTGAGCCGGGTGTGGATGCCCTGTTCCAGGCCAGCCACGTAAGCATGGATGTCGGCCTTCTTCAGCGCCTCGATCACGCGTGCCTCGTCGATCGCCTCGCCATAGGCGACGTTGGCGGCGACGGTATCGTTGAAGATGTACACCCGCTGGGTGACGATGGCCGTGCGCGCACGCACCGAACGCAGCGTGTACTCGCGGATGTCATGCCCGTCGAGCAGCACCTGACCGGCATCGGCATCGAAGAAGCGCAACAGCAGGCCGGCGATGGAGCTCTTGCCGCCGCCGCTGCCGCCGACCAGCGCGACCACCTCGCCCTTGCGCGCGTGCAGACCGACACCGCGCAGCGCCGGCTTGTCGCCGTAACGGAGCGACACGCCGCGTAGTTCGATGGCGTGCACGTCGGCAAGTTCGCGCGTGCCGCCGTCGGCTTCCGGACGCAAGGCCAGCATGGCCTGGATGCGTTCGTGCGCCGCCACCGCATCCTGGAACTGGGTGTAGGTCGAGGAGATGCGGCGCATCGGGTCCACTGCCATCAGCAATGCGGTCATGAACGAAAAGAAGCCGCCCACCGTGAGGCTGCCGTCGATCACCTGCATGCCGCCGACGAACACCACCAGCGCCGCGGAAAACGACGCGAACAGTTCCATCACCGGCACCACCAGGCCCGAGGTGCGCGCCGACTTGATGTTGACACCGAACAGCTCGCGGTTGGCGCGCGCGAAGCGCTGCGCCTCGAACGCCTCGGTGTGGTAAGCCTTGATCGCCTCGACGTTGGCGAACACCTCGGACAGGTTGGCGGTGAGGCGCGAGGTCTGCTCCTGCGAGCGGTGGGAGATGCGCTTCAACCGGCGCGCCAGCAACTGCACCGGGTAATAGGCCGCCGGCAACACCACCAGCGTGATGAAGGACAGCTTGGGACTCTGATAGATGACCACGCCGATCAGCGCCGCGGCGGTCAACGTCTCGCGCGCCAGCGTGGCCAGACTGGTGGACACCGCGCCCTGGATGCGCGCGATGTCGGCGGTGATGCGACTGATCAGTTCACCGGTGTGATGCCGGTGGAAGAAGGCGATGTCCAGCACCAGCATGTGCGCCAGCAGGCGGTCGCGCACCTTGCGCACGATGTCCTGGCCGACATAGCTCATCAGATAGGCCTGGGTGAACGCGCCCACTCCCTTGACCAGGTAGATCAGGATGATCGCCGCCGGCAGCACGTACAGCAGCGTCGTGTCCTTGTTGATGAAGATCTCGTCCAGCAGCGGCTTCATCATCCAGGCGATCGCCGCCGTGGCCAGCGCCACCATGATCATGGCCAGCAGCGCCAGCGCCAGCTTGACGCGGTAATGCCGATACTCGGGCAGGTAGGCGCGGAGCAGGGCGAGCATGCGGGATTATCGGCGCCGCAAGGTCACAGCAGCACCACGGTGGCCAGGCCCAGAAAGATGAAGAAGCCCATGGAATCGGTGATGAACGTGGTCAGAATGGGGCTGCCGTAGGCCGGATCGCGGCCCGTGCGGTTGATCAGCCGCGGCGCCAGATAACCGGCGGTGGCGGCCACCAGCAGGTTGAGCAGCATGGCCACCGCCATGACTCCGCCCAACGCCGCGTTCTGGTACAGCAGATAGGCCACCACGCCCATCACCCCGCCCCACACCGTGCCGTTGAACAAGGCCACACCCAGTTCCTTGACCAGGATGCGGCGGGCGTTGTCGTCGTTGATGATGCCCAGCGCCAGCCCGCGCACCACCAGGGTGGAGGTCTGGTTGCCGGTGTTGCCACCCATGCCGGCGACGATGGGCATCAGCGCCGCCAGCGCCGCCAGTTTCTCGATGCTGCCCTCGAAGGCGCCGACCACGCGCGACGCGATCAACGCGGTGCACAGGTTGATGGCCAGCCACATCCAGCGGTTGCGCGCCGACTTCCATACCGTGGTGAACAGGTCCTCCTCTTCCTTCAGACCGGCCAGTTGCAGCATGTCCTCTTCCGCCTCGGAGCGGATGAAGTCCAGCACCACGTCCACGGTCAGGCGGCCCACCAGCCGATGCTGTGCATCCACCACCGGCGCGGTCACCAGGTCGTAGCGCTCGAACGCCTGCGCCGCGTCGGCCGCCGCGTCGGACGGGTGGAACACCACCGGCTCGTCGCTCATCACCGCCGCGACATGTGCTTCCGGGTCGTGCACCAGCATGCGCTTCAACGGCAGCGTGCCGATCAGCCGGCCGTCGCGCTCGACCACGAACAGCTTGTCGGTATGCGGCGGCAGATCGCCCAGACGGCGCAGGTAACGCAGCGCCACCTCCAGCGTCACGTCGGCGCGGATGGTGACGAAGTCATAGTCCATCAGGGCGCCAACCGAATCCTCGGCATAGGACAGCGAGGCCTCGACCTGCGCGCGCTTGGCGTGGTCCAGCGACTTCAACAGTTCCTGCACCACGTCGCTGGGCAAATCCGGCGCCAGATCGGCGATTTCGTCGGTATCCAGGCTGGCAGCGGCAGCCACCAGCTCGCGGTTGTCCATCGCCTCGATCAGCGATTCGCGCACCGCGTCGGACACCTCGACCAGGATGTCGCCGTCGCGCTCGGCCTTGACCAGATCCCACACCAGCAGGCGGTCTTCCAACGGCAGCGCTTCGAGGATGTAGGCCACGTCCGCCGGGTGCAGGCGATCGAGCTTCTTCGACAGCTCGGCCAGGTTCTGCTTGTGCACCAGCACTTCCACCAGCTCGTGGCGCGGCATGTCCTGCTTGTGCACCAGCGATTCGACCAGCTTGTGACGCGCGAGCAGGTCCATCACCTGTCGCAGACTGTCCTCGACGGGTTCGTGCGGGGTCTTGTCGTTCTCTTCGGCCATGGCGCGCGATTGTAGCCGCGTTGATCGACGCGGCGCCGGTCGGCGACGGCGGAGACGAGCGGACGTCGTCATCGCGAGCACAGCGCCCGAGGCTTGTCATCGCGAGCGCAGCGCGGCGATCCAGGGGGTTGGCGCGCGCACCACGGTCGCCGCTGGATTGCCACGGCGGCTGCGCCGCCTCGCAATGACGGCGAGGAGACGCAGGCGCGACAGTAAAG
>CAYTRH010000239.1:0-3616 GCA_964440155.1 uncultured Thiobacillus sp. | reverse complement strand
TCATGCAGACCTTCCTCAACGGTCAGCCGCGTACCGACAAGCCCATCCTGATCTATTGGCTACAGGCGGCCAGCGTCGCCCTGTTCGGCTGGTCGGAGTGGGCGCTGCGCCTGCCGTCCGCGCTGGCGGCGCTGGCGTGGATGGCCATGGCCCATGCCTTCGCCCGCCGTCTGTACGACCCGCCCACGGCGCTGGCCGCAGCCGTGCTCACCGCCACCACGCTGGGCGTGGCGTTGATCTCGCACGCCGCCACCGCCGATGCGCTGCTCAACGCCTGTCTGGCCGGGGCGGTATTCGCGCAGTACCTGGCGTTGCGCGATGACGACAGACGCCTCGGCCTGATCGCCTGGGCATGCATGGGGCTGGGTTTCCTCACCAAGGGACCGGTGGCCTTGCTGCTGCCGCTGGGCACCGCGTTCCTGTACTGCGCCAGCCGCGGCCAATGGGCGCGCTTCTTCCGCCACGCCCTCGACCTGCGCGGCATCGGCCTGTTCCTGCTGATCGCCGCGCCCTGGTACGTGGCCGTGACGCTGATGCACGGCACCACCTTCGTCGAAGGTTTCTTCCTCAAACACAATGTCGCGCGCTATGCCGGCGCCATGGAGGGACATGCCGGCGGACCGCTGTACTACCTGCCGGTACTGCTGCTGCTGGCGTTGCCGTTCACGGGCTTGCTCGGCCGCGCCGCGTTCGACGCGCGTGCGCTGTGGCGCGACGATTTCGCGCGCTACGCACTGCTGCTGCTGGCGCTGACGCTGGCGTTGTTCTCGTTCTCCGCCACCAAACTGCCGCACTATCTGCTGTACGGCTGCTCGGCCTTGTGGGTGCTGCTGGCGCGCCAGCTCGCCGCGCGCCCGCCCGGGCGGGCGATGTGGCTGGCGCCGCTGCTGCTGGCGGCCCTGCTGCTGGCGCTGCCCGACCTGGTCGCCGCGCTGCTGCCGCGCGCGCAGGCGCATTACCAGCTCATGCTGGCCGACCTCGATACCTGGTTCGGCCGTGGCTACCGCATCGGCTGGGCGGCCATGGTGCTGCTGGCGCTGGTGCTGCTGGTGCTGCGCGCCGGCTGGCGCGCGCTGCTGGCCATGGGCATCGTGCTCAGTCTGGGCTATTCCCTGCTGCTGTTGCCGGCGGTCGGCGGCGCGCTACAGGGTCCGGTGCGCGAGGCCGGGCGCGTCGCCGCCGGCATCGACGCGCCGCTGGTGATGCATGGGCTGAACATGCCCAGCTTCAGCGTCTATGCCGGCCGGGTGGTGCAGCGGCGCGCACCCGCGCCGGGCGATGTGGCGCTGACACGCGTGGACCATCTGGCGCAACTGCCGGCGCACGAAGTGTTGTATCGACAGAAAGGCATCGCGCTGGTGCGTATGCTGGAGGCAACGCCGTGACACCGCCGATGGCAGAGAGGAACCCGTGAGATTCGACCTCGACACCCGTTCGGGCAGGCTGCGCGCATGGCTGTACGCCATGTTCGTCGAGCACAATTTCACCAACCTGTTCCGTTTCAATTTCCATCGCATCTCTCACGAGGCATTCCGGTCCTCGCAGCCGACCATGTGGCAGTTGCGGCGCATGGTGCGCAAATACGGCATCCGGACCATCGTCAACCTGAAGGGGGCCAACGAGAACTCCGCCTACTGGGCGTTCGAGCGCGAACAGTGCGCCCGCCTGGGCGTGCGCCTGGTCGACGTCAGCATCGCCTCGCGCAGCCTGCCGTCGCACGAGCGCATCGAGCGCGCCAAGGAAGTGTTCGACAGCGTCGAATACCCGATCTGGATGCACTGCAAGGCCGGGGCCGACCGCGCCGGCATCTACGCCACGCTGTACCAGCATTTCCGTCTGGGCGTGCCGATCGCGCAGACCGACCAGTTGCGCTTGTGGCCCTACGGGCACATCCGCCGTTCCAAGGCGGGCAAGTCGGATTACTTCTTCGAACAGTACGCGCGCTACCACCGGGATCATCCCGAAGTCGGCCTGCTCGAATGGTCGCGCGACATCGCCGACCGCGAGCGCATGGAGCGCGAGTTCCGCGCCGGTGGGCTGGCCAGCTTTCTCAATGACCGGCTGCTGCGCCGCGAGTAGGAACGGCGGGCAGGCGGCTCACAGCGTATCGAGGAAGTCGCGATACGCCCGGCGCAAGCCGTCCATGAACGGCGTGGCAGCACGCCAGCCCAGTCGATGCAGGCGGGTCACGTCCAGCAGTTTGCGCGGGGTGCCGTCCGGTTTGCCGGGGTCGAACACGATGTCGCCGGTATAGCCGGTCACCGTGCTCACACATTCGGCCAGTTCGCGGATGGTCATGTCGCTGCCGATGCCGATGTTGACCAGGGGCGGCATGAACACGCCGGTGGCGGCCTCGTCACTGCCGAGCAGCGGGTCGAAGCGTTCGTCCGGCAGGCTCATCAGGAACACGCAGGCGTCGGCCATGTCGTCGCTGTACAGGAACTCGCGCCGCGGTGTGCCGGTGCCCCACACCGTCACGCTGGCGCGGCCGGCGACCTTGGCTTCGTGGAACTTGCGGATCAGCGCCGGAATGACGTGGCTGTTGTCGGGATGGTAGTTGTCGCCGGGCCCGTACAGATTGGTGGGCATGACCGCAAGGAAGCGGGTGCCGTACTGGCGGTTGTAGCTCCAGCACATCTCGACGCCGGCGATCTTGGCCAGCGCATACGGCCGGTTGGTCGCCTCCAGCGGACCGGTGAGCAGGTGTTCCTCCCTCATCGGCTGCGGACAGTGTTTGGGGTAGATGCAGCTCGACCCGAGGAACAGCAGGCGTCGTACACCGTGACGCCAGGCGGCGTGTAGGACGTTGGTCTGGATCGCCAGATTGTCGCGGATGAACTCCGCGGGGTAGGCGTTGTTGGCGTGGATGCCGCCCACCCGCGCGGCGGCGAGGAACACGTATTCCGGCCGCTCACGGTCGAAGAAATCCTCGACCGACCGCTGATCGGTGAGTTCGAGTTCGGCGTGGGTGCGTGTGACGATGCGCTCATGACCGCGCGCCGACAGGTTGCGCACCAGGGCCGAACCGACCAGGCCGCGGTGGCCGGCGACATAGATTCTTGCGTTCGCGTCCATGGCCTTACTCGTGGTAATCCATGGCCTGATAGCCGTGCCGCTTGATGAGTTCGTCGCGTTCGGCACTCTTCAAATCTTCGCGCACCATTTCCGCGACCAATTGTTCGAAGCTGGTGCGGGGGCTCCAACCCAGCTTGGCCTTGGCCTTGGACGCATCGCCCAGCAGGGTTTCCACTTCGGTCGGACGGAAGTAGCGCGGGTCCACCTGCACGATGCAGCGGCCGGCCGTGTCAAAGCCCTTCTCGTCCACGCCCGAACCTTGCCAGCGGATGGTCATGCCCAGTTCACGCGCGGCGGCATCGACGAAATCGCGCACCGAGTACTGCACACCTGTGGCGATGACGAAGTCCTCGGGCTGTTCCTGTTGCAGCATCAGCCATTGCATCTCCACGTAGTCGCGGGCGTGGCCCCAGTCGCGCCGGGCGTCCAGATTGCCGAGATAGAGGCAATCCTGCAGGCCCAGCTTGATGCGCGCCAGCGCGCGCGTGACCTTGCGCGTGACGGGGGTCTCGCCGCGGGCCGGCGGTTCGGGGTTGAGCAG
>CAYTRH010000238.1:0-3632 GCA_964440155.1 uncultured Thiobacillus sp. | reverse complement strand
TCGCAATGCGGCGAGGAGACGCAGGCGCGACAGTAAAGGGTCGTCATCGCGAGCGTAGCGTGGCGATCCAGGAGGTTGGCGCCCGCACCGCGGTCGCTGCTGGATTGCCGCGGCCGCTGTGCCGCCTGGCAATGACGGCGGCGGGTGACGGGTCAGCGCCAGACGCCGCTGCCCGGCGTGTAACTGTCCAGCACGCGGATGTAACTGGCGCGCGCCAGCGCATCCGGGTCGGGCAGGTTGCGTTGACACATGCTGCCCTTGAGTTGCGCGACGGAGGCGTATTCCCGCTCGCTCATCCAACGCTGCATGTCGGCCAGGATCACCGCCAGATGCTCCGGCCCGCGCTGCAACAGGCAGGACGCCAGATGCACCACGTCGGCGCCGGCCAGCAGCATCTTCAATGCCTCCTCGTGGCCGTGCACGCCGCCGGTGGCGGCCAGCGTCAGGCGGGTCTGGCCGCGCAGGATGGCGATCCAGCGCATGCGCAGCAACGCCTCGTCGGGATAGGACAGGTGCAGGCGATCCACCAGGCACAGGTTGTCGAGATCGATGTCCGGCTGATAGAAGCGGTTGAACAGCGCCACGCCGCGCGCGCCGGCGCGCTCCAGCTCGGCGACGAAATGCGGCAGCGACGAGAAGAACGGCGACAGTTTGAGGATGATGGGCAGATCGACCACGCTGCGCAGTTCGGCCAGCAGGGCCAGGTAGCGCGCCTCCACTGCCTCGCCGGCCACCGCCGCCTCGCCGGCGACATGATAGACGTTGAGTTCGAGCGCATCGGCGCCCGCCTGCTGCAGGTCACGGCCCAACTCCACCCAGCCCGACAGCGATACGCCGTTGAGACTGGCGATCACCGGTATGTCCAGGCGCCGCTTCAGGCGCGCCAGGTATTCCAGGTACTGCTCCAGCGTGCCGCGGTAGTCCGCCGCGTCCGGCAGCAGCCGCTCCGCCTCGCCATGCGCCAGTTCGGCGTGCAGCAGGAAGCGCTCGGCCATGGCCTCCTCGGCGCGCAATTCCTCCTCGAACAGCGAGTGCAGCACCAGCGCCGCCGCGCCGGCGTCCTCCAGACGCAGCGCGCTGTCGTAATCGCGCGTCAGCGGCGAGGACGAAGGCACCAGCGGGTTGCTCAGACGCAGACCGAGATAATCGGTGCACAGGTCGATCATGACGCCTCCTTGCGCGCGCCCGCGTCCGCCAGGTCGAGGTAGGTCCGGTAGCGCCGCTCGGCCTCGCGCTGCGCCCGTTGCAGGAACTGCTCAGCGGCATCCGGGTGACTGCGGCGCAGCATGGCGAAACGGGTCTCCGACTCCATGAACGCGGCGACCGGCTGACTCGGTGCCGGTGAATCCAGCCTGAACGGGTTGCCGCCGGCCGCCGCCAGGCGCGGATCGTGGCGGAACAGCGGCCAGTGTCCACTCTTCACCGCCAGTTCCTGCTGGCGCTGGTTGTACAGCATGTCGTAACCATGCGCGATGCACGGGCTGTAGGCGACGATCAGCGACGGGCCGTCGTAGCGCTCGGCTTCGTGGAACACGCGCAGCGTCTGCACATCCTTGGCGCCATAGGCGACCGTGGCGACATAGACGTGCTCGTAGGCGCTGGCCAGACGCGCCAGATCCTTCTTTGCGGTCGGCTTGCCACCGGCCGAGAACTTGGCCACCGCGCCCAGCGGTGTCGCCTTCGAGGTCTGGCCGCCGGTGTTGGAGTAGACCTCGGTGTCCAGCACCAGGATGTTGACGTCGTAAGGCAGGGCCAGCACATGGTCCAGGCCGCCGTAGCCGATGTCGTAGGCCCAGCCGTCGCCGCCGATGATCCACACCGAGCGGCGGATCAGCCATTCCGCCAGCACGGCCAGTTCCCTCGCACGCGCGCCGGGCAGACCGGCCAGCCGGGCGCGCAACGCGGCGACGCGCTTGCGTTGTGCCTGGATACCGGCCTCGTCGCGTTGCTCCGCCTCGATCAGCTCGCGCGCCAGATCGGCGCCGATGTCGTCGGCCAGTTCGCGCACCAGCAGACCGGCATGCGCCAGCAGCCGGTCGGCCGCCAGGCGCATGCCCAGGCCGAACTCGGCGTTGTCCTCGAACAGCGAATTGCTCCACGCCGGGCCGCGCCCCTCGCCATCGGTGGTGTACGGCGTGGTCGGCAGGTTGCCGCCGTAGATCGACGAACAGCCGGTGGCGTTGGCGATCAGCATGCGGTCGCCGAACAGCTGCGTGGCCAGCCGGATGTAGGGGGTCTCGCCGCAGCCGGCGCAGGCGCCGGAATACTCGAACAGCGGGTCGAGCAGCATGGCGCCGGGGATGGTGGTGTGTTTGACGGCGGCACGGTCGAATGCCGGCAGGGCCAGGAAGAAGGCGTAATTGTCGCGTTCCGGCGCGCGCAGCGGCGGCTGCGGCGCCATGTTCAGCGCGCGCCGGCTGACGTTGGACTTGTCGTGGATCGGGCAGGCCTCGACGCAATCACCGCAGCCGGTGCAGTCTTCCGGCGCCACCTGGTAACTGATGCGGGTGCCGGGCGGGTACTCCTTGCTTCTCGCTGCCGCATGCTTGAAGGTCGGCGGCGCACCCGCGGCGTGCTCGGCGGCGAACGCGCGCGCGCGGATGGCGGCGTGCGGACAGACCAGCACGCACTTGCCGCACTGCGTGCACAGATCGGCCTCCCACACCGGGATCTCCAGCGCGATGTTGCGTTTCTCGAAACGCGCCGTGCCGACCGGAAAGGTGCCGTCCACCGGCATGTACGACACCGGCAGGCTGTCGCCGTGACCGTGGTAGATGGGCAGGATGACGGTGCGGACGAAGTCGGTGGCGGCGGGATCGTGGCGCACGGTGGTGACATCGGACGCCGCCGGGCCGGCCCCCGCCCCCTCGTCCTTTTGCGCGGGGATGGCCAAGGGGTGCAGGTGGCGCAGGGTCATGTCGATGGCGCGATGGTTCAGCTCCGTCAGGCGCCGGCTCTTGCGTCCGTAGGTCTTGTCCACCGCCTGCTTGATCGCGGCGATCGCGGCGTCGCGCGGCAGCAGGCCGGAGATGGCGAAGAAGCAGGTCTGCATGATGGTGTTGATGCGCCGCCCCATGCCGGCCTCGGCGGCCACCGCGTAGGCGTCGATCACCCACAACGCCAGGCGCTTGGCGCGGATGCCGGCACGCAGCGCCGGCGGCAGGCTGTCCCACACCCGTTCCGGCGGTTCCGGCGTGTTGAGCAGGAACACGCCGTCCGGCGCGGCGTGACGCAGCAGGTCGTAACGCTCGATGAGCACGGTCTGGTGGCAGGCGACGAAATGCGCCATGTCCGGCTCGACCAGATAGGCCGAGCGGATCGGCGCGTCGCCGAAGCGCAGATGGGATACCGTCACCGCGCCGGACTTCTTCGAGTCGTAGACGAAGTAGCCCTGGGCATGAAGGTCGGTGGCCTCGCCGATGATCTTGATCGAGTTCTTGTTGGCCGACACCGTGCCGTCCGCACCCAGGCCCCAGAACACCGCGTGGCTCAGACGTCGCGCGGCATCGGTGCGGAACCCGGCATCCCAGGGCAGGGACAGGTGCGTGACATCGTCGTCGATGCCGATGGTGAACTGGTGGCGCGCCGGCTGCGCGGGCGCGTCCAGCGCATCGAACACCGCCTTGACCATG
>CAYTRH010000237.1:0-3682 GCA_964440155.1 uncultured Thiobacillus sp. | reverse complement strand
GCATGGACGTCATCGATCTGGGCGCGGTTACCACGCCGATGGCCTATTTTGCCGCGCATCATCTGGACTGCGGCAATGCCGCCATGGTCACCGGCTCGCACAATCCGCCGGAGTACAACGGCATCAAGCTGATGCTGGCCGGCGAGACCCTGGCCGGTGCGGCGATCCAGGCGCTGCGCGCGCGCGCCGAGGCGGATGAGCGACCGGCCGCCGGCGGCCGCATCGGCGTCCAGGACATCGCCGCCGCCTACCACCGACGCATCCTCGATGACGTGCGTCTGGCGCGACCGCTGGACATCGTGGTCGACGCCGGCAACGGTATCGCCGGCGCACACGCGCCGGCGCTGCTGCGTGCGCTGGGCTGTCGTGTGGAGGCGATGTATTGCGAGGTGGACGGCCGTTTCCCGCACCATCACCCGGACCCGTCGGTGGCCGACAATCTGACCGACCTGCGCGCGCGGGTGAGTGCACGCGGCGCCGATCTGGGGCTGGCCTTCGATGGCGACGGCGACCGATTGGGCGTGGTCGCGCGCGACGGCTCCATCATCCAGGCGGACCGCGTGCTGATGTTGCTGGCCGATGACGTGCTGGCGCGCGCGCGTGGAGCGACCGTCATCTATGACGTGAAGTCGACACGCCTGTTGCGCGACTGGATAACCGCGCGCGGCGGCGTGCCGCTGCTGTGGACGGCCGGCCATTCGCGGATCAAGGCCAGGATGCGCGAGACCGGCGCCGCCCTGGCCGGCGAGCTGAGCGGCCACCTGTTCTTCGCCGAACGCTGGTACGGTTTCGACGACGGCCTGTACGCCGCCGCGCGCCTGCTCGAATACCTGGCGCGCCAGCCAGACCTGGATGCCTGTCTGCGCGCCCTGCCGGACAGCGTCAACACGCCGGAGCTGCTGGTTCCGATGGCTGAGGGCGAGTCGCACCGGCTGATCGAACGGTTGCGCGACGGCGCGCGCTTTCCCGGCGCGCGCGAAATCATCGACCTGGACGGCCTGCGCGTCGAGTATGCCGACGGCTTCGGCCTGCTGCGCGCCTCCAACACCACGCCGGCGCTGTCGCTGCGTTTCGAGGGCGACGACACCGACGCGTTACACCGCATCCAGGACGACTTTCGCGCCCTGCTGCACGCCGCCGCACCGACGCTGCGCCTGCCATTCTGATCCGCGGCGGGCGGCTTTTTCCGCATCGGCGAAGCGGCTATCATCGTCGTTCACCCCTCGTACCGCACCAGCATGTCCGCTCCCCTCGTCGGTCTGATCATGGGCAGCGTGAGCGATTGGGACACCATGCGCCACGCCGCCGAGCTGCTCACGCAACTGGGCATCCCGTTCGAAAAGCGCGTGGTATCCGCGCATCGCACGCCCGATCTGCTGTTCGCCTATGCCGCCGGCGCCGCCGAGCGCGGCCTGCGCTGCATCATCGCCGGCGCCGGCGGCGCCGCGCATCTGCCGGGCATGACCGCGGCGAAGACGCATCTGCCGGTGCTGGGCGTGCCGGTGGCGTCGCGCAATCTCAAGGGCATCGACTCGCTGCTGTCCATCGTGCAGATGCCCAAGGGTATCCCGACCGCCACCTTCGCCATCGGTGAGGCCGGCGCCGCCAACGCGGCGCTGTTCGCCGCCGCCCTGCTGGCGCACGAGTTTCCCGCCATCGGCGCGGCACTGATCGAATTTCGCCGGCGCCAGACCGAGGCGGTACTGGCCATGGACCTGGATGACCCGGACAACCGCGGCTGACCGCCCCGTAGCCGAGCCGTTGCTGCCCGGCGCGACGCTGGGCGTGCTCGGCGGTGGCCAGCTCGGCCGCATGTTCACGCTGGCGGCCAGAGTCATGGGCTATCGCGTGGTGGTGCTCGATCCGGATCCGCTGAGCCCGGCCGGCGCCGTGGCCGACGTGCACCTCAAGGCCGGCTACACCGATGCCGTGGCGCTGCTGCGCATGGGCGAACTGTGTCAGGCGGTCACCACGGAGTTCGAGAACGTGCCGGCGGCGGCACTGCACACCCTGACCCGACGCTGCCGTGTCGCACCCGCGCCGGAGATCCTGGCGGTGGCGCAGGACCGCTTGCTGGAGAAGACACGCGCCGTGGAGCTGGGCTGCGCCACCGCGCCGTTCGCCAACATCGACGACGAGGGCGACCTGGTGGCGGCGTGGAGCCGTATCGGCGGCCCGGCGCTGCTCAAGACCCGCCGCATGGGCTACGACGGCAAGGGCCAGGCGCGGGTCGACGACCTCGACGATCTGGTCGCCGCCTACACCGCGCTGGGCGGCGTGCCCTGCCTGCTGGAGGCACGCCTGGACCTGGCCCACGAGTTGTCGGTGGTGCTGGTACGCAACGCACACGACCAGATCGCCTGTTTCCCGCCCGCGGAGAACCATCATCGCAACGGCATCCTCGACATCAGCATCGTGCCGGCGCGTGTGGCGGAGACGATCACCGATGAGGCGCGCGCCATGGCGGCACGGCTGGCGCGCGGGCTGGATTACGTCGGCGTCATGGCGGTGGAGTTCTTCGTGCTGACCGACGGTCGCCTGGTGTTCAACGAGATGGCGCCCCGCCCGCACAACAGCGGCCACTACACGCTCGATGCCTGCGCCAGCGACCAGTTCCAACAACAGGTGCGCGCGCTGTGCGGCCTGCCGCCTGCGGATACGCGTCTGCTGACGCCGGTGGTCATGGTCAATCTGCTCGGCGACGTGTGGCAGCCGCAACCCGCTTGGCACAGGCTGCTCGCCCATCCGGGCGTACAACTGCACCTGTATGGCAAGGCGGAGGCGCGTCCGGGACGCAAGATGGGTCATTACAACTGCCTCGCACCCAGCGTCGACGCGGCGCTGGCGCTGGCGCAGCGCACCCGCGCCGAACTGGGCATCGCCGACGCCTGAAGCCGCGCGCACCGGTCACCGGCGCCGGCGCGGCTCAATCCAGCTCGGCGCGCTCCAGCGTCAGCACCATGGCCGTACCCTTGTGGTCGACGGTGCGGATGCGAACCGGCAGCCAATGCAGTGCCGGCGCCAGCCAGACGTCCAGCGTGCCTTCACCGGCGCGGCTGCCGCGCAGATGCAGACTGTCGCCATGGTGCGCCGGCGCCGGCGCATGGCCGACCACCTCGAAGGCATATTCGCGCAGACGGCGCCCGTCGGTCACCGCCATGCGCCAGGGTGCCTCGTCGCCGCGCAGGGTCAACGCCAGATGAAACGGGAAGTTCAGCAGGTCCTGCGCCAGCGCCGGCAGCTCCAGGTCGCCGTCGGACAGGTGCAGACGCCGCGCCGGCCAGTCGAACCGGGCCTGATGCACGCGCCCCTTGCCGCGGTCCATGACGTAGTGACTGGGCGCCAGTCCGTCGGCGGTGATGCGTCCCTCGCTGCGCTGCGTGGCGCTGCTGCGCACCAGTAACGCGGTGACGCCGCTGGCCGCGGTGACGCTCTCCAGCACATAGTGGTCGGCCGATGCATGCCAGGTGATCAGCGTGTAACCGAGGGTGAAGCCGCCTTCGCCGGTCTGCAACGCATAACGCAGGGTGACACGGCGGGGCAACTCGCGCAGCGCACGCGCCGGCAGGCTGGCCGGCATGGGCGGAGGCTCCGCCTCCGCCGCGTGCACCGCCGCTTCCTGCGCCGCCCCATTCTCCTCAGGGGCCGGCTCGGCCTGCGTGCCATGGCCATCGCCAAGCCC
>CAYTRH010000236.1:0-3711 GCA_964440155.1 uncultured Thiobacillus sp. | reverse complement strand
TCGGCCAGCGCGACACCCATGCGCCGGCGCGGGAACGACACCGGCTTGCCGAACAGGCGCAGGTCGCTGCCGGGAACGCGCAGCGCCAGATCGACGTCCTCGTAACGGATGGCCTCGCCCTCGACGCCACCGTAGATGACCGCCGAGGCACCCGCCGTGCGCAGGCCGACATCCACCGGCAGCCCGAGGATGGCGCGCGCATGCAGTTCGAACTCGTTGTGGCGCTGGGTCACCAGGGTCACCATGCCGGTGTCGTGCGGGCGCGGGCTGACCTCGGAAAACCATACTTCGTCGCCGCGCACGAAACATTCCACCCCGAACAGGCCGAGCCCACCCAGATCAGCGGTGACCGCAGCGGCGATGTCGTGCGCGCGGGCGAGCGCCTGTGGCGACATCGGCTGCGGCTGCCAGCTCTCCACGTAATCGCCCTGCACCTGACGATGTCCCACCGGCGCACAGAAATGCGTCGCCACCTGTCCGGACTGATCCAGCGCGCGCACGGTAAGCAAGGTGATCTCGTAGTCGAAATCGATCACGCTTTCCACGATCACCCGTCCCTTGCCGACGCGCGCACCGCTGGCCGCGTGCAGCCACGCCGCTTCCAGTCGGTCGGCGACATCGACCCGGCTCTGGCCCTTGCCCGACGATGACATCACCGGCTTGACCATACAGGGATAGCCGATGCCGCGCCGGCCCTCGACCGCCGCACGCAACTGTTCCAGGCTGTCGGCGAAAGCATAGCGCGAGGTCGGCAGCTTCAGTTCCTCGGCCGCCAGCCGGCGGATGCCCTCGCGGTTCATGGTCAGGTGCGCCGCGCGCGCGTTGGGGATCACCCGGCACACGCCGTCGCGCTCCAGTTGCAGCAGGGTTTCCGTGGCGATGGCCTCGATCTCGGGCACCACCAGGTCGGGTTTCTCCGAATCGATCAGGCGGGCAAGCACGTTGCCGTCGCTCATGTCGATGGTCTGCGCGCGATGCGCCACCTGCTGGCCGGGCGCGCCGTCGTAGCGGTCGACGGCGATCACCTCGACGCCCAGCCGTTGCAGCGCAATGATGACTTCCTTGCCGAGTTCGCCCGAACCCAGCAGCATGACGCGGGTGGCGGACGCGGACAGCGGCGTTCCGATGTGCATGGTTCCAATCTCCTTCCTCTCCGGTCAACCAATCGACCGGCGAACGGCTTATAGTAGGTGCGAGAGCTTAACGGAAGCCCCACATCCGCAACCAGCCGAGTCCGGCCGCAACCCACCGAGTCCGCCATGCGTATCCCTTCCATCCGTCTGCTGTCGACCGCACTGTTGGCGCTGTGCCTGGCGGTGCCGGCGGCCGCGCAGGACTGGCTGTATCTGACCTATCCCGGCGACACGCTGATCGGCATCGGCAGGCAGTACCTCAAGAATCCCGACGACTGGCCCAAGGTGCAGATCACCAACAAGGTCAGCGATCCGCGCAAGCTGCCGGCCAATACGCGCATCCGCATACCGGTGGATTTGTTGAAGGTGACGCCGGCACCGGCGGTGGTGACGGCGGTGACCGGCAACGTGCGGGTGCGTCAGGGTGAGGAGCCGTTCCGGCCGCTGACCGTGGACGCCCGGCTGACCGGCGGCGAGCTGGTGCTCACCGGACCGCGCAGCAACGCCACCTATCGTTTCGCTGACGGCACCACGCTGACCCAGCAGGCATCCAGCCGGCTGAAGTTCGGCCGGCTGGCCGCTTACGGCAAGACCGGCATGGTGGCCACCGAGGTGGAACTGGAGCAGGGCCGCATCGAAGCCAGCGCCGCGGCGCAGCAGGCGCCGGCCGGCGGATTCCGCGTGGCCACGCCGGTGGCGGTGGCCGGCCTGCGCGGCACCCAGTTCCGCCTCAATCTGGCCGAAGACGGCAGGACGCTGCGCAGCGAAGTACTGGAAGGTGCGGTCGCCGTTGCCGCACAGGGCGTCGAGGTGCGGGTTGCGGAAGGCCAGGGCACGGTCACCGAGCTGGGCCGCCCGCCGGCACCGCCGCGCGCACTGCTGCCCCGCCCGGATCTGAGTGGCCTGCCGACGCGCGTCACGCGTCTGCCGCTGATGTTTTCCTGGCCGCAACTGGACGGCGCCAGCGCCTGGCGCGCCCAGATCGCCGCCGACCCGGCCTTCCATGCCATCCTGCTTGAGGGCGAGTTCACCCGACCCGAGGCACATTGGCCGGGAACGGGCCGGGACGAGGCGGACGAGCAACCGGCGCTGGCGGACGGCGACTATCACCTGCGCGTGCGCGCCATCGCCGCCGATGGCCTGGAAGGGCGCCAGGCCGATCACGCCTTCCGCCTGGCCGCACGCCCCTTGCCGCCGCCGGCGCTGAGTCCATGCCTGGGCGAACGCCTGCTCACCCAGGAAGCGGAATTCACCTGGGCCGCTGCCGCCGGCGCGCACGGCTACGTGTTGCAGATCGCACCGACGCCGGGCTTCGACGAGGGCGTGCGCGAGCATCGCCTGCCGGCCGTGACCCGCCTCGTCGAGACCCTGCCCGAAGGCGACTGGCACTGGCGCATCGCCAGTGTCGATGTGGCGGGTGAGGCACGGACGTTCGGCCCGCACCGGGCCTTCCGCGTGCAGCCGCCACCGGCCGCGCCGGCGACGCGTGAAGCCCGGGTAGAGCCGGGCCGGGTCAGCCTGGCGTGGGAGGCGACGGCGGGCGCGCGACGCTATGACGTCGAGATTGCGCGCGATGCCGACTTTGAGCCGGTGTTGCAGCGCCAGACGACAGACGCCACCGGCGTCACGGTGACACTCGATCCCGGCCGCTACCAATGGCGGGTCCGCGGCCTGGAAGCCGACGGCCTGGCGGGCGCCTGGAGCCCGGCCGCACCCCTGATCCAGCCGCCGATGCAGCCGAGGCCGCTGGCGCCGGCCGACGCTGCACTGGCGCGCACCGCCGACGTCGCCCTGCGCTGGACGCCGGTCGCCGGCGCCCACGCCTATCGCGTGCAAATCGCGTCGACGCCGGACTTCCTGCAACCGGCGCTGGACCAGCGCGTGGCCGACGCATCGTTGCCTGCGTTTGCGCGGCATCCCGGCACCTGGTACTGGCGCGTCGCCGCGCTCGGTGAGGACGATGCCAGCCTGGGCTTCGGCATGGCGGCGAGCTGGCGCTTCGTTCCGCCGCCGGCCGCACCCGGTCATCCGGACGTGGTCGAGGACGGTGGCATCCTGCGCGTGACCTGGAGCGGCGAGTCGCCGCGCTACCGCCTGGAGATCGCGCGCGACGCGGCATTCACCGATCTGTACGGGCGTCATGAAGTGAACCGGGCGGAAGCCCTGGTGTTGCGCCCGCCGCCCGGCGCCTACTGGTTGCGTGTCATCGCGCTGGATGCCGACGGCACCGCCGGCGCGCCGGGCGAGGCGCGGGCCCTGACCATCAAACCGTTCGCGCCCTGGTGGCTGCTGCCCTTCCTGCTGCTGGTGCCGTGAGCACAGGGCCGAGGAAACCTTACTGCCGGCGCCGCGGTCTGTGCAGCCGCGTGCACGACTGTCGTCCGCCTGATATGACCACATCGATACTGCCCCTCCTGAACGCCCCGGCCGGCATCGCCGGCGTCGAATCACCCGCCGCGTCGCGCCCCCGCGCCGATGCCGACGGAGCGCCGACATGAAGCGCTGGCCGGCGTTGATGCTCGCCGCGCTGCTGGCCGCGCCGCCCGCGCTCGCCGGCGCCGCGGGCGGCGCTGGCGTG
>CAYTRH010000235.1:2462-3729 GCA_964440155.1 uncultured Thiobacillus sp. | reverse complement strand
GGCCAGCGTCGCACCGGTCGGCGCGGCGCGCAGCGCCGCGAACTCGCGCGCGGTCACCAGCACCCGCCCTTCCAGCGACGCGCTGGCCTCGTTGTACGCCCGCACCGCCTGGCCCAGGCTCTTGCCCACCCCCTGCCAGTGTTCGCCCAGACGCGCCAGACGCTGGTACAGGCGCGCGCCGAGTTCGCTGATCTGGCGCGCATTGTCGGCCAACGCCGCCTCGCGCCAGCCGTGGTAGACGGCCTTGAGCAAGGCCAGCAGCGTAGTCGGGGCGGCCAGTATCACCCGGCGCTGCGCGGCGAACTCGATCAGTTCGGCGTCCTCGCGCAGCGCGGCGCTGAAAAACGCCTCGCCCGGCAGGAACATGACGACGAATTCGGGTGCCGGCTGGAACTGCTGCCAATAGGTCTTGGCCGCCAGTCGCTGTACGTGCTCGCGCACGTGACGGGCGAAACGTCCCAACGCCTCGACGCGCACGGCCTCGTCCGGCGCCTCCAGCGCCTCCAGATAGGCCGCCAGCGGCGTCTTGGCGTCCAGCACCACCTGCTTGTTGCCGGGCAGGCGCATGACCATGTCGGGGCGGGCGCCATCATCGCTGACCTGCTGTTCGGCGAAGTCGCAGTGCTCCAGCATGCCGGCCAGTTCCACGACGCGCCGGAGCTGCACCTCGCCCCAACGGCCGCGCACCTCCGGCCGGCGCAGCGCGGTGACCAGACGCGCAGTCTCCTGGCGCAATTCGGCCTGCGCCTGCGCCAGTCCGTGCAACTGGCGGCCGAGATCGCCGAAATCGCGTGCCCTGGCCTGTTCCAGCTCGCGCGTGTGGCCGCTAAGCCGTTCCAGCGCCTCGCGCACCGGCGCCAGCAAGGACTCCACGGCCTGCTGGCGGGCGGCGAGATCGCCACGCGCCGCCTCTTGGAACTGCGCCAGGTTCTCGCGCGCCAGCGCCAGGAACGAAGCGTTGTTGCCCTGCAGCGCCTCCGCCGACAGGGCGCGAAACGTCTCGGCCAGACGTTGCTCGGCTTGCGCCAGCAGCGCCGCCCGCGCCTGCGCCTCCCGGCGTTCGCCGGTCAGCAGCGTCTCCAGTTCGGCGATGCGCGCCTGCTGTCCGGCCAAGCGCTCGCGCGCCGCGTCATGCGCGTTCTCCAGTGCTTGGGCTTGGACGCGCGCAGCCTGCGCCGCGGCGTCCAGAGCCTCCGCACGCGCCTCCGCCACGGCCGCACGTGTCAGCCAGCGCGCGCGCAGCCACAACAGCAGCGCGCCGGCCAGC
>CAYTRH010000235.1:0-2440 GCA_964440155.1 uncultured Thiobacillus sp. | reverse complement strand
TCAATCCGATGAAAAACTCCTGCATGCCTGCTCCAACGGCGCGCCAGCGTCCGTCCGCCGCGCATTGATCTCGCGCCCATCCTAGTTCAGGATGCGCCCTTTGCCCAAGCTCCCGCGTCATGCGCGCCTCGTTCGACATCATCATCCTGGGCGGCGGCCTCAACGGCGCCGCGCTCGCGCTGGCGCTGTCCGCCGGGCCGCACGACGTGGCCCTGCTGGAGCCGCAGCCGCCCACCCCGCCCGCCGACGACGCGGTATGGGACAGCCGCATCTACGCCTTCAGCCCCGGCAACGTCGCTTGGCTGCACGCGCTCGGCGCCTGGGACGAAACGTTGCGCGCCCAGGCGGTGACGCAGATGCGAGTTCGCGGTGACGGCGACGGCGCGCTGACCTTCGACGCACTCGACGCCGGGTTGGCCGAACTCGCCTGGATCGCCGAGAACGGCCGGCTGCAATGGGCGCTGTGGCAAGCGCTGCAACGGACCGGCCGGGTGTGGCTGCGCCCGCAGACGGCGGAGGCGGTGATCTGGGGCGAAGGTCGGCATACCCTGCATCTGGCCGGCGGCGACCGCCTCCAAGCCCGCCTGCTGATCGCCGCCGACGGCGCGCAGTCCTGGCTGCGCGCGCAAGCCGGCATCGAGGTCGACACGGAGGACTACCGACATGTCGGCGTGGTCGCCAACTTCGACTGCGAACGGGCGCACCGCGGCATCGCCCGACAATGGTTCCGCGCCGACGGCGTGCTGGCCTGGCTGCCGTTGCCGGGCCGGCGCATCTCCATGGTGTGGTCGACACCGCCGGCCGAGGCCGATGCGCTGCGCGCGCTGTCCGCCGAGCGACTGGCTGACCGAGTCGCCACTGCCGGCGGCCATGCGCTGGGCGAACTGCGTGTGCTGACCCCCGCCGCCGGTTTCCCGCTCAAGCGTCGGCGCGCCCGCGTCTGGACCCGCCCCGGTCTGGTGCTGATCGGCGATGCCGCGCACACCGTGCACCCGCTCGCCGGCCAGGGCGTCAACCTCGGCTTCCGCGATTCCCGGCTGCTGGCCACGCTGCTGGAGCGCGGCGGCGATCCGGCAGAGCCCGGACGCCTGGCCGGTTATGCAGCGCGCCGGATGGAAGATGTCGCCAGCATGCAGTTCACCACCGGCGGTCTGAAGAAACTTTTCGCCCGGCCGGACAGCCTCAGCCGCGTGTTGCGCAACTGGGGCATGCGTCAGGTCGACGCCTGCGACCCGCTCAATCAGGCGCTGACCCGCCACGCCATCCTGTAACGCCGGGCGTTCCCGGCACCCTTTCGGAGAACCGCATGAAGCCGTCCCTCGTCCCCCTGCTGCTCGCCAGCCTGTTTCCCGCCCTGCTCGGCGCCGGCACGGCGCATGCCGGCGAAGCCGAAATCCGCGCGGCCATCGCCGCCAGCTTCCCCGGCACCAACATCGTGTCCATCTCCAAGGCGCCTCTGGCCGGCATGTTCGAAGTGGTGGTGGACGGCGATCAGGGCCCGGTAGTGGTGTATGCCGACGACGCCGGCCGCCATGTGCTGATCGGCGATCTGCTGAGCCTGGCCGACAAGCGCAACCTCACGCGCGAGCGCATGGACAAGCTGCTCGAAGTGAAATGGGACAGCCTGCCGTTCAACAATGCCATCAAGCTGGTCAAGGGCAACGGCAAGCGCCAGTTCGCCGTGTTCTCCGATCCCGACTGCCCGTTCTGCAAGAAAGCGGAACAGGAGTTCGCCAAGCTCGACAACGTCACCATCCACATCTTTGCCTACCCGCTGCCCATGCATGCCGACGCACCGCGCAAGGCGCGCCTGGTCTGGTGCAGCAAGGATCGCGCCGCCGCCTGGCAGGATCTGATGCTGCGCGGCAAGCTGCCGACCGGCAAGGACGACTGCAAGAACCCGATCGAGGACAACCTCGCGCTCGGCGCCCGCCTGCGTATCGAGGGCACGCCGGCCATGATCTTCCCCAACGGCAAGCGCATCCCCGGCTTCGTCGACGCCGCCCGCCTGGAGGCCATGCTGGACGGCGCGCAGGTGGCCAAGCGCTGACACCGGGCAGGGACGAAGTCCCTGCCCGGGGGTGGCCGCAGACACGCTGCGTCGTGTCCGCACACCCCTTCTATACTCGCGGTCATCATGACCTCCGCCGCGACACCCGCTTCCCAGTGGTCCGCATGGATGCGCACGCCCTTGGCGCGCAGCCTGCTGCTCTCGCTCGCGCTGCACGTCGCCGTGATCGCGCTGCTGCGCCCGGCGCCGGGCGGCGAAGGCACGCGTCCGGTGATCATCCAGGCGCGCCTGATGGACATCGCCGCGCAGCAGGCGGCACCGAGCGCGGCGCCGGTGGCCGAGGAAGCACCGCTGCCCACCCTGCCGGCCGAACCGGAGCAGACGCCGGCGCCCATACCGGAACCCGTGCCGCTGACCACGCCCGCGCCC
>CAYTRH010000234.1:0-3731 GCA_964440155.1 uncultured Thiobacillus sp. | reverse complement strand
TACACTCTTTCCCTACACGACGTCCTTCTTGTGTTCGACCAGGCGCTTGGCCTTGGCGATGACCATCTCGGCGACCTGCACGTGGCGCGCGGCCGGCTCGTCGAAGGTGGAGGCCACCACCTCGCCGCGCACCGTGCGCGACATCTCGGTGACTTCCTCGGGACGTTCGTCGATCAGCAGCACGATCAGCACCACCTCCGGGTGGTTGGCGGTGAGGATGTGCTGCAACATCACCGTCTTGCCGGTCTTGGGCGGCGCCACGATCAGGCCGCGCGAGCCCTTGCCGATGGGCGCGATGATGTCGATGATGCGGCCGGTCATGTTCTCCTCGGCCTTGATGTCGCGCTCCAGCTTGAACGCCTGGTTGGGGAACAGCGGCGTCAGGTTCTCGAACAGGATTTTGTGCTTGAGCGCTTCCACCGGGCCGTCGTTGACCTTGTCCAGTTTGGTCAGCGCGAAGTAGCGCTCGCCGTCCTTGGGGGTGCGGATCTCGCCCTCGATGGTGTCGCCGGTGTGCAGGTTGAATCGGCGGATCTGCGAGGGCGAGACGTAGATGTCGTCCGGGTTGGACAGATAGGACGTGTCCGGCGAACGCAGGAAACCGAAACCATCGGGCAGGATCTCCAGTACGCCGTCGCCGTAGATGGTCTCGCCGTTCTTGGCCTTTTTCTTCAGCAGGGCGAAGATCAGTTCCTGCTTGCGCATGCGGTTGGCGTTCTCGATGCCGCTGGCCTCGGCCATTTCCAGCAATGCGCTGACGTGTAGCTGCTTCAGTTCGGAAAGATGCATGGATGTCCGGATTGGATGCGGGCCGGTGTGGCCTGCCGGGGCGGGGAACTACGGGAGGGGGAGGGGAGGCGTCCGGCGGAAGCGCTGGACGCCTGGGACTGTCAGGTCCGAATGGTGGCCAAGTCAGATGTTGCTGTCAACAAACGCCGTGAGCTGCGACTTGGACAGGGCGCCGACCTTGGTGGCCTCGACATTGCCGTTCTTGAACACCATCAGCGTGGGAATGCCGCGGATGCCGTACTTGGGCGGTGTACCCTGGTTCTCGTCGATGTTGAGCTTGCACACCTTGAGCCGGCCGGCGTATTCCTTGGCCACTTCGTCGAGGATCGGGGAAATCATCTTGCACGGGCCGCACCAGTCGGCCCAGTAGTCCACCAGCACGGGCAGGGGCGCCTGCAGCACTTCCTGCTCGAACGTGTCGTCGGTGACGTAATGGATGTGTTCGCTCATGGGTGAACCTCGCGAATAAGCATGGTTTTGCTGGATGGGGAAAGGGGACTTGGCGCGGAATCGGCCGTGGAGCATGATTCGCCGCTATGCTAGCGAAAAACCGATAGCGAGGAAAGTTATGACCTATGTCGTCACGGAAAACTGCATCAAGTGCAAATACACCGATTGCGTGGAAGTCTGTCCGGTGGACTGTTTCCACGAAGGGCCCAATTTCCTGGTCATCGACCCGGAGGAATGCATCGACTGCAACCTGTGCGTGTCCGAGTGTCCGGCCGAGGCGATCTTCCCGGAGGATGACGTACCGGACGCACAACGCGCGTTCATCGCGTTGAACGCCGAGCTGGCCAAACTGTGGCCGGCGATCACCGAGAAAAAGCCGGCGCCCGAGGACGCCGACCAGTGGAACGGCAAGAGCGGCAAGCTGGCGCTGCTCGAACGCTGAGCCGGGCGGCGGCGCACCCCGCCTGCGTCATTTCAACACCGCCGCCAGCGCATCCAGGCAGGCATCGACGTTGTCGCGCCGCGCCGAGGCGCCCATCAGGCCGATGCGCCACACCCGCCCGGCCAGCGCGCCCAGGCCAGCGCCGATCTCCAGGCCGTATTCATCGAGCAGACGGGCGCGTGTGGCGGCATCGTCGACCCCGGCGGGCAGGCGCACGCTGTTGAGCTGAGGCAGGCGCTCGTCCACCGGCACGACGAACTCCAGGCCGAGCGCCTCCAGGCCGGCGCGCAGCGCGTCATGCATCGCCTGGTGACGGGCCCAGGCCTGCTCGATACCTTCCTCGGCCAGCAGCAGTAGTGCCTCGTGCAAGCCGTACAGCGGGTTGATCGGCGCGGTGTGGTGATAGGTGCGCCGGCCTTCGCCGCTCCAGTAGCCCAGCACCAGATTGAGATCCATGAACCAGCTCTGCACCGGCGCGCGGCGCGCGCGTACCCGGGCGACGGCCGCCTCGGAAAAAGTCACGGGTGACAGGCCGGGCGTGCAGGACAGGCATTTCTGGCTGCCGGCATAGGCCGCGTCGATGCCCCAGGCGTCGATCAGCACCGGTATGCCGGCCAGCGAGGTGACGCAGTCCATGATGGTCAGCGCGCCATGCGCGCGCGCCAGCGCAGCCAGCGCTGCGGCGTCCGAGCGGGCGCCGGTGGAGGTTTCGGCATGCACGAACGCCAGCACGCGCGCGTCCGGGTGCGCCGCGAACGCCGCCGCCACCTTGTCCACATCCACCGCGCGACCCCAGTCGTCCTCCACCACCACCGGCACGCCGCCGCAACGGCGCACATTCTCCAGCATACGGCCGCCGAACACGCCGTTGACGCAGACGATGACCTTGTCGCCCGGCTCCACCAGGTTGACGAAACAGGTCTCCATGCCCACCGAACCGGGACCGGAAACCGGGAAGGTCAGACGGTTCTCGGTCTGGAACGCATAGCGCAGCAGCGCCTTCAACTGCTCCATCATGTCGCCGAACGCGGGATCCAGATGGCCGATGGTAGGGCGGGCCATGGCCGCCAGCACGCGCGGCGGCACGTCGGACGGTCCGGGTCCCATCAGAATGCGACGCGGCGGTTGGAAAGGCGCGATGCGGGGCGCGGCAAAAGACATGCTCGGTCTCCGTGGAAATCAAACTCGGCGTGGCCCCCCGCGCAGGGCTGTCGGCCGGGCGGCGGGCGGAAGCGGGCGCATGGTAACAGAACGCGGAGCGGCGACTGCCAGCCGTAGAATGACGTTCTTTCTGCGCCTGGAGGACGAATATGGACGACGTTGCCGTGATGATCGGTCTGGGACAGCTCGGCCGGGTGTTCGCCGGCGGCCTGCTGCGCACCGGCCATGTCGTGGTGCCGGTCAACCGCGGCGACGACCTGGAGGCCGTCGCCGCACGCTGGCCGGAACCCGATCTGGTCATGGTGGCGGTGGCCGAGAACGACCTGCACCCGGTGCTGGCCGGGCTGCCGGACGCTTGGCGCGATACCGTCGGGCTGTTGCAGAACGAACTGCTGCCGCGCGACTGGCGCGCGCACGACCTGCCCGAGCCGACCGTGATCTCGGTCTGGTTCGAGAAAAAGTCCGGCACCGACGCCAAGGCGTTGCTGCCCTCGCCGGTATACGGCCCCGAGGCTGCCCGTCTGGTCGCAGCGCTGGCCGCCATCGGCCTGCCGGCGCGCGTGCTGGACGACGCCGACGCGTTGCTGTGGGAACTGGTGCGCAAGAATCTGTACATCCTCACCACCAACATCGCCGGGCTGGATACCGGTGGCGACGTGGGTACGCTATGGGCGCAGCACGAGCCGCTGGCGCGCGCGGTGGCGAACGATGTGCTGGACGTGCAGGAAGCGCTGGCCGGGCGGCGCTTCGTGCGCGATGACCTGCTCCAGGGCATGCTCGAAGCCTTCCGCGCCGACCCCGGCCACGCCTGCGCCGGCCGCAGCGCGCCCGCGCGCCTGAAGCGCGCGCTGCATCAGGCCGATGCGGCGCAACTGGCGGTGCCGACGTT
>CAYTRH010000233.1:0-3769 GCA_964440155.1 uncultured Thiobacillus sp. | reverse complement strand
CAGATCCCGCCCCGGTTCCGGCGCGGCGGCGCCGGCGACCACCACCACGCCGGCCACGGCCGGCACTTCCCAATCGGCGAGCGGCACCAGTGCCAGTTCGACCCATTGCGCCGCATCACCTGGCGCAGCGGTGTCGTGCGCCAAGCGCAATGCCTCGACGTACTCGACGCCCTCCGCCTGCATGGCAACACCCTCCAGTTCGCGCGCGCGCACCGCCCGACCCAGCGGCCACCCGTCGCCGTCGGGGCCGTAGGGCGGCAGCGGCGCCAGATACTGGCGCAGCAGCAGTTCCACCCAGTCACGCACCGCGTCGAGGCCGTAGCCGGCCTTGAGCTTCAGCGCGATGGTCACGGCCAGGCGGCGGTAGGTCGGCGGAATCACGTGCAACTCGGTGGTTACCAGGCGGGCGCGGTCCAGCCAGGCGCATACGCGCGCCAGTTGCAGTGCATCCGGCGTCGGCGCGTCGGGATGCACCGGATCGCGCGCCGGCCACACCACCACGCCGACGTTACCGGCGCGGTAGCTGCGGCTGGGTGCGTGAAACAGCGGCAGGCATTCGGCGCGGCCGATGTCCGCACCCGGCGTCTGACGGGCGAGTTCGGCGAAATCGTCGCGTGCCACCGCGCGCCGGTTGTGGCGCAGCGCCGCCGGGATGCGTTGCAGCGCCGCATCGACACTTTCCCGATCGACACCGCCGTGCGCAGGCAACGGGTTGGCCAGCTTGACGCCGGCCGGCGCGCGCACCAGCGGCGCCGGTGGCGTCGGCGCGCCGGCACGGGGAACGAAGCTGTCGATCGCGTTGGCCGGCAGATTGCCCTGCGCGCCGCCGCCCCAGCGGTAGCCCAGTACGCGCACGCGCTCGCCCAATTGCGGAAAGCGTTCGCCGAACCGGATCTGCGCGGCCTCGGCGTCGACCGTGAAATGACGGTCCTCCCGGCCGCTGGCATCGAAGCTGTCGATCTGGCGCCAGTCGCGCCACACGCCACCCTCCTCCACCTGGACGCGCACGGGATGGCGCGCATCGGCCAACACCGGACCATAGGCGAGCTGGAAGATCTGGCCGGGCTGGCCGTTGCCGCCGCCGAGCAATTCCGGCACTGCCTCGACCGCTTGTTCGCAGGCCAGCGCATTGAGCATGATCGCGTGGGTCGCGCCGACGCGGCTGCCGTCACCGCGCCAAACGCGCAGCCAGAACCACACGCTGTCGGCGCGTTCGTCGTCCAGCGGCGGCGGATGCTCGCCGCCGCCGCTGACGCCAGCCGGCGGCTCGGGCACACCCAGCAGCGACAGGTCGGCCGGCAGCTCCACGCGCACCACCCCTTCGCGGGTGAAGCCGGCGCTGGAGTCACCGGCCACGCGCAACGCCACGTAGGCGGGCTGGCCATCGCGGCCCGGTTGCGCCAGGCTGGCGCGCCATTCCAATGTCGGCGGCGCGGCCGGACCACAGGCGGGCGCGGCATCGACGTCCGGAAAACTTTGCGCCGGCGCGTACCCCAGACTCAACGTGATCGGCCGCCCCGGCACCGGTTCGATGACCACGCCCGGAGCCTTCAGCACCGCGATCCAGACGCAGCCGTCGACGGTATCAGCGAAGTCCACCGGCGGCGAGCCGGCATCGGCCTCCAGCAATCGGGTGGTGTAGGGCGCCACCGCGGTGATGGCGGGATCGGCCTGGCGCAGCGCGTCAATGTCGGCCTGCACCGCCGCGCGCAGCTCGACATCCAGGCCGGCGAGGAAGGCCGGCAGCCCGCCCACCGGATCGACCACGAGCGGCGCCCGTGCCACCGCGACACAGTCGAGCGGCCACAGCACCGCGTCGTGCTCGACCGTGAACACCACCTTGCCGGCCCTGACCTGATCGCCGGCATACACCGCGACGCCGGTAGCCTGACGGCTGACGCAACGCACCAACGCTCGGGCCGGCTGCGCCGCTTGCAAGGGCAGGCCGAGCAGCTTGAGAAAGGCCAGGCGGGTGGCCTCCGGGATCTGGTTGAAGCGGAACTGGAGACCCTCGGCCAGGTAGGCGAACAACTGCAACAGGGTAATACCGGGATCCGATTCGTGATGATCCGTCCACGCCGGGTTGTAGACCGGGATGCGGTCACGCAGCTCGGCGTAGATCGCCTCGAAATCACGGTCGTCGAGTATGGGCGGGATCAACGGCATGGGCGCGCTCCGGGCGTTGGATCGAGCGCGGGCACGCCGCGCGCGGTGTGCGGTGTCATGACGTCTGCTCCAGATAGAAGGGGAACACCAGGATGTCCTGGCGACCGTCGAGCACGTGCGCGTAACGGATCTCGATCAACGCGGTGGCTGCGTCGGCGCCGGCGGTGACCGTCACCTCGCGCACCTCGATGCGTGGTTCCCAACGTTCCAGCGCCCGGCGGATGTCACGCTCCATGGCGGCGTGCGTGGCCGGGTTGTTGGGCGCCATCAGGTAACGCGACAGCCCGCAGCCGAAATCCGGGCGCATCACGCGTTCGCCCGGCTCGGTGTCGAGCAGCGTGAAGATGGCCTGACGCACCTTCTCCGGGCCGGCGGCCAGGCGCAGCCGCCCGCCCGCGTCGGGCCCGAGCGGTTGTCCCAGACCGGCGCCCAAACGGTCATGGCGTTCGCCGGCGGCACTCATGCCGCACCCTTGCCGGCCGGCCACACCGGCGTCACCGGCGCCTCGTACTCGACCGGCGTACCGACGGCCGGAGGCGTCACCTCGCCGTCGGCATCCGGTCGGATGGCGGCAACGTCGGCGAAGGATTGATCGATCGGGCCGAGCGCGTTGTTGCCATAAGCCTCCAGCCGGGGCATGTCTTTCATGCCGGTGGCCGCCATCACCCGCTGTTCCATGGCGCCGGGCAGGTTGGGACTGGCGCCGGTGAGCCACACGGCCAGCGCTTGCGCGCCCACGTCCAGGTTGCCGCCGTTAACCTGGACCTGGAAGCCGGCATCCAGATCGACCCCCGGCGGCGTGACCGCCAATGCTGCGTCCAGGCCGGCACCGAACTCCAGCTTGGGCGGGATGCAGAAGCGGAACACCAGCAGGAACCACAGGTTGAAGATGTACACAACGATGGGCAGGAACAGATTCAGCACGAACAGCGCCACCAGGGTGATCAGCGGAATGGAGAACGAACAGATGGCTTCACCGCCCAGCCTGCCGCCATCGACGCCGCTGCCGCTGACTTCGGGCGCGAGCTGCTGCGGCTGGATGAAGCGCACCGGCGACAGCCGACCGCGCGGCCGGCTGGCAGCCTGGGCGGCCAGCTCGCGCAGGTCCGGCATCTTGATGCTGATCGGCCGGTTGGCGGCGCCGAGTACGTCGAACGGCGCGGCGACGCGGTAGGGCTCGGTGCTGCGGCTCCACACCAGCGGCCCGTCACAGTCCGGGATCCTGCCGGCGCGGCCGGGACAAGGCCGGTGCACGCGCACGAAACAACGCGCCTCGTAGGTGGTCTGGTCGTCGAAGCGGGCGCGGCCGCCGGCGTCGTGCTCCTGGCTGGCCGTGGGCAGAATGCCGTAATACAGCGTGCGACCGGCAGCATCGTGCACCGTGTCGCGCGGGTCCGGCACCAGCGCGAACAGTGGATGGATGCGTTCGCCGCCAAGGTCGGCGGCACGCTGCGCCGCCTCGTCCAGCGGCCGCCATGCGCCGAGGTTGCTGCGCGCACGGCCGTCGCCGGCGTCCGGGAACCAGCCGTCGATGTCGACACGGACGCCGGATTTATTACGAGGTCGATAAAGAGGCGGTAACCCGCTGGCGGAACTGGTTGGC
>CAYTRH010000232.1:0-3800 GCA_964440155.1 uncultured Thiobacillus sp. | reverse complement strand
TGACGCCGTCGACCGCGTGCACCGCGCCGACCCGGCGGCGCAGCAGGCCGCGGCGGATGGGGAAGTGCACGGCGAGCCGATCGACTTCCAGGACGGCAGATCGGCTCGCGGGCGGGACCGCCGCTGCCGCCGCGCGGACGCATGCGGAAGCGCCCGTTGCCGCGCCCATGGGCACGGGCTGGACGATGGCGCCGGGACGACGGTCGTGCGTGCCCGGGACCGCCAGATGACAACGCACGTAGTGGCCTGGCACGGCCTGATGCAGCGCCGGCGTCTCACTGTGGCAACGCGCCCAGGCTTGCGGGCAGCGCTCGGCGAAACGACAGCCGGTGAACGCGGCGTCGGCCGGCGGCACGCGTCCGGGCAGGCTGTCCAGGCGCTGGCCGCGCCGCTCCGGACGCGGCAGCACGGCGAATAACGTCTGCGTATAGGGATGGCGCGGCGCGGCGTACAGCGCATCGCGCGAGGCCCATTCGACGATCTCGCCGGCGTACATCACCGCCACCCGGTCCGCCATGTCGCGCGCCACGTCCAGGTCATGGGTGATCAGCAGCAGGCCCATGCCGCGCTCGCGCCGCAATCCGTCCAGCAGCCCGAGGATCTGCGCCTGCACGGTCACGTCCAACGCGGTGGTCGGCTCGTCGGCGATCAGCACGTCCGGTTCACCCGCCAGCATCATCGCGATCAGCGCGCGCTGGCGCTGGCCGCCGGACAACTGGAACGGATAGGCGTCCAGCCGCTCGGCCGGCAGTTCCACCGCCGCCATCAGCCGCGCCGCCTCGGCGCGCGCATCGGCGCCACGCAGGCCGCGATGCACGGCGAGCGCCTCGCCGAGCTGGGCCGCCAGCGTCATCACCGGGTTCAGGCTGGTCATCGGCTCCTGGAACACCATGGCCAGACGTCCGCCACGCAGCGCGCGCATGCTCATCTCCGGCAGGTCCAGCAGCTCGGTGCCGTCCAGACGCACGCTGCCGGCGGTGACGCGCGCACCCTCGGGCAACAGGCGCATCAGCGCCAGCGCGGTCATCGACTTGCCGCAGCCGGATTCGCCCAGCAGCGCCACGCATTGGTTGGCATCGAGTTCGAACGACACGCCGTCCACCGGCACCGCCGGCCGCGCCTGCACCGCGCCGGCGGCCGGCGCGAACTCGATGCGCAGGTCCTGGACGCGCAGCCTCATTGCCGTCGCCCGCGCGGATCGAGCGCTTCGCGCACGCTGTCGGCGAACAGGTTGGCTGCCAGCACCAGCGTGAACAGAAACACGAAAGCGGCGGTGAGCTGCCACCACACCACCGGCTCGCGCGCCAGCTCCAGGCGCGCACCGTTGATCATGTTGCCGAAGCTGTTCATACCCGGGTCGACGCCGACGCCGACGTAGGAGAGCACGGCCTCGGCCAGCACCAGGCCGGAGAAATCGATGACCAGCGCGATCAGCACCAGGTGCATGACGTTGGGCAGCAGATGGCGCGCCAGGATGCGCGTGTGGCGCACGCCGAACGCACGTGCCGCCTGCACGAACTCGAGTTCGCGCAGCTTCAGCACCTCGCCGCGCAGCAGCCGCGCCAGGCCGGTCCAGCCGGTCAGTCCGAGGATGGCGCACAACGCCAGCAAGCGTGCGTCGCTGCGCGCGGCAGCGGTATCGAACCAGTCCGGGTGGGTTTCGATCTGCACCTGCACCACCAGCACCGCGGCGGCGATCAGCAGCACGCCCGGGATGGAATTGAGCGTGGTGTACAGATACTGGATCAGGTCATCGACACGACCGCCGAAATAGCCGGCGGCGATGCCCAGCGTCAGCGCCAGCGGCAGCATGATCAGCGTGGTCAGCGTGCCGATCAGCAGGCCGGTGCGGATGGACTTGAGCGACAGATACAGCACGTCCTGGCCCACCTTGTCGGTGCCGAGCACGTGGTAATGCGGCGCCAGGGCCACCAGCAGGCCCGCCGTCAGCATCACGCCCAGCAGCGTCACCCAGGCTGCCCGCCTCCCCGGCGACGCAGGCACGCCAGCGCGGGCGCGGCCGAACGCCAGCCACAGCGGCAGCCATACCAGCACGCCACCGGTCAGCCCGGCCAACGCCCGGCGCGACACGTCCGGCCAGAACTCGCGCGCGGGATCGGCCAGATGTGCGCCGCCGTGGAGCAGACGCGGGTAGTCGCGCACATCCACGCCGTCGGCGCGTGTCATCGCCTGTTTGACGTACAGATGCGTGGCGAACGGCGCCGAGTAGGTCTTCTCCACACCCTCGCGCAGCGGCATGAGCAGCGCGTCCAGCGCCGAACGCACCTCGCCGCCGTACTGGGCCGTCTGTCCGGGTTCGGTGTCTGGCAGACGCTCGCGGTAATGCAGCGAATCCAGCAGCCCGATCGCAACGAAGGTCACCAGCACCACGCCGCTGGCCGCGCCCATGCGTCCGCGCATCACCTGACGCCAGGGCGCGCGCAGCATCTCCTCGCGCCGCAGGCGCCAGAAGGTCAGCGCCAGCACGGCCAGCATCAGCAGCAGCAGCGCGTCGGACCAAAGGATGACCGGCTTCATTCCAGCCTCACGCGCGGGTCCACCAGCGTGTACGACAGATCGGTCAACACCAGGCCGATGATGTACAGCACCGAGCCGAGGAACACCATGGCGCGGACGATGGCGAAATCCTGCGCCTGGATGGCGTCGATGGTGTAGCTGCCCAGTCCGGGAATGCCGAAGAACGACTCGATGATCAGGCTGCCCAGGAACAGGCGCGGAATGACCACGACGACGCCGGTGAGGATGGGGATCATGGCATTGCCCAACACGTGACGGAACAGCACGCGCGGCTCCGACAGGCCCTTGGCGCGCGCGGTGCGCACGTAGTCCTTGCCGATCTCCTCCAGGAACAGCGCGCGGTAGAAGCGGGTGGAATCGCCGATGCCGGCGATCAGGCCGACGATCACCGGCATCACCAGGAACGGCCAGGCGGCCCAGCCCGGCTGATAACCGGAGATCGGAAACCAGTTCCACAGTTTGCCCATCAGGTACTGACCGGCGATCACGTAGAACAGCCCGGAGATCGACATCAGCGCCACGCATAGCACCACGCCGCCGGCATCCAGCGCCGTGCCGCGGAAGAACGCCAGCAGCAGCGCGAAGCAGAGATAACACATCAACCCGATCACGAAGGTCGGCAACGCGATGGCCAGACTCGGCCACATGCACGTCTGGATCTCGCGCGCGATGTCCCGGCCGTCGTCGGCGGCGCCGAAATCGAACAGGAACAGGCGCAACGACTTGTCGACGAACAGCGTGTCGCCCAACCGCGCCGCCCCCTGCGCCTCGGCGTTGTAGAACAGCGGCTTGTCGTAACCGTGCTCGCGTTTCCAGGTGTCGATGGCCTCCTGCGTGACGTGCTTGGCGCCCAGATGGATGCGCGCCATGTCGTCCGGCGTGTTGACCATGAAGAACAGCGTGAAGGTCAGCAGATTGACGCCCAGCAGAATGGGGAAGGCATACAGGATGCGGCGCAGGATGTAATCAAGCACCGGCCCGCTCCCGCACGCCGGCCCGCTGCCGCCGGCGATAGGTCGCCACCGCCGGCGCGATCGCCGCGGTCAGCAACACCGCACTGACCAGCAGCGGCCACAGCACCGGCCGGTTCCAGCGCGCCTGGTAGGCCACGCGCGCGGCCGGGTCGACGCGCCGGTACTTGAGCGCGTTATGCGCGATCTGATTGGGCTGGG
The DNA here is from genome assembly GCA_964440155.1 of uncultured Thiobacillus sp. Classification (GTDB taxonomy): domain Bacteria; phylum Pseudomonadota; class Gammaproteobacteria; order Burkholderiales; family Thiobacillaceae; genus PFJX01. The sequence goes on along the minus strand of CAYTRH010000232.1, from coordinate 90 downwards.
TCGCGAAGAAGAACATCAGCCCGCTGGCGCCGCGCATGGCCGCCAGACCCCCGGTGGCGCTCTTGTTCGTGCTGGGGAGCGGGTTGTCCC
>CAYTRH010000231.1:0-3863 GCA_964440155.1 uncultured Thiobacillus sp. | reverse complement strand
CACTCAACCGGCGATACGATTGGGCAGTGGAGGTTGTAAAGTGAACAGCATTGGGACAGACCCCAAATATCGATTGAGGTTGAATGAACGAAGCGTTCATGTCCGTGCTTGGTCTGCTTCTCATACTTGGGCCAATGGGCGCCTGGGCCACCTGCAAAAAGACCGACGAACACGTCGGCGACCCACCAGACTTGTTGGGCGGCGCTTTGGTTGTTCTACACCCACTGTTCCTGGGGGTTTGGGTGGCCTTTCACGCGCTGCTCAAACAGGAATTCCCAGCATGGTTGGCCGGGATCACGGGATCCATCGCGCTCATCGCTTTTGAATTTCTGCTCTGGCGACGTGCCATCAGGCATACGCATTGCGCGTCGAAACTCGCTACGATGTTCCGTCGCAAGCCTTGATCACTCGGCAAAGCCTGTTCCTTCCGCGCGGCGGTTAACCGGCTGAGGTGGCCGGCGGTATCGGCGGACGCGCCGACCGAGGTGCCGGCATGCCGATTCCGGGCAGGTGTCCGCCTTTGTCGCACGGCCGACCGCGTCCGCGAGCCAGCGCCTACAATCCCCGCCATGTCCGCCCAGTTCCTGCTGCAACTGTTGCTGCAAGTTTGGCTGCCCATCGCCCTGCTGGTTGCCGCCGGCGGGATGTGGGTGCGTTTCCGTCCGCAGTTTCCGGCGGCGACCTTGCGCGTCAATCTGAACCGGCTGGTGGTGGACGTGTTCGCGCCGCCGCTGCTGTTTGCGCTGTCGGCGCAGGCGAGCATCACGCGCGAGTTGTTGACCGTGCCGGCGCTGACCAGCGCCGGCATCTTCATCAGTTTCGCGCTGCTCTATCCACTGCTGTATCACTCGCCCATGGGACGCTCGCTGCGGCGCGAGACGCGCGCGGCCATTCTGTTGGCCGGTTGCTTCGGCAACGTGCTGTTCATGGGCTATCCGACGCTGACCTTCCTGTATGGCGACATCGGCGGCAGCTATGCCGCGTTCGCCGACGTATTGGCATCGACGCCGCTGGTGTGGACGCTGGGCGTGTGGATCGCCACGCGCCTGGGCCATGAGGGCGGTCACGGCACCAGTCTGCTGCGTACCCTAGTGGCGCTGCCCCCGATCTGGGGCTTCGTGCTGGGCTTCGCGGTGAACCTGTCGGGCATCGACGTCGATCCGCTGATCAAGGCGAGCAAGTTCATCGGCCAGGCCACCATTCCCATCATGCTGTTCACGCTGGGCCTGTCCATTCCCTGGCGCGATCTGCGCCCGAGCGCGCCGGTGATGGCCGCAGTCACCGTGAAGCTTTTGCTGGCGCCGCTGCTGGTGTACGCGCTGGCGTTGGCGAGCGTGGGCGAATTGCGGCCGGCGCAGGTGGCGGCGGTGTTGGAAGTGGCCATGCCGACCATGCTGATGGCCGCCAGCTTCGCCGACCGCTTTCAGCTCGACGTGCGCGCGGCAGCGCTGACCGTGAGCTGGACCAGCCTGGGTTTCCTGCTGACGCTGCCGTTGTGGATCGCACTGCTGCGTTGACGGCACGTGCATGACGCAACCGCGCCACGGCGTAAACTGCGCGCTTCGACGTTGCTGAACCGGCCCCGCATCATGGTCAAACTGCCCAACTGGCTGTATGAGCCCCTGCCCATCCTGTACGTCGCCGCCGGCGCCTTCGCGTTGTGGCGGCTGGACGACGTGGTCGGCGAACTGAGCGGCCTGTTGCTGATCTCGGCCGGTCTGGTGATCGCCAACATGCGCCACGAATACCGCAAGCAGGCGCGCGCGCAGGCCGCCGCGCACCCTCATCACCCGTGACCGCGCCGATGATGAATGACGCCACCATACGCACCGGCTTCATCGGCCTGGGCACCATGGGCCGGCCGATGGCGGCGAATCTGTGCAAGGCCGGCCACCCGCCCATGGTGTATGCGCGCGACGCGACGCGCGCCGAGCCGCTGCTGGGCGTCGGTGCGCGCTGCGCCGCCACACCGGCGGCGCTGGCGCGCGCGGTGGACGTGGTGTTCATCAACGTCAGCGATGACGCCGCCGTGGCGGAAGTCCTGTTCGGTCATGACGGCATCGCACAGGGACTGCGCGCGGGCATGCTGGTGGTGGACCTGGGCACCACTTCGCCGGCGGCGACGCGTGCACATGCCGCGCGCCTGGGCGAACTCGGCGTCGATCTGCTCGATGCGCCGGTGTCCGGCGGCGAACGCGGCGCCATCGCCGGTACGCTATCCATCATGGTGGGCGGTAGCGCCGAGGCGTATGCACGCGTGCTGCCGCTGCTGCGCGCCATGGGCGAGAACATCGTGCATGTCGGCGGCAGCGGCGCCGGCCAGGTGGCCAAGGCGTGCAACCAGATCGCCGTGTCGGCGACCCTGCTGGGGGTGGCCGAGGCGCTGGCGTTCGCGCGCCGCCAGGGCGAGGATGCCGCGCTGGTGCGTCTGGCCCTGCTCGGCGGCGCGGCCTACAGCCGCATCCTGGAGGTGCACGGGCAGCGCATGCTGACCGACGATTTCGCGCCCGGCTTCAAGGCGCTCCTGCACCAGAAGGATCTGGCCATCGTGCTCGCCGAGGCGCAGCGCCTGGGCATGGCGCTGCCGACCAGCGCGCTGGCGGCGCAGGTGCTGAACGCGCTGGTCGGCGGCGGTGGCGCCGAACTGGATTCGGCCGCGCTGATCCGCGTCATCGAGGCCATGAGCCGCATCAGTGATGAGGCGGTGACGTGAACAAGGAATACGTCGTCTTCCTCGACCGCGCGACACTGGTCGCCGAACTGCGCATTCCCGCGTTCGATCACGTCTGGGTGGAGCATCCGCATACCGCGCCCGAGGACGTGGCGGATGCGCTGTGGCGTGCCAGCATCGCCATCACCAACAAGGCGCCGATCACGGCCGCCGTGCTCGACGCCTGTCCCAAGCTGCGTCTGGTGGCGGTGGCCGCCACCGGCGTCAACAACGTCGATCTCGCCGCCTGCCGCGCGCGCGGCATCGCGGTGTGCAACATCCGCGGCTACGCCGAGCACGCGGTGCCGGAACACGTGTTCATGCTGCTGCTGGCGCTGCGCCGCAATCTGCTGGCCTGGCGCCAGAGCCTGCGCGCCGGGGCCTGGCAAAAGGCGCCGGATTTCTGCCTGTTCGATCACGAGATGCATGACCTGGCGGGTTCCACGCTCGGCCTGATCGGCCACGGCAGCATCGGTGCCGGCGTGGAACGCCTGGCACGCGCGTTCGGCATGGATGTGCTGGTGGCCGAGCACAAGGGCGCGGCAACGGTGCGCCCCGGCCGGCTTGCCTTCGACGAGGTGCTGACGCGCGCCGACCACATCACGCTGCACGTTCCGCTCGACGACGACACGCGCGGCCTGATCGGCCCGCGCGAGTTCGCGCTGATGCGGCGCCATGCGGTGCTGATCAACACCGCACGCGGCGGCGTGGTCGACGAGGCAGCCTTGAAGAGCGCGTTGCTGAGCCGCCGCATCGCCGGCGCCGGTTTCGACGTGCTGGCGCTGGAGCCGCCCCGCGACGGCAACCCGCTACTCGATCTGGATCTACCCAACTTCCTGCTCACCCCGCACGTGGCCTGGGCCAGCCGCGAAGCCATGCAGAGCCTGGGCGATCAACTGATCGACAACCTCGAAGCGTTCGTCGCCGGCCAGCCACGCAACCGGGTGGTGTGAGCGCGGCGCCCGCCGGTCAGCGCAGTTGGCCGATGCCGCTGACCACCACGCGCGTATCCGCGCGCAGGCCGTCGGCGCGCGCCGGGCGGCCTTCCTGCGCATGCGGCAACGGCTGGAAGCGGGGCCGGTCGCCGTCCACCACGAACACCCCCAGACCGCCCTGACGCCGCGCCAGCAGCTCGGGCGGCAGGTGCGGGATG
>CAYTRH010000230.1:0-3894 GCA_964440155.1 uncultured Thiobacillus sp. | reverse complement strand
CTCGGCCAGGGCCGCCAGCACCTCGCGCCACAGGCGCAGACGATCGGCCACCTCCGGGCTGGCCGCGGCGAGCAGGCGCCAGTCCTCGCCCGCCTGGGTTCGTTGCGCCACCAACGCCGTGCGCGCGCGCGCCAGCGGCGCCACCAGCGCGCAGAAACGCGGCCACCAGGTGGCGTCGACCGGCTGGCGCCGCAGGTCGTGCAGCGCCTCGATCAACTGGCGCGCATCCAGTTCCCGGGCCGGCCGTGCGGCCTGGTCAGCGCCACCGTCGATCCCGGATTGCGAACCGGCCTGTATCGATGTGCCCGGCATCACCGACGCTCACTTGCCGCGCCGACCCGGACACGACCGGCGCTGCCCGGCCGCACCTGGCCGCGCGGATTGTCGAAAGTCACGCGCAGCTCGATCAGGCCGCTGGCGGCATCGGCCACCGGCGCGACGTAGCTGATACGGCCGTTGAGCGCGCCGATGCCCTCGACGGTCAGCGGCAACCGTTGACCCGGCCTGAGCGTACGCGCCGCCGCCGGTGTGACGTTGACGCGCAGATAGGCCTGGGCGACGTCCACCATGTGCAGCACCGCTTCGCCCGGTTTGGCCCACTCGCCGACATCGACCTCGACGCGGGTGACGATGCCGGCCACCGGCGCCACGACACGCAGGTTTTGCCGTTCCTGGTCGGCCGCGCGGTATTCCAGTTCCTCACGCCGTTTGCGCGCCTTGACCTGCTCGATGCGTCCGCGCGTGTCACCCAGTTCCAGCCTGAGTTTCTGCACCTCCTCCTGACTGACGCCGCCGGTCAGCTCGAACAGTTTGGCGGCGCCGTCGAGCAGTTCGGCGAGGATGACTTCACGCGCCTCCAGTGCGCGCAGCTCGGAGCCATCCTCGTACACCACGCGCCGCCGTTCCACCTCCAGATCGGCCATACGGCTGTCCAGCGCGAGCAGCACCTGCCCCGGCTTGACCGCATCGCCGACATCGACGTTGACCGCGGCCACCAGCCCGCCGACACCCAAGCTCAAGGCCAGATCGCGCGACGGATAGACGATGCCGACGAAATCGTCGGCCAGCAGTGGCATGGCCTGACACAGCAGCAGGCACACACCCAGCAAACCGGCACGACGCATCACCCAAGTTTCCCTGTTTGCCAAGACTCGCTTCCTCCGCGCCGGATCAGCTCTCGCGCCAATCGACGCCGTATGCATCGAACAGACTGCCATCCGCCACGCGCAACGCCACCTCGGCCATGGCCAGCCGTGCCTCGGCATCGAGCAGCGCCTCGCGCGCCGCGGCCCATTCGTTCTCGCGCGCGATGACCTGGCTCAGGCGTGACAGCCCCAGCTCGAACTGCGTGCGCTCGGAATTCAGCAACTGCGCGCGCAGCTCGACGTCGCGACGGTACTCCGCCACTTCCTCGCGCGCCCGTTCCAACTGGCGGGCGCGCAGGTGCAGGTCATTGGCCAGCGTGGTGCGCACCGCCTGGATCTCGAGGTCGGACTGGCTCATGCGCACCTGCTGCGCCAGATGCTGCGAGGATGCACGCACGTTGCCCTGCAACGGCATTTCCAGATTCAGGCCGACGTAACAGTCCGGATAATCGCCGCGCCACGGATCGTCGGCGGCATCGCCGCGTCGGTAGGACAGGCTGGTGGAACTGCAACTGGCGGTCAGATCGAGTTGCGGCCGCTTCTGGTTGGCGGCGAAATCGAGGCGGACAGTGCCCTGCTGGCGTTTGAGTTCGGCGATACGCAATCCCGGCCAGCGGCTCAACGCCTGCTCCAAGCGTTCGCCATCCACGGCGACCGGGAGCACGCCCGCCGGCGGCGCGGAGGCCGGCCGTGGGCGCAGATCGCGATAGTCATGGTCGGCCAGGTTGAGCAGGCTCTTGATGCGCGACTCTGCTTCGCTCAGTCCCTGTTCCGCGCGCAGCGCCTCGGCCCGCCGCGCGGTCAGCGCACTGCGCGCCTCGAGTGCGCTGCGCGGCGGCAGACGACCGCCGCCGATGCGTACCTCGATGTCGCGCAACGCCGCTTCCGCACGCTGCACCGCCTCGCGCCGCATGCGCAGCGTCTCCCAGGCGCGATGCAACTGCCAGTAGGCAGTCAGCGCCTCGCTGGTGCTGCGCAGCAGTTGCTGTTTGTACTGCTGGCGGGTGATGGCCCATTCCAGCTCGGCGATCCTGCGGTCGGCCTCCACCGCTGCGCTGCCGAAGCCGCGCAGCAGCGGCTGTTTGAAGGTCAGCGCCAACGCTCCGTCGTACTCGGTATCCCGGCGTTCTGCGTTGGAGACCGCGATCAGATTGTTGTTGCGAGCACCGAGTTTGTAGGACAGGCTCAACTCGCCACCGACGGCGAAGCGGCGACGAACCCCCATCTCCGCCTGATACACGTTCTCGTCCAGCACCAGTTCGCGAAACTGCGGCGACAGCGCGGAATTGGCGCCGATGTCCTGCGCCGAGCGTTTGCGCTTGCGATCCTCGTGCCGCACGCCACCATAGGCCACCACCTCGAACAAGCCCGACTCGGCGCGCGCCAGATGCCCGGACACCTCGGACGCCAGACGCGCATAGCTGGCGTCGGCGTTGCGCGCCAACGCCAGTTGCACCATCAGACGCGGCGTCAGCACGAACTCGCCCTGTGCGGGAATGGGCGGCAGTCCGGCCAGATCGACGACGATGTCCGTCGGCGCAGCCTGCCCTGCCTGTGCCGCCTGCATGGCGACCCAGGCGGCGAGCAGCAGGGCCCCGCCGAGCAGCCCCCGGCCGCGCGCCCCGTGGCCATATCCAGCCACCGCGCGCACGCCCGTGCGTGCCGCGTCATGGATACGGGCGGCAGCGCCCGCCGCGCACGTCATGCTCAGCCCGCCGCCTTGACCTTCTTCGCGTCGGTCTTGCCGCCGGCGGCCTCGGCCACGCGTTCGTCCTTGAGCATGACCAGACGGTCGATCTGCGCCAGCGAGATCAGTTCGGCATAGATCGCCGGCAGGTAGCGCTTGTCACGCATCTCCTTGAACAGCTCGTCGGACAGGTTGTTCAGACGCTCCTCATTGATGACGTAGCAACCGGTGATGTTCTTGACCCGATCGTTGTCACGCACGCGCATGTTCAGCGGCGTGAACATGTTGTGTTCGCGCAGGAACTTGCAGAACGCCTGGGTGATGATCTCCATCTGCTGCAGTTCGCCCAGATAACGCTTGACATTGTCGATCACCTGGGTGGGCGTGCCCTTGTCATCGAACATGGCTTCGCCTTCCGCCTCGCCGACCAGCGGGCTGCCCTCGTCGATGCACACCGTGAACTGGCCTTCCTTGTCGGTACGCGCCAGCGCGAACGGGTAACGCCGGATGATGGCCGGCACGTAGGATGCCTGCCACTTGCCGTCAGCGGCGACGAACAGGTTCTCGTTGGCGTCCAGTCCCAGCAGCACCACCGGCCGGAACTCGTCCTGCTGCTTGTCCTCGATGAAGACGATGGGGTAGATCGCGGCGGCGCGGGCGAACTCATGCATCATCACCGAAGCGATGTGAAATCCGGCCGCGAAGCCGAAGCCTTCGGCCTGCTTGATCCTCATCTTGGCGTGACGTTCGATATTGACAGGCACCAGTTTCTGAAACATCCACATTCTCCAATTGCCGATTAAGAAAAGCCCCGCCTGCGCGGGGACGGCCCGGGGGACAGGCTACGTCCCCGGTGGGCGCATGGTTTAACACACCTGCATCGCCAGCAACAGCGCCATCTGCATACAGACGGGAAGCGCGAGACGGCTGCGGTCGAGCGAACTGCCGGTTCGTGCGTCACAGACTCAAGGTCTCCACCCAGTATTCGAAGTCGACGTCGGCATCAGCGCCCGCGCCGCTGCTGAAGCTGGGGTTGGCGAGGATGTCGGCGCCGTACAGGTC
>CAYTRH010000229.1:0-3899 GCA_964440155.1 uncultured Thiobacillus sp. | reverse complement strand
GTGCCAAGGTGCAGGTCAACTGGGTGGACAACACCGGCGCGACCAACACGGCGGATGCCACCGTCGGTTGAGCGCGCCCGTGCACGGACGGTCGCCGGGGTTTCGCTCTCGGGCGTGACCTGGCGACGGTCTGGGCGACAATCCATCGCAGCGGCCGCAAGGCCGCTTTTTTTTCCGCATAGAAGAGGGCTGCCATGTCATCCGTTTTTCGCCTGCTGCTCGTCGGCCTGCTGGCCGTTGTCGGCGTGGTGCGCGCCGAGGGCTACGTGCCACGCGCGCAGCAGGTCATCGACAACGTCTACGTGCTGGTCGGCCCCATCGACGAGCGTACTTACGACAACCAGGCGTTGAACAACAACCAGGCGTTCGTCGTCACGCCCAGGGGGGTGGTGCTGTTCGACACCGGCGCCAGCCGCGAGGGCGCGCGCCTGATCGAAGCGGCGATCGGCGCCGTGACCTGGCAACCCGTGCGCTGGGTGATCAACAGTGGCAGCCAGGATCACCGCTGGCTGGGCAACGCCTATTTCCGCGAGCGCGGTGCCAGCATCATTGCCTTCGACGCCACCGTGGACACCCAGCGCCGCTTCGCCGCGCAACATCTGGCGCGTCTGCACAACATCCTCAGGGAGCGGCTGGATGGCACCGAGCCGGCGTATGCCGATCAGGTGCTGAGCGGCGATCTGGCCACGCTGGAGCTGGGCGGCGAGCTCGTCCAGGTGATGCGCACGGACGCGCATTTCCCCGGCGACGCGATGATCTGGCTACCGCGTCTGCGCACCGTGTTCACCGGCGATCTGGTCTACCACGACCGCATGCTGGGCGTGCACGACTGGTCCGATCCGCTCGCCGGTCAGCGCGCGTACCGGCGCATGCGGGCGCTGAGCCCGACGCACATGACCGTGATCCCCGGTCACGGCGAGGTCGGCGACCTGGCCAAGGCCGATCGCGACACCGGCGCCTATTACGACTTCCTGATCGACGTGGTGGGCAAGGCGGCGAGCGACATGGAGCCGCTGGCCGACGTGATCCAGGCGAACGCGCAGCGGCCCGAGTTCATGCATTTGAAGCATTACGACAGTTGGCACCGGACCAACATGAATCGCACCTATCTGCGCATGGAAGGGCGTTGACGCCCGAGCGGCGATGGCGGGCGGCCGGGCCGTCGCCGCCGCTGGCATTGCGTTATGCAATCGTCCGTTGCGATATGCATGCCCAGAACGCCGACAGAAGCCGATGTCATCGTGCAAGTCCTAGAAATCACCCGGCAACTCAGTCCGCCGGCGGTCGGCCGATGTCGGCATGGAACCTGCTCATGTCCCGCACCCGGTGCACCGGGCGTCATCCGACCGTAACCCCCATTGGAGGAGCAACATGCGTAAAACCTTGCTGGGCACCGCCGTCCTCGGCGCGCTGGCCGCGGGCGTCGCCTTCCTGCCGGCCACCGCGCAGGAGATGGTGACCGCCGACGAGTACCGCGCCGCATTGCAGGACAAGTTCGCCAACCCCGGCACCATCGTCGCCGAGCAGGGCGAAGCCCTGTTCAAGTCGAAACGCGGACCCAAGAACGCATCGCTGGAAGCCTGCGACTTCGGCCTGGGTCCGGGCGTGTTGAAGGGCGCCTATGCGCAACTGCCGCGCTATTTCAAGGACACCGACCGCGTCGAGGATCTGGAATCGCGCCTGGTTACCTGCATGGTCAAATTGCAGGGTTTCACCGAGGCCGAGGTGAAGAAGAAAACGTTCGCCGACCAGCGCGCCAACGAGAGCAACACGCCGATCGAGGCGATGGCCATGTACGTCGCGGCTCAGTCGGACGGCATGAAGATCGATCCGCCGATGACGCACGCCAAGGAGCGCGAGGCGCGTGACATCGGCGCCGCCCTGTTCAAGACCCGCCACGGGCCGCTGGACTTCTCCTGCGCCACCTGCCACGGCGCGGACGGACTGCGCATCCGCCTGCAGGAACTGGGCAACTATCTGGAGAGCCCGGCGGACACCCAGCGCACCATGAAGACCTGGCCGACCTATCGCGTCTCGCATGGCGTGGTGCGCACGCTGCAAAGCCGCATCTGGGACTGCCATTGGCAGATGCGCCTGCCCGATCTGGACTACGGCTCGCCCGCGTCCGTGGCGTTGATTTCGTATCTGAGCGACAAGGCGCGCGGCGCCGAACTCGACCTGCCCGGCATGAAGCGTTGATCCGAGGAGACACCATGAATCGCAAGCACATTCTGTTGCTGGCCGCCGGTGCGGCCCTGGCGGCCGGTTGCGCCACCGCTCAGCAAGGCGCCAAGATCAGCCAGGCGCAGCTCGACCAGATCATCGCCGCGAGTTTCCTGCCGGGCGAAAACCAGCACTTGGACCGCCTGAAGCAGGACGACACGCTCAAGGCTTGCAACCAGTACAACGAGAACCCGCCGGAGAAGGTGGCGGCGGCGATCATCGAGCGCGAGACCAAGGCGATCAAGTACCCCGCCGACGGCAAGCTGATGGGCGATTGGAAGACCGGCGAGAAGTACTACACCATGGGCTTCGCCTACCGCATCGGCAGCATCGAGCCGGATGATCCCAAGCGCGACCGCGGTGGCAACTGCTATGCCTGTCATGCCGCCGATCCCAAGGAAGTCGCCTTCGGCACCATCGGTCCCAGCCTGGTGGGCTATGGCAAGCTGCGCGGCACCAGCGAGGACATGATCAAGTACACCTACGGGAAGATCTACAACGCACAGGCCTTCGTGCCCTGCTCGCGCATGCCGCGCCTCGGTCACAACGGCATCCTGACGCCGGAGAAGATCGCCCACATCACGGCCTTCCTGCTGTCGCCGGACTCCCCGGTCAACAAGTAAGCGACGGGTCTCTCCTCCCTCCGCCGCGCAGGTGGCGGAGGCTTCGATTCGCGCTCCCTCGTGGAGCGCTTTTTTGTGCCACGGCGGGTGAGGCACGATCTGCGCCCGTGGCGTCGGCTGCGCCGATCGGGCGATGGCGGGGGAGTTGGTGCCGGGAGGGGGACTCGAACCCCCACGGTGTCACCACCGGCGGATTTTGAGTCCGCTGCGTCTACCGATTCCGCCATCCCGGCTGGATGGGTCGCGGATTATCGCCCAGGGCGCGCATGGCGGGCAACGTATAATCCAACGCCGCCATGCGAACCAGTGATTTCGATTACCACCTGCCGGACGAACTGATCGCCCGGTTTCCGCTCGATCAGCGCCGTGCCAGCCGGCTGCTGCACGTCGATGGCGTGCGTTCGGCGCTGCAGGATCGGGGATTCGCCGATTTGCCGGAACTGCTGCGCGCGGGTGATCTGCTGGTGTTCAACGACACTCGCGTGATCAAGGCGCGTCTGCTTGGTGAGAAGGACAGCGGTGGGCGGGTCGAGGCGCTGGTGGAGCGCATCCTGGATGCCCAAGAGGCGCTGGTGTTCCTGCGCGCCAGCAAGTCGCCCAAACCCGGCGGGCGCCTGTTGTTCGCCGGCGCGTGCGAAGCGCGGGTACTGGCCCGGCGCGACGACCTGTTCCACCTCGCCTTCGATCCGGCGCACAGTGTGCTGGAGTGGCTGGAGCGGCTGGGCGAGGTGCCGTTGCCGCCTTACCTGGAACGTGATGCCCAGGCGTTGGACGATGCGCGTTATCAGACCGTCTATGCACGTGAGCCGGGCGCGGTGGCAGCGCCCACCGCCGGGCTGCATTTCGACGAGGCGATGTTGGCGGCGCTCGACGCCATGGGCGTCACCCGGGCCTTCGTCACGCTGCACGTCGGCGCCGGCACCTTCCAGCCGGTGCGGGTCGAGGACGTGGCGGAACACCGCATGCACAGCGAACGCTTCGTCGTGCCGCCGGCCACGGTCGCGGCCGTCGCCGCCGCGCGTGCCGCCGGTGGGCGGGTAGGGAAAGAGTGTA
>CAYTRH010000228.1:0-3972 GCA_964440155.1 uncultured Thiobacillus sp. | reverse complement strand
ACCATCACGCAGGTGTAATGCGCGCGCCGGTCGGCGATGCCGGCGAGGTCGGCGATGAGTCTGGCGTTGTTGCGGGCGTCCGATCTGGGTTCGCCGGCGTAGCGCGCGGACTGCACACCGGGCGCGCCGCCCAGCGCCTCGACGCAGATGCCAGAGTCGTCGGCCAGCGCCGGCAGGCCGCTCGCGCGGCTGGCGTGGCGGGCCTTGGCAAGGCAGTTCTCGACGAAGGTTACATGCGGCTCGGGGCAGTCCGCCACCTCGAAAACCGCTTGCGGCACGGTTTCGATGCCGTACGGCGCGAGGATGCGGGCGATTTCGCGCAGTTTGCCGGCGTTGCCGGAGGCGACGACGAGCCGGCTCATGATCGCAGCGCCGCCTGCTGGGCCGCGGCGATTTGCGCAATGCCGGCGCTGGCCAGGTCGAGCAGCGCGTCCAGCATGGCGCGCGTAAACGGCGCGCCTTCGGCGGTGCCCTGTACTTCAACCATGCCGCCGCTGCCGGTCATCACCACGTTCATGTCGGTATCGCAGTCGGAATCTTCGGCGTAGTCCAGGTCGAGCACGGGCACGCCATGCACCACGCCTACCGAGACGGCGGCGATACTGTCGACAAGCGGCGACCCGGCAAGTTTGCCGGCGGCGAAAAGACCGGCCACGGCGTCGGCGACGGCGACATACGCGCCGCAAATGCTGGCGCAGCGGGTGCCGCCGTCGGCTTGCAGCACGTCGCAATCGAGATGGATCGTGCGTTCGCCGAGCTGCTTCAGGTCGACCACGGCGCGCAGACTGCGGCCGATGAGTCGCTGGATTTCCTGGGTGCGGCCGCTTTGCTTGCCGCGTGCGGCTTCGCGGTCGGTACGGGTGTGAGTGGATCGCGGCAGCATGCCGTATTCGGCGGTGACCCAGCCCTCGCCGCTGCCTTTTTTGTGCGGCGGCACTTTTTCCAGCACGCTGGCGGTGCACAGCACGCGGGTATCGCCCATGGCGACAAGCACGGAACCTTCGGCGTGCTTGGTGTAACGGCGGGTGAACGAGAGGTCGCGCAGCGCGTCGGGCACGCGGCCGCTGGAGCGGACAATGGCAGGCATGATGGCGTTCGAACAAGACAAAGCGCGATTCTACCGCGCCCCGCCAGACGCACCACGCCGCTTACTTGGTGGAAATCTTCTGGATGGCCTGCTGGATTTCGGCGATGGCGCGTTCGATTTCGTCGTCCGACACGACTGGCGCGCCCGGCATCGGACGCAAAGCGTTGATCTGGGTGGTGATGCCGCCGGAAGGCAGCGCCAGGGTGGAAATCGCATCCTTGCTCGGCATGCGCGCTTCGCCCCAGGTCATGGCGACCAGACTCAAGTTGTCGCCGTGTTCGCCGCCGCGGAATTCGGCGTGGTCCATGAGGTGGCGCACGGCATCTTCCAGCGTGTAGGCATTCAGCAGCGCAGAGAGTTCGTGCGCGTTGACCATGCCCCAGATGCCGTCCGTGCACAGCAGCAGGGTGTCGGCGTCGTGCAGCGGAATCGGCGCGGCGCATTCCACCTGCGGAACGATATAACCGCCGAGGCAGTTGCACACCTTGTTGCGCTCGGGATGGTTGCCGGCCTCTTCTTCGGTGATGAGGCCGTCGCGCACCAGTTGGGCCACGGCCGTGTGGTCTTCGGTGCGGGCGATGAGTCCGCCATCGCTGAACAGATACAGGCGCGAATCGCCCACATGGGCCCAGTAGGCTGTGTTGTCCTGCACCAGGGCAACCACCAGGGTGGTGTGGGGGATTTCCAGCAGGTTCTGTTCGACGGCGTAATCGTTGATGGCGTAGTGCGCGCGGGTGATGGTGTCGGAGAGGAAGGCACGGGGATCGGCCAGCCGGGGCTTGGCCTGTTTCTGGAACTGGTCGGTGAGCGTCTGCACCGCAATCTGCGCGGCGATTTCGCCGTGCATGTGCCCCCCCATGCCGTCGGCAACCACCATCAACAGGGCGTCGCGGCTGTAGGAATAGGCCACGCGGTCTTCGTTGTTCTTGCGCCCGCCCTGTCGCGATGCCTGATAGATCGTGAATTTCATGTCGATACTTTAGAACAAATCCCTGCTCAGGGTGCGTTTGAGGCTGCCCAGCAAGGACGGGCGCTTTGTTTCCAGGGCCGAACGGTCCATGAGCACCTTTTGCAGGCTGAAGACGCTTTGCGGTCGCTCCATGTAGTTGAGCCTGAGACAGTGGTCGATGGTTTCGAGCAGCTGGTCGGAATACTGGCCGCGCCAGTTGCTGGTGGCGGGCACCAGTTTGTCGTTGAGCAGGCGGGCGTCGGCAGCCTGCGGCGGATAGCCGGCCAGACAGGCATACAGGCTCGCACCCACGCTGTAAATGTCGGTCCAGGGCCCCAGCCGTTCGCGGTTGTGGTATTGCTCCGGCGCGGCGAAACCCGGCGTGTACATGGGTTGCAGCTTGCTTTCTTCCTGGGTGAGCGTCTGTCGCGCCGCCCCAAAATCGATCAGAACCGGCGAACCGTCAAGGCGGATGTAGAGATTGGACGGCTTGATATCGAGGTGCAGCAGCTTGTGCGTGTGCACCTCGCGCAGGCCGTTGAGCAACTGGGCGAATACCCGGCGGATGAAACTCTCGCGGATGGTGCCGCGGTTGGCCTGGATGTGCTGCTGCAAGGTCTTGCCGCGTTCGAAACGCATCACCATGTAGACGGTGTCGTTGGCGCGGAAGAAATTGATCACACGCACCACGTTGGGATGGTTGATGCAGGCCAGCGCCCGGCCTTCCTCGAAAAAGCATTTCATGCCATGGCGGAAGATGGCGTTGTTTTCCGCAGAATTAGCCTGCACCAGCACCGAACCTTCTGTGCGCAACACCAGCGCGCCCGGCAGGTATTCCTTGATGGCGACAGGCTGGTTGGTATCGTCGCGCGCCAGATAGGCCATGCTGGAGCCGCCGCCGCCGATCTTGCGTACGACGGTGTATTCGTTCAGCCTGAAGCCATTGGGCAGCGCCTGGTTGGGTTGAGTCGCCATAGTCGAACGTCTATTATCTTTCTTGGCCGGCTCCGCTCCGGCGCATTTCCATAACCTACCGTCCAGTGTCCATGACCGCCAGCATGACCGGGTTCGCCGCCCACAGCTTCAACCTCGAACATGCCAGCGTCAGCGTCGACCTGCGCAGCATCAATCAGCGTTACCTCGAACTGCATTTCCGCCTGACCGACGAAGTTCGCGCGCTCGAACCGCAGCTGCGCGAACTTCTCCAGCAGCGGCTGGCGCGCGGCAAGGTCGAATGCCGCGTCGGCATCGTCCCGCTTGCCGCCGCCTCGCAGGATAACGGCCCGAATCCGGCCATTCTTGAGTGCCTGGCGCAGTGGCAAACCGTGGTGCGTGCCCGCCTGCCAGACGCCGCGCCGTTCTCGGTCAACGAGATTTTGCGCTGGCCCGGCGCGCTGCCTCCCGCCACGCAGTCACAGGACAGCCTGTTCGAAGCCACACTGGCCGCGATGCAGACTGCATTGGACGAACTCGTCGCCAGCCGGCGGCGCGAAGGGGCCAAGCTGCGCCAGCACATTCTCGATCGTCTGGCTGCGGCCGAGGCGCAGGTAGCGGCACTGAAACCGCTCTTGCCCGCCCTGGCGGCCGCCCAGCAGGACAGGCTGGCCACGCGGCTGCGCGAATCGCTGGGCGATGCCGGGCACGAACGGCTGGCCCAGGAACTCGCGCTGATCGTGCAAAAGCTCGACATCGACGAAGAGGTCTCCCGGCTGGAAACTCATTTCAGCGAAGTCCGCCGCGTGCTCGACCAGCCCGGTGCAGTAGGCAAGCGGCTCGATTTCCTGATGCAGGAACTGCACCGCGAGGCCAATACTCTGGGCTCGAAATCGGCTGCCGTGGAAACCTCGCGCACCTCGCTGGAACTCAAGGTGCTGATCGAACAGATGCGCGAACAGGTACAGAATATCGAATGACTCCCGGACTTTTCTCATGAGCG
>CAYTRH010000227.1:3864-4066 GCA_964440155.1 uncultured Thiobacillus sp. | reverse complement strand
CGCAGGACATCGCGCTGGAGGATCTGATCACGCCGCAGGATGTGGTGGTGACCCTGTCCAACACCGGCTACATCAAGGCGCAGCCGCTGGACGAATACCGCACCCAGAAGCGCGGTGGACGGGGCAAGCAGGCGGCCGGGACCAAGGAAGAGGATTTCATCGAGAAACTGTTCATCGCCAACACGCACGACACCATCCTGTG
>CAYTRH010000227.1:0-3817 GCA_964440155.1 uncultured Thiobacillus sp. | reverse complement strand
CAGGGCGGGCGCGGCGCGCGCGGCAAGCCCATCGTCAACCTGTTGAAGGTGGAGGAGGGCGAGAAGATCACCGCCATCCTGCCGGTGAAGGAGTTCGACGATCAACATTACGTGTTCATGGCCACCGCGCTGGGTACGGTCAAGAAGACGCCGCTGTCGGAGTTCTCCCGCCCGCGCAGTGCCGGGCTGATCGCGGTCAACCTGGATGAAGGCGATTACCTGGTGGGCGTGGCCATCACTCACGGCGGCAACGACGTGATGCTGTTCTCCGACGAGGGCAAGGCCAACCGCTTCGACGAGGCGGAAGTCCGGGTGATGGGTCGCAATGCGCGCGGCGTGCGCGGCATCCGTCTGTCCGGCGATGCCCGTGTGATCGCATTGTTGATCGCCGACGACGAGGCGCAGAGCGTGCTCACCGCCACCGAGAACGGCTACGGCAAGCGCACGCCGGTGGGCGAGTACTCGCGCCACGGCCGTGGCGGCCAGGGCGTGATCGCCATCTCCACGTCGGCGCGCAACGGCAAGGTGGTGGCGGCAACGTTGGTGGACGAGGGCGACGAGGTGATGCTGATCACCACCGGTGGCGTGCTGATCCGCACGCGCGTCAGCGAAATCCGCTCGGCCGGCCGTTCCACCCAGGGCGTGACGCTGATCAACCTGGATGCCGGTGAGAAGCTGGTCGGCCTGCAACGCGTGGTCGACAGCGAGGATGGCGACACGCGTGCGGATGAGGCCGGGGCCGAGCCGAGCGAGTAAGCTCGTCCGCGATCGAGCGACAGGGGAGCCCGCCATCATGTCCACAGCGCTGATCTTCTGGGGCCTCATCGTGCTGGTGCTGGTCTACGGCGTCATCGTCTACAACAACCTGGTGCGCATCAAGCACAACGTATCCATGGCCTGGTCGAACATCGACGTGCTGCTCAAGCAGCGGCATGACGAACTGCCCAAGCTGGTCGAGGCCTGCCGCCAGTTCAAGCAGTTCGAACAGGACACGCTGCAACGGGTGATCGAGGCGCGCGGGCGCGTGGCGGCCGCCAGCCAGAGCCAGGACATCGCCGCGTTGGGCCAGGCGGAGACCGCGCTGCGCTTCGGTCTGGGTCAGATCTTCGCGGTGGTGGAGGCGTATCCGGAACTGCGCAGCAGCGAGCATTTCGCGCGCCTGATCGACCGCATCATCGCCCTGGAGGAGGGCATCGCCGACCGGCGCGAGAGCTACAACGACAGCGTCAACATCAACAACGTGCGCATCGAGGTGTTCCCGGACAACATCGTCGCCCGGTTGTTCGGCTTTCTGCCGCGGCCGCTGTTGAGCTTCCGCGATCCGGACAAGAAGGACGTGGACGTCAAGGCGCTGTTCTCGGCCTGACCGCGCCCTTCGTCCGGGAACCCGTCCATGCCGCACGCGCTGCTGCGTCACGGCCGCGCGCAGTGGGCGTCGATGCTTGCGCACGCGGTGGTCTTGGGCATGGCCGCTGCGTTCGGCACGCGAGCTGCCTGGCTGATCGCGTTCGGCGCCCTGCTGACACTGAACCTGTGGATGTGGCAGCGTTCGCTACGCCACGGTTGGGCGATTCGCGATACCCCGACCTCGCGCGTCGCCTCCGCAGCACAGGGCTATGTCGAACTGCACGGGCGCGCCGAGGCGCACGATGGCGCCCAGGTGCAAAGTCCCATGACCCGACTGCCCTGCCTGTGGTACCACTATGTGCGCGAGCGGCGCGATCGTCGCGGCAAGTGGCGTTACGCCGACAGCGGCGAGAGCGATGCACCGTTCGCGCTCGATGACGGCACTGGCCGCTGCGTGGTGGAGCCGCGTGGCGCGCACATCCACAGCAAGCACCTGGAGCGCCGCACCGTGGGCGACTGGCGCTATTCCGAGCGGGTGATCCTGAAGGGCGACAGGCTCTATGCCATCGGCGCGTTCAGCAGCGTGCGCGCCGGGCAGACGCTGCCGTCGGCGGGGATTGCCGAGGGTGAGCTGCTGGCCGAATGGAAGACCGATGCGGAAACGCTGCGCGCGCGTTTCGACCTGGATGGCGACGGCGACATCGATGCGCGCGAATGGGCGTTGGCGCGCGCCGCGGCGCGGCGCGAGATCGCGCGCCGGCATGATGCGTGGCGCGCACGCGGCGCCACGCATCATCTGCGCCGGCCGGCGGATGGGCGGCCCTACGTGATCGCCAACCAGCCGCCCGATGCACTGGCGCGCGGTTATTTGCGCTGGGCGTTGCTGCATCTGGCATTGCTGTGCGTCTGCCTGCTCGGCTTGGCCTGGGCCTGGCGGCTGGCGTGAAGCCGGTGCGCCGCCAAGGTAAACTGCCCGCCCCATGCTCGCTCATCAGCTCGAACTGCTTGCGCCGGCGCGCGATGCCGACATCGGTATCGAAGCGGTGCGCCATGGCGCGGACGCGGTCTACATCGGCGGACCGGCGTTCGGCGCACGTGCCAACGCCGGCAACGCGGTGGCGGACATCGCGCGGCTGGCGGACTTCGCCCACGTCTATCACGCCCGGGTGTATGCCGCGCTCAACACCATCCTGCGCGACGACGAACTGGAGCCGGCGCGCCGCCTCGCCTGGCAACTGTACGACGCCGGTGTCGATGCATTGATCGTGCAGGACATGGGCCTGCTGGAGCTGGACCTGCCGCCGATGGCGCTGCATGCCAGCACGCAGACCGACATCCGCACGCCGGAAAAGGCGCGCTTCCTGCAGGACGTCGGCTTCTCGCAACTGGTGCTGGCGCGCGAGCTGACGTTGGCGCAGATCGCCGCCATCCGTGCCGCCACCACGGTGCCGCTGGAATTTTTCGTGCATGGCGCGTTGTGCGTGGCCTACAGTGGCCAGTGCTATATCAGCCATGCGCACACCGGGCGCAGCGCCAACCGCGGCGATTGCAGCCAGGCGTGCCGGCTGCCGTATCGCGTCACCGACCTGCAGGGGCGGGTATTGGCGCACGACAAGCACGTGCTGTCGCTGAAGGACAACGATCAGAGCGCCAATCTGGAGGCGTTGGTCGACGCCGGCATCCGCAGCTTCAAGATCGAAGGCCGCTACAAGGATCTGGGCTACGTCAAGAATGTCACTGCGCATTATCGGCTGCTGCTCGACGAGCTGCTGGTGCGCCGGCCCGAACTGGCGCGCGCCTCCAGCGGTCGTTGCCGCTTCGGCTTCACGCCCGATCCGGAACTGAATTTCAACCGCGGCGCCACCGACTATTTCGTGCGCGGACGGCAGCAGGACATCGGCGCCTTCGACAGCCCCAAGAATCCGGGTCGGCCGATCGGCTGGGTGGCGCGAGTCGGCGCCGACCACATCGACATCGACAGCGAGGCGACACTGCACAACGGTGATGGGCTGTGCTATTTCGACCTGCGTCGCAATCTGGTCGGCCTGGCCATCAACCGTGCCGACGCATTGGGCGCGGGGCGCTGGCGGGTGTGGCCCAAGGATGCGCTGTCCGAACTGAGGGATCTGCGCGTCGGCACCGAGATCAATCGCAACCGCGACATGGCCTGGCTGCGTGCGCTGGAACGGCCGTCGGCCGAGCGGCGTATCCGCATCGACATGGTGCTGGACGATGACCAGGCCGGCCTCAGGCTGCGCTTGCGCGATGAGGACGGCGTCTCCGCCGAAGCCCGCGCTGAACTGGACTGGCAGGCGCCGCACGATGCCGGACGCGCGGCCGCGGCGCTGCGCGACAGTCTGGCCAAACTGGGGGATACGCCGTTTGCCGCCGGCGATATCGAGCTGGCGCTGTCGCGCCCGTGGTTCGCCCCGGCCGGCGCCATCAACCGGCTGCGCCGCGCGGCGGTGGC
>CAYTRH010000226.1:0-4156 GCA_964440155.1 uncultured Thiobacillus sp. | reverse complement strand
CAGTTCGCCGGTGCGCGCGGTCTCGGCGTCGGTCATGCCGGCGACCGGCTCGTCCAGCAGCAGCAGTTGCGGTTCCTGCATCAGCAGCATGCCGATCTCCAGCCATTGCTTCTGACCATGCGACAACAGACCGGCCGGGCGGTCGGCCTGGTGGTCGAGGCGGATCAGTTTGAGCATGTCGCTGATGCGGTCGCGGTCCTCGTTGGACAGCCGGGCGAACAGACTGACCCAGGCGCGCTTGTCGGCCTTCATGGCCAGTTCCAGGTTGTCGAACACGGTGTGGTGCTCGAACACGGTGGGCTTCTGGAATTTGCGACCGACGCCGGCGTGTGCGATCTCGGCTTCGGTCATGCGGGTCAGATCCAGCGTCTGGCCGAAGAAGCAGGTGCCGGAATCGGGCCGGGTCTTGCCGGTGATGACGTCCATCATGGTGGTCTTGCCGGCGCCGTTGGGGCCGATGATGCAACGCAGCTCGCCGGCATCGATGGCCAGGTTGAGACGGTTGAGCGCCTTGAAGCCGTCGAAGCTGACCGAGACGTCCTCCAGATACAGGATGACCTTGTGCGAGGTATCGACACCCGGGCGCAGCACGTGGCCTTCGCGCGGCGAGGCGTCCTCCCAGCCGTGCTCCTGAACCGCGGCGCTCATGCCGGCCTCCGCGCGCGCAGCCGCTTCCACAAGCCCACCACGCCTTCGGGCAGCCACAGCGTCACGCCGATGAACAGCGCACCGAGGAAGAACAGCCAGTATTCCGGGAAGGCGACGGTGAAGAAGCTCTTGCACAGGTTGACCAGACCGGCGCCGATGACCGGGCCGATCAGCGTGCCGCGCCCGCCCACCGCCGTCCAGATGGCGATCTCGATGGAGTTCGCCGGCGACATCTCGCCCGGGTTGATGATGCCCACCTGCGGCACGTACAGCGCACCGGCGATGGCGCACAGCATGGCCGACAGGGTCCACACGAACAGCTTGTAGTACAGCGGGTTGTAGCCGATGAACATGACCCGGCTCTCGGCGTCGCGGATGGCCGTCAGCACGCGGCCGAACTTGGAGGTGACCAGATAGCGGCTGAGCAGCAGCGTCACCATCAGCGCCAGCGACGACAGCGCGAACAGCGCGGCGCGGGTTTCCGGCGCGGTGATGTCGTGGCCGAGGATGCGCTTGAAATCGGTGAAACCGTTGTTGCCGCCGAAGCCGGTCTCGTTGCGAAAGAACAGCAGCATGGCGGCGAAGGTGAGCGCCTGGGTGATGATGGAGAAATACACGCCCTTGATGCGCGAGCGGAATGCGAAGTAACCGAACACGTAGGCCACCAGCGCCGGCACCGTCAGCACCAGCAGCAGCGCCCAGGCGAAGGAATCGGTGCCCAGCCAGTACCAGGGCAGTTCCTGCCAGTCGAGGAAGACCATGAAATCCGGCAGGTCGGACTGATAGGAACCGTCGCGGCCGATCTGCCGCATCAGGTACATGCCGAAGGCATAGCCGCCCAGCGCGAAGAACAGGCCGTGGCCGAGTGACAGGATGCCGGCATAGCCCCACACCAGGTCCATGGCCACTGCCACCATGGCATAGCACATCAGCTTGCCGCCCAGGGTGATGACGTGGGTGGACACGTGCAGCGCGTGATCCGGCGGAACGAACAGGTGCAGCGCCGGCAGCAGCAGCAGCGTGATGGCGGCGAACACGGCCATGGCGACCCAGCCGGCGCGCGGCATGGCATGGAACAAGCGGAGGGTCAGCGGCGTGCGCATGTCAGTTCTCGACGCTGCGGCCCTTGAGGGCGAACAAGCCCTGCGGCCGCTTCTGGATGAAGATGATGACGATCACCAGCACGGCGATCTTGGCGATCACCGCGCCCGCCCAGCCCTCCAGGAACTTGGTGGCCACGCCCAGGCCGAGCGCCGCCCACACCGCGCCGGCGAGCTGGCCGACGCCGCCCATCACCACCACCATGAAGGAATCGACGATGTAACCCTGGCCCATATCCGGCCCGACGTTGGCGATCTGCGACAACGCCACGCCGCCCAGGCCGGCGATGCCGGCGCCGAGTGCGAACGCCAGCGTATCGACGCGCGCAGTGGGCACGCCCACGCAGCCGGCCATCGGCCGGTTCTGCGTCACTGCGCGCACGAACAGACCCAGCCGCGTCTTCTGCATCAGCAGCCAGATCAGCGCCAGCACGAACAGCGCGAACGCCATGATGAAGATGCGGTTCCACGGCAGCGTCAGCCCGGCCATGACCTCGACGCCGCCGGACATCCAGGCCGGATTGGCCACTTCCACGTTCTGCGCGCCGAACAGCACGCGCGCGCTCTGGATCAGGATCAGCGACAGGCCCCAGGTGGCCAGCAGGGTTTCCAGCGGCCGGCCGTACAGGTGGCGGATCACCGCGCGCTCCAGCAGCGCGCCGACCAACGCGGCGCTGACGAAGGCCACCGGCACCGCCGCCAGCAGGTACCAGTCGGCCAGCTCCGGCAGGTGCGAGCGGAACAGGGTCTGGGTGAAATAGGTGGCGTAGGCGCCCACCATCAACAGCTCGCCATGCGCCATGTTGATGACACCCATGACGCCGTAGATGATGGCCAGGCCCAGCGCCGCCAGCAGCAGGATGCTGCCGAGCGACAGACCGGAGAACAACTGGCCGACGAATTCACCGAGCGCCAGGCGCGACTCGATGGTCTTCAGCGAATCGGCCACCGCCGCGCGCACCGCGGCATCCGGCTCGTTGACTGCTTCCAGCATCGGCAGCAACAGGCCGCGCGCCACCGGGCTGGCGCTCTGCTCGAGCGAGCGCACCGCCTCCAGCCGCACCGCCGCATCCTCATGGCTGAGCTGCGCCTTGGCCAGCGCGAAGGCGAGCAGGCCGCGGATGGCCGGCTCGCTCTCGCGTGCCAGCGCGGCCTGCAACGCCGGCGCCAGCTCGATGCCGGCGTTGGTTTGCAGCTCACGTGCCGCGGTCAGACGGATCGTCCGGTCGCCACTGGAAAGACGCAGTACCGCCAGCGCGTTGGCCAGTTCGGCGCGGATGCGGTTGTTGATGGACAGCGCCTCGTAATCCTCC
Source organism: uncultured Thiobacillus sp. (assembly GCA_964440155.1). Lineage (GTDB taxonomy): Bacteria > Pseudomonadota > Gammaproteobacteria > Burkholderiales > Thiobacillaceae > PFJX01. The sequence goes on along the minus strand of CAYTRH010000226.1, from coordinate 1,095 downwards.
GGCAGCGGCATGGCCGCGCCGCTGGCGGCGTCGAAGGCGGCCTCGTCGCGCAGCAGAAACACGCGGCCTGCGCTGACGTACAACGCGTCGTCGGCCAGTGCCTGCAACACCGGCAGCGCCGCCTCGGCGTCGTCGGCGCCGGCCAAAGCGCGTATGGCGGCGATGCGCTCATCCGCGTCATCCGCCGCCAGTTGCCGCACCAGGTCGGCATCCAGCGCCAGCGCGGGGCGCGCAGCAAACCAGAACAGGATCAGGAACAGGATGGATTTCATCGGCCAGTCGCGGGGATTTGCCCCTCACCCGCATGCGGGTGAGGGGGTGCGGCAGCGCACGCAACGAAAACCGTCCGGGCCACGCCACGCCGGATCGACCGGCACGACCTGCCCGCGCGGCTCACGCCTCCGGCACGTCCTTCTTCTTGTCGTTGCCGGGGATGAACGGGCTCCATGGTTGCGCGCGGATCGGCCCCTTGGTCTTCCACACCACGTTGAACTGGCCATCCGCGCGCACCTCGCCGATGAACACCGGCTTGTGCAGATGGTGGTTCTTCTCGTCCATTTTGACCACGAAGCCGGACGGTGCCTTGAAGGTCTGCCCGGCCATCGCATCGATGACCTTGTCGACGTCGGTGCTCTTGGCCTTCTCCACCGCCTGCTTCCACATGTGGATGCCGATGTAGGTGGCTTCCATCGGGTCGTTGGTGACCACGGTCGCAGCGTTGGGCAGCTTGTTCTTGCGCGCCCAGTCGCGGTACATCTTGATGAACCGGTCGTTGGTCGGATTCTTGATCGACTGGAAATAGTTCCACGCCGCCAGGTGGCCGACCAGCGGCTTGGTATCGACGCCGCGCAGTTCCTCCTCGCCGACCGAGAACGCCACCACCGGCACGTCGGTCGCCTTCAGTCCGGCATTGCCCAGTTCCTTGTAGAACGGCACGTTGGAATCGCCGTTGATGGTGGACACCACGCAGGTCTTCTTGCCCTCGCCGGCGAAGCGCTTGATCTTGGCGATGATGGTCTGGTAATCGCTGTGCCCGAACGGCGTGTATTCCTCCATGATGTCGGCATCGGCCACGCCCTTGCTCTTCGGGAAGGC
>CAYTRH010000225.1:0-4157 GCA_964440155.1 uncultured Thiobacillus sp. | reverse complement strand
CCTGGAAGCGGCCGAGCGCGCCAGCCTGCTCGCCGGCCGGCCGGCCGATCCCACCGCCGACGTCGGCCGGGTGGTGTGCGCCTGTTTCGGCGTCGGCGAGAAGACCCTGCGCGCCGCCATCGCCGCCGGCGCGGATTCGGTCGAGGCGCTGGGCATCGCGCTCAAGGCCGGCAGCAACTGCGGCTCCTGCGTGCCGGAGCTGGCGCGCCTGCTGGAGGCGACGTGACCAAGCCCGCCGCCCCGTCCGCCGGCGACGAACTGGTCATCCTGGTGATCGGCCCGTCGCGCCGGCGGCTGGATGACCTGATGGCCACCCTCGCCGCCGCCAGTCCGGAGTACCGCCTGGTCGGCCGGCTGGACCGTGCCATCGATCTGCCGCGCTGGGTGGACGAACTGCAACCCGACGCCATCATCATGGACACCGACTCGCCCAGTCGCGACACACTGGAACAGGTCTGTCTGATGAGCGAATCGAGCCCGCGCCCCATCGTCATGTTCAGTCAGGATGCCTCCGACGCCGCGATGCGTTCGGCGGTGAGCGCCGGCGTGGCCTGCTACGTGGTCGACGGCCTGCGCGCCGAGCGCCTGCAACCCCTGCTGCAACTGGCGCGCGTGCGCTTCGAGGCGTGGCAGGCCATGCGCGACGACGTGTTGCGCGCCCGCCAGGAATTGCAGGAACACAAGCTGATCGAGCAGGCCAAGCGCCGGTTGATGAAGGCGCGCAGCCTATCCGAGGAGGCCGCCTATCAGGCCCTGCGGCGTGAGGCCATGACCCAGCGCCGGCGCGTGGTGGACGTCGCGCGGCAGTTGTTGGAGGTGCTGCGGTGAAGCCCGCATGTGCCGCGATGGTGCGCGTTGCCCCCGAAACGGGCGTCGTGGGTCGCGCAGACGCCATGATCGAAACTAAATTAAACGCCAAATCATATGCTTGCGTATATGGCACACAGATTGCTTTGAACTGACTGACCGGTGCAACGGCGCATCGGCCATGTCGCTCCTTCGCTGATGTAACTTGGACAACGGCGTCCCGCCCCTCGGGGTTGGACGCCGCTTTTTTTTGGAGTACCGCCAATGGACCAGACCCCGCCCCCCAGCGCGCCCGCCGTCGATGACGACAAGCGCGATTTCCTGAAGAAAGCCGCCAGTATGTCCGCCGCCGCCGCCCTGATGACCCTCGTACCGCCCGGTGTGCGCAGCGCCGCCTGGGCCGCCGGTTCCGACGCCCCCGAGAAACCCGAGCTGAAGATCGGCTTCATTCCGCTCACCGACTGCGCCAGCGTGGTCATGGCGGCGGAAAAGGGATTCGACCGCAAGTACGGTCTCAAGATCACGGCCAGCAAGGAAGCCTCCTGGGCCGGCGTGCGCGACAAGCTGGTCAGCGGCGAGCTGGACGCGGCGCACGTGCTGTACGGTCTGATCTACGGCGTGCAGATGGGCATCGGCGGCCCACGGCGCGACATGGCCGTGCTGATGACCCTCAACCACAACGGCCAGGCCATCACCCTGTCCAACCAGCTCAGGGCCAAGGGCGCCGTAGATGGCGCCAGCCTGGCCCGCCTGGTCAAGGCCGAACCGCGCGAGTACACCTTCGCACAGACCTTCCCCACCGGCACGCATGCGATGTGGCTGTACTACTGGCTGGCGGCGCACGGCATCGACCCGTTCCGCGAGGTCAAGACCATCGTCGTGCCGCCGCCGCAGATGGTGGCCAATATGCGCGTCGGCAACATGGACGGCTATTGCGTCGGCGAGCCGTGGAACGCGCGCGCGATCCACGACAAGATCGGCTTCACCACCGCCACCACGCAGGACATCTGGCAGGACCATCCGGAAAAGGTGTTGGGCACCACCGCCGAGTTCGCGCGCCGTCATCCCAATACCGTGCGCGCATTGACCGCCGCGGTGCTCGAGGCGGCGCGCTATGTCGACGTACCGCGCAACCGTGTGGAGGTGGCCCGGCTGATCTCCGGCAAAGCCTACGTCAACGCGCCGTTCGAGGTCATCGAAGGGCGCATGAAGGGCGAGTACGACAACGGCAACGGCCGCAAGTGGCAGGACGCCAACGCCATGAAGTTCTTCAACGACGGCGCCGTGACCTACCCCTACCTGTCCGACGGCATGTGGTTCCTGACCCAACACAAGCGGTGGGGCTTGCTGAAGGAACACCCGGACTACCTGGCCGTGGCCCGGGCGGTCAACCGCGTCGACGTGTACACCGATGCCGCAGCCCTGGCCAAGGTGGCACTGCCCAAGTCGGACATGCGCAGCCACAAGCTGATCGACGGCGTGGTCTGGGACGGCAGGAACCCGGCCGCCTACGCCGACGCGTTCAAGATCAAGGCCTGATCCCGCCCCGCCCCCGCGTGCGGGAGCGGGAAACCGACTAGGAGTTCGCCATGAGTGCAGTCACTTTCAATGAAGGCAGTCTGGATACCGTCATGAAACAAGCCGACACCCACACCATTCCGCCCGCCGAGGCGCCACCGCGGCCGCGCCGCACGCCGTTGTTCGAGACCGAGGGCGGCCGCGCCTGGCTGGCCGCCCTGGGCTCGCTGCTGCGCGGCGCGGTGCCGCCGGCGATCGGCATGGTGTTGTTCGTGCTGGTCTGGCACCTGGTGGCCACCAGCAGCGACGGCCTGCCCGGACCGGGCAGTACCTGGGAGGCGGCCAAAGTGCTGTTCGCCGATCCGTTCTATGACAACGGTCCCAACGACAAGGGCATCGGCTGGAACATCCTCAACTCGCTGTACCGCGTCGGTGTCGGCTTCGGCCTGGCCGCGCTGATCGGCATTCCCGCAGGCTTCCTGCTCGGCCGCTTCGCCTTCCTGTCCGGCATGGCCGCGCCCATCATCAGCCTGTTGCGCCCGGTCAGTCCGCTGGCCTGGCTGCCCATCGGCCTGATGGTGTTCAAGGTGGCCGAGCCGGCGTCCATCTTCGTGATCTTCATCTCCAGCATCTGGCCCATCATCCTCAACACCGCCGCCGGCGTGGCGCGCGTGCCGCAGGACTACATGAACGTCGCGCGCGTGCTCAATCTGTCGGAATGGAAGATCTTCACGCGCATCCTGTTCCCGTCGGTGCTGCCGCACCTGATGACCGGCATCCGTCTGTCCATCGGCGTCGCCTGGCTGGTGATCGTGGCCGCGGAAATGCTCACCGGCGGCGTCGGCATCGGCTTCTGGGTGTGGGACGAGTGGAACAACCTCAACGTCGAACACATCCTGATCGCCATCTTCATCGTCGGCATCGTCGGCCTGTTGCTGGAGCAGACGCTGATGTGGGTGGCGAAACGGTTCAGTTACGCCTGACGGCCGGGTCGGCCGCACGTGCGGCCGGCTCGCAACCATGGAGTCGAGAACGATGCACCACTATCTGCAAATCGAGAACGCCAAGATGGTGTTCGACACCAAGAACGGCAAGTTCACCGCGCTCACCGACATCAACCTGCACATGCGTCAGGGCGAGTTCGTCAGCCTGATCGGCCATTCCGGCTGCGGCAAGTCCACGCTGCTCAACCTGGTCGCCGGCCTGACCGAGCCGACCGAGGGCGTGTTGCTGCTGGCCGAGAAGGAGATCAAGGGTCCCGGCCCGGAACGCGGCGTGGTGTTCCAGAACCACAGCCTGCTGCCCTGGCTGAGCTGTTACGGCAACGTGCATCTGGCGGTGGAGCGCGTGTTCGGTGCCAGCGAACCCAAACGCCGCCTGCGCGAGCGCGCCATGGCGGCACTGGAGTTGGTGGGCCTGGCGCACGCCGCGCACAAGCATCCGCACGAGATTTCCGGGGGCATGAAACAACGCGTGGGCATCGCCCGTGCGCTGGCCATGGAACCCAAGGTGCTGCTGCTGGACGAGCCGTTCGGCGCGCTCGATGCGCTGACCCGCGCCAGCCTGCAGGACGAGCTGATGCGCATCGTGCGCGACTCGGCGGCCACCGTGATCATGGTCACGCACGACGTCGACGAGGCGGTGCTGCTGTCCGACCGCATCGTCATGCTCACCAACGGGCCAGCCGCCACCATCGGTGAAATCCTCGAGGTCGATCTGCCGCGTCCGCGCGACCGTCTGCAACTGGCGGAAGACCCCGGCTACCATCATCTGCGCAGTCAGGTGCTGGCCTCCCGGTCCCCGCACCAGCCCCGGCCGGCCCACGCCCCGTC
>CAYTRH010000224.1:0-4192 GCA_964440155.1 uncultured Thiobacillus sp. | reverse complement strand
ACTCAACCGGCGATACGATTGGGCAGTGGAGGTTGTAAAGTGAACAGCATTGGGGTCTGACCCCATTTTCCCCCATTTTCCCTACTGCGTGCCTCCCACGGTCAGGCCGTCGATGCGCAGCGTCGGTTGACCCACACCCACCGGCACGCTCTGGCCTTCCTTGCCGCAGGTGCCCACGCCCGGATCGAGCGCCAGGTCGTTGCCGATCATGCTCACGCGGGTCAGCACGTCGGGGCCGTTGCCGATCAGCGTGGCGCCCTTGACCGGGCGGGTGATGCGGCCGTTCTCGATGAGATAGGCTTCGGCGGCGGAGAACACGAACTTGCCGCTGGTGATGTCGACCTGGCCGCCGCCGAAGTTGACCGCGTACAGGCCGTTGGGCACCGAGGCGATGATCTCCTCCGGCGCCTTGTCGCCGGCCAGCATGATGGTGTTGGTCATGCGCGGCATGGGCAGGTGGGCGAAGGATTCCCGCCGGGCGTTGCCGGTGGGGCGCATGCCCATCAGGCGGGCGTTCATGGCGTCCTGCATGTAGCCGACCAGGATGCCGTCGTCGATCAGCACGGTGCGCTCGGTCGGCGTGCCTTCGTCGTCGATGTTGAGCGAACCGCGCCGGTCGGGCAGCGTGCCGTCATCCACCACCGTGACGCCGGCGGCGGCGACACGCCGGCCGATGCGCCCGGCGAAGGCGGACGAGCCCTTGCGGTTGAAATCTCCCTCCAGGCCGTGGCCGATGGCTTCGTGCAGCAGGATGCCCGGCCAACCGGGTCCCAGCACCACGGTCATGGCGCCGGCGGGCGCCGGCGCCGCGCGCAGGTTGGTCAATGCCTGATCGACCGCCAGACGGGCGTATTCGCGCAGGCGTTCGTCGCTGAACCAGGCGTAGTCGAAGCGGCCGCCGCCGCCGGCCGTGCCCTGTTCGCGCCGGCCGTCCTGTTCGACGATGACCTGTAGTGACACGCGCGCCAGCGGTCGCACGTCGGCGGCGACGCGGCCGTCCAGGCGGGCGACGAACACCACCTCGTATTCGCCGGCCAGACTGGCGATGACCTGGGTCACACGCGCATCCAGGCTGCGCGCGTGATTCTCCAGGCGATGCAGCAGCGCCACCTTGTCGGCCTCGGACAGCGAGGCCAGTGGGTCGATCGGCGCGTACAACGCCCGGCCTTCGACCCGGCTGGGTACGCGCACCGCCGCCGACTGGCCGGCGGCGGCGATGGCGCGCACGGTGTCCGCGGCCTCACGGATGGCCGGTAGGCGGATGTCGTCGGAGTAGGCGAACGCGGTCTTGTCACCCACCACGGCGCGCACGCCGACGCCCTGGTCGATGTTGAAACTGCCGGACTTGACCTGCCCCTCCTCCAGGCTCCAGGCCTCGGAACGGGTGTATTGGAAGTACAGGTCGGCGTCGTCCACGCGGTGCGCGGCGAGCTGGCCGAAGATGCCATCGAGCTGCGCGGCATCGACTTCGTTGGGTGCCAGCAGGGTGGCATCGGCGGCGGCGAAATGGCTGGTCTGGGTCATGGTTGGCAATGAACGGGCGTGGAGGGATGGGCGGGCGGCAGCTGGCGGGTGTGAGCGGGCGCCATCACGGTTCCCGCTTCTCGGCCTTGGCTTCCCGCCTGTCGCCGGCCGTTTCCCGTTTCACCGTTTCCCCGGCCTTGATCACCACCACCTCGACCTCGCCGGCGCAATCGAGCTTGCGGTGCGTCAACGCCGGCAGGCTCTGGCGCAGGCTCTCCTGATAGGCACGGTTGATGCCGGCCACCACCACGCCGGAGCCGCGCGGCAGCCGGTCGAGCACGTTGCCCCAGGGGTCGACGATCATGCTGTCGCCATGGGTCTCGCGCCCGGATACGTGATAGCCGCCCTGCGCCGGAGCGATCACGTAGGCCAGGTTCTCGATGGCGCGGGCGCGGATCAGGGTCTCGAAATGGGCCTTGCCGGTGGTGGCGGTGAACGCCGCCGGCACCAGGATGATGTCGACGTCGCCCATGGCCCGGTACAGCTCGGGAAAACGCAGGTCGTAGCAGACCGACAGGCCGATGCGGCCGAACGGGGTTTCCACCACGACCACGCGCTCGCCCGGCTCGATGGTGGTCTGTTCCTTGTAGTGTTCGTTGCCCAGGTTGAGGCCGAACAGGTGGATCTTGTCGTAGCGCGCCACCAGCTTGCCCTTGTCGTCATAGACCAGACAGGCGTTGCGCACCTTCTTGGGGTTGTCGCATTCCAGCGGCACCGAACCGCCCACCAGCCAGATGCCGTGTTCACGCGCCTGGGTGGCGAGGAACTTCTGGATCGGGCCTTTGCCCACGGGCTCGCGCACGTTCACCTTGTCGGTGTCCTTCATGCCCATGATGGCGAAGAACTCGGGCAGCGCCACCAGCTTGGCGCCGGCTGCCACGGCCATGCCGATCAGCCGCCCGGCCTCGGCCAGATTGGCGTCGACGTTGGGTCCGGACGCCATCTGCACGGCGGCGACGCGCACCACACCGCTGGCTTCCTTGGCGGGTCTGGGGGCGGCCCGGCTCTTGGTGCGGGCGAAGCTGGAGGGTTTGACGCGGGTCACGGCGCTTCAGTCGGGTGGCGTTGCGATTGCTTCGAGGGTACACAAGGACTTCGTCGCGCCGCAACAACTATTGCCCGGTGGCGCTCCGCCCATTGCGCCCCTCGATCCCGCAGCTCCGGGATTCACGGCGCCGGCGGCGCGTCCTGACGCGCACGCGGCACCTTGGCGACCACCGGGTCGCTCCAGGTGCCGCTCAAGGTGTACTCGAACGTGGCGGCCTGACCGATGGGGTCCTGCAACACCTTGCCGGCGATCAGCGCGCCGATGCCCACCGCCGGTCCGCCCAGCAGGGCGCCGGCCAGCGCCATGGTGTCGTCCAGCCGGGGCTGGATGGCCAGGCGCAGGTTCTGCGTCTCCCGGTCCAGGTCGATGACGCCGCTCATGCGCACCCGCGCGGCCGGCCCGTTCATGCGCAGATCCTTGGTGTAGGCCTTGCCGCGTTGCAGATACAGCGCGCCATCGATCTCGTCGAAGGCGAAGCCCTCCGAGAACACGTCGCGGAAATCCAGGGCGATGCGCCGCGGCAGCGCCTGCAGGCTGACGATACCGAGCAGGCGCGCGGCACCGGGGTCGACCTTCAGGAACTGGCCTTTGCCGACGTGCAGGTCGAGTTCGCCGTCCAGCGTGGCAAAGGCGAAATCCTCCACGCCGCCCATCCAGGCGAGATGGCCGGTGACGCGCGTCGCGGCCTGGCGCACGCTATCGGGATAACCGAAACGCGCCAGCAGCTTGCCCAGGTCGGTGCCGTCCAGACGCAGATCCAGGCGGGTCGGGCGGCGCCGGTGATTGGCCAGCAGCCCCTTGCCTTCCAGCAGGGCCTCCGGCGTCTTCAACGTCATCTGATCGACCCTGAGACCGCGCGCCTCGGGGGTCAGACGCAGGCGCAGTTCGCCCAACCCGAAGTTCTTCCAGTGCAAGCTGGCCACGTTCAGTTCCAGGCCGGCCAGATCCTCGGCGGGCATCTGCTCCCTGGCTGCACCAGCGGCGCCGTCCGGCTCGGCCTCCGGTAGGCGCAGGTGCTTGAAGTTGGCGCTCACGCGCGTGCCGCCGGCGCCGGGCAGGGTGACGATCTCGCCGCTGGCATGGGCGCCCTCCAGGTTGATGCGCCAACCCTGGTCGGCCGGGCGCACGCGCAGGCGGGTATCCGGCAGCCGCCGCTGTTGCACGCGCAGTTCACCGAGGCGCAGATCGGCCTCGCGCAGCCAGGCAGGCCCCGCCGCGCCGCGGCCGGCAGCCTCTGCCGGGACGACGGCCCGCCATGCATCCAGATCGAGCCGATCCAGCACGCCACCGAGCACGAGTCCGGGCAGACGCGGGGCATCGGCGTCATCGCTACCGCCCAGACGGACCGACAGCCATGGCGGCTCTCCCGTCGGCAGGCGTGCACGCAGCGCCAACACCTCGCCATAGCGGGCGGCGAGCTGCTCCACGCCATCGTCGCCGACATCCCGCCGCAGCCACAGCGGACGCATATCACGCGCGGCCTTGCCCAGCGGTGGCGGCAGATCGACGGCCAGACCGGCCAGATCGGAGGTCAGAGTCAGCGCCGGGCGGCCGCTGGCGCTCAAGCCGATGTCCGCGCGCCACGCGGCCTGCCCGGCCAGACGCGGCGCCAGCGCTGCC
>CAYTRH010000223.1:0-4195 GCA_964440155.1 uncultured Thiobacillus sp. | reverse complement strand
TGGGCGGCGCGCACCAGCGGGTGCTCATCGAGCACCGCGCGGGCGAGGCGCGCCTCGGGCAGATCGGCGGGGGCCGCGTGGCTCGGCTGGAATGGCAATAGCGTCAGGGTGAGCAGCAGCAGCATGCGTCTCATGCGAGTCTCCCGAAATCGAGCACCGGCGTGAGCCACCAGGCCACCTCCGGTTTGGGCAATCGTTGTCCGAGCGAGGTCAGCAGGGCGCGCGCCTGCTCCGGGTCGAGCACGATCTGCAAGGCCACGCGCCGGGCCCGGCCGCGCACCCGCTCCTGGGCGCTGGAGTCGGCGGTGAGCCGGCTGTGGCCTTCGGCGCGTTGCAGCGTGAAGCCGGCCGCCCACTCCGGATGCGCCAGCAGCACATCGAGCAGATCGTCCTCCAGGCTGTCGGGTGCCACCAGGTTCAGTTGCACGAGTTCCATGTCAGTTCTCCGCGAGGATGAAGCGCCGGTACAGCACCGGCAGGAGCACCAGGGTGAGCGCGGTGGAGGTGACGATGCCGCCGACCACGACGATGGCCAGCGGCTTCTGGATTTCGGAGCCGGGACCGCTGGCGGCGAGCAGGGGCACCAGTCCGAAGGCGGTGATGCTGGCGGTCATCAGCACCGGCCGCAGCCGCCGCATGGCGCCGTCGCGCACCACGGCATCCGCGGCCAGGCCGCGCGCGGCGAGCTGGTTGAAGTAGGCGACCAGCACCACGCCGTTGAGCACGGCGATACCGAGCAGCGCGATGAAGCCCACCGAGGCCGGCACCGACAGGTATTCGCCGGTCAGGAACAGTGCGAACACCCCGCCCACCAGGGCAAAGGGAATGTTGCTGAGCACCAAGGTGGCCTGCGCGAGCGAACGGAAGGTGGCGAACAGCAGGGCGAAGATCAGGGCGAGCGCGAGCGGCACCACCACGGTCAGGCGTGCGGCGGCGCGCTGCTGGTTCTCGAACTGGCCGCCATAGGCGATGCGGTAGCCTTCCGGCAGCTTCAGTTCACGCGCCAGCCGGGACTGCACCTCGGCGACGAAGCCGACCAGGTCGCGTCCCGCCACGTTGCTTTGCACGGTGACGAAGCGGACCGCATTCTCCCGGTTCACCGCCACCGGCCCCTCGACACGCGCCAGCCGCGCCACCTCCTTGAGCGGCACGGCCACGCCGCCGTCCAGCGGGATGCGCAGGGCCTCGAACAGCGCCGGCGAGGCGCGCACGTTCTCGCCCGCGCGCAACACCAGCGGCGTGCGCCGCAGCCCTTCCTGGACGACGCCCAACACCTCGCCTTCCAGATGCGCGCGCAGGAAACCGGCGACGTCGTCGACCGACAGCCCATGGCGGCCGGCGGCGAGGCGATCCACCTCCACGCGCAGGTACTGCACGCCCTCGTTCTTCTTCACCAGCACGTCCTGCGCGCCGGGCGTGGCCTCGATGATCGCCTGCATGCGGTCGGCCAGCGCATTGAGGCGGTCGAGGTCCGGGCCGTACAGCTTGACCGCCAGATCGCCGCGCGCGCCGGTGAGCATCTCGGACACGCGCATGTCGATCGGTTGCGTGAAGGCGTAGTTGATGCCGGGAAAGTCCCCCATGACCCGGCGGATCTCGTCCATCAGCCAGGTCTTGTCCGGCCGGCGCCAGGTGTGCATGGGGGCGAGGATGAGGAAGCTGTCGGTCTCGTTCAGCCCCATCGGATCCAGGCCCAGCTCGTCCGCGCCGGCGCGCGCCACCACCCCGCGGACCTCGGGGATGCGCTGCATCAGCGCGCGCTGCACCGCCATGTCCAGCGCCAGGCTCTCCTCCAGGCTGATGGACGGCAGTTTCTCCAGTTGCAGCAGCAGGTCGCCCTCGTCCAGCGTGGGCATGAAGGACTTGCCGATGAAGGGGTACAGCGCGGCGGCCGCCAGCAGCAGCGCCAGCGCCACGGCCATCACCGTCTTCACGTGCGCCAGCGCATAGTCCAGCACCGGTGCGTACAGCCGCTGCGCGTGGCGCACCAGCCACGGCTCGCCATGCCCGCCCTCGCGCAGCAGCCAGGAAGCCAGCACCGGCACCACGGTGAGCGACAGCACCAGCGAGGCGGCGAGCGCGAACACGATGGTCAGCGCCACCGGGATGAACAGCTTGCCCTCCAATCCCTCCAGACTGAGCAGCGGCAGGAACACGATGAGGATGATGGCCACGCCGCTGGCGGTCGGCGTGGCCACCTCGCGCACGGCGCGCCATACCCGGTGCAGTTTGGAACGGGTGGCTTCGGGGGCGGACAGATGGCTGGCGATGTTCTCCACCACCACCACGGCGCCGTCCACCAGCATGCCGATGGCGATGGCAAGCCCCCCAAGGCTCATCAGATTGGCCGAGAGGTCGAACTCGCGCATGAGCAGGAAGGTGGCCAGCGCCGACAGCGGCAGGGCGAGCGCCACGGTGAGCGCCGCGCGCACGTTGCCCAGATACAGCGCCAGCAGCAGCAGCACCAGCACCACCGCTTCCAGCAGCGCGCGCGACACCGTGCCGACCGCGCGTTCCACCAGGGCCGAGCGGTCATAGAACGGGGTGATGCGCACCCCCTCGGGCAGGCTGGGCGCGATCTCCTGCAAGCGTCGTTTGACCGCCGCCACCACCTGCTGCGCGTTGGCGCCCTTCAGGCCCAGCACCAGCCCCTCCACCGCCTCGCCGCCGCCGTCCTGGGTCACGCCGCCATAGCGGGTCAGGCTGGCCAGGCGCACCGCGGCCACGTCGCCGACGCGCACCGGCACCCCGTCCACCGTCTTGACGACGATGCCGGCGAGGTCCTCCAGCGTGCGCACCGCGCCTTCCACGCGCACCAGCCACACCTCCTCGCCGTCGGTCAGGCGGCCGGCCCCGTCGTTGCGGTTGTTGGCGCGGATCGCCGCGGCCAGCTCGTCGAGCATCACCCCGCGCGCGCTCATGGCGGCGTTGTCCGGCGCCACCTCGTAGGTCTTCACCCGCCCGCCGAGCGCGTTGACGTCGGCCACGCCCGGCAGCGTGCGCAGTTGCGGGCGGATCACCCAGTCGAGCAACGCCCGCCGCTCCGCCAGATCGAGCCGGGGCGCATCCACGGTGAACATGAACATCTCCGACAGCGGCGTGGTGATAGGCGCGAGCCCGCCTTCCACGCCCGGCGGCAGCGCCGCCATGACCCCGTTGAGACGCTCGGCCACCTGGCTGCGCGCCCAATAGATGTCGGTACCGTCTTCGAAGTCGATGGTGATGTCGGTCAGGCCGTATTTCGACACCGAGCGCAGGATGCGCTGGCGCGGAATGCCGAGCATCTCGGTCTCCACCGGCGCGGCCACCCGCGACTCCACCTCCTCCGGCGTCATGCCCGGCGCCTTGAGGATGATCTTGACCTGGGTGGTGGACACGTCCGGGAAGGCATCGATGGGCAGATCCCGCCAGGCGGCGACGCCGGCCGCGACCAGCAGCACGGTCAGCCCCAGCACCAGCAGGCGCTGCGTCAGGGCAAATTCGGTCAAGCGGGAAAGCATGGCTATTCACCCCCGCCCATGCCCTGCCAGGCCGCCTTGAGCGCCGCCACGCCCTCGACGACGACCTGTTCGGCGCCGGCGAAGGGGCCGTCGATGGCCGCCGACTGCGCCGACTGGGTGAGCACCCGCACCGCCACCGGCTCGAAACCGCCGGGCCGCTCGACGAACACCCAGCTGCGTCCCTGCGCGCGTACCAGCGCGCGCGTCGGCACCCGCCACTGGCGGGCACCGCTCACCCCGTCGATGCGCGCCGAGACGGTCTGGTTCAGGCGCAGGCGGCCGTGCGCGTCGTCTACGCGGGCGCGCACCGGCACCGTCTGCGCCGCGCCGACCAGCCTGCCGACGGTCAGCACCTGGCCCTTGACCTCCGCCGCCGGCACGCTCACCGCCTGGCCCGGTTTGATCAGACCCGCCAGTTCGGCTGGGGCCTGGATTTCCAGCCATAGCGGATTCAAGCGGGCGATGCGCAACAGGGTGCCGGCCGGCTCGACGCGCGCCCCGGCCACCACCGACTGTTCCAGCACCACGCCTTCCATGGGCGCGCGGATGGCGAGCGTATCGGTCAGCCGGACACCGCGTTCCGCCTCGCCGACGGCCTGTTCGTCCAGTCCCATCAGCCGCAACCACGCCCGCCGCTCCGCCACCTGGGCCCGCGCCTGCGCGAGCTGCGCGCGCGCCGCCTGCACGCGCGCCTC
>CAYTRH010000222.1:0-4217 GCA_964440155.1 uncultured Thiobacillus sp. | reverse complement strand
GGGCACTTCCGGTAGCGGCCGCGACGGCGGCGGCACGGTGGCCGCGGTGTCGGCCGCGGGCGGCGTGAATGCCGTGACCACGGGCGCGGTCGCTGTCGGCTTGGCCGCCCCGGTGGACTGCGCACCCGCGGTTTCCAGCAGCAGGATGGGCGAGCCCTGCGATACCTTGTCGCCTACCTTGACTTTCAGTTCCTTCACCGTGCCGGCCAGCGGCGCGGGGATGTCCATGGCCGCCTTGTCCGATTCGACGGTGATCAGCGCAGCGTCGGCGGTGATGGTATCGCCGACGTTGACCAGCAGTTCGATCACCTCCACGTCCTTGAAATTGCCGATGTCGGGGACGACGACTTCCTGGATGCTCATGACGGCGTCTCCCTCAGCAACTCACCGGATCGGGTCGGTCGGCATCGATGCCGTAGCGCCGGATCGCCTCGGCGGCGGTACTCGCCGGCAGCACGCCGTCGTCGGCCAGCGCCTTGAGCGCGGCCAGCGCGACGTAGTGCCGGTCGACCTCGAAGAACCGGCGCAGCGCCGCGCGCGAATCGGAGCGGCCGAAGCCGTCCGTGCCCAGGGTGACGTAACGTCGCTGCACGTAGGGGCGGATCTGGTCGGCGAAGGCGCGCATGTAATCGGTCGAGGCGATCACCGGCCCTTCGGTCCCGGCCAGGCACCGTTCCACATAACTGCTCCGCGCCGGCTGGTCCGGATGCAGCAGGTTCCAACGATGCACGCTCTGTGCCTCGCGGCGCAGTTCATTGAAACTGGTCGCGCTCCACACGTCGGCGGCGACGCCCCAGTCCTGCTCCAGCAGTTCGGCGGCGGCCAGTACTTCGCGCAGGATGGTGCCCGAACCCAGCAGCTGTACGCGCGCCTGGTCTGCGCGCCGTTGCATGCTGCTTTCGCGTAGCCGGTACAGCCCTTTGAGGATGCCGTCCTCGACCCCGGTCGGCATGGCCGGATGGCTGTAGTTCTCGTTCATCACCGTCAGGTAATAGAACACGTCCTCCTGCTCCTCGACCATGCGGCGCAGGCCGTCGCGCAGGATCACCGCCAGTTCGTAATGGTAGGTGGGATCGTAGGACACGCAGTTGGGGATGGTCGCCGCCAGCAGATGGCTGTGACCGTCCTCGTGTTGCAGCCCTTCGCCGTTGAGCGTGGTGCGGCCGGCGGTGGCCCCCAGCAGGAAGCCGCGTGCGCGCGAGTCGCCGGCGGCCCAGGCCAGATCGCCGATGCGCTGGAAGCCGAACATGGAATAGAAGATGTAGAACGGGATCATCTGCACGCCGTTGGTACCGTACGACGTGGCGGCGGCCAGCCAGGACGAGAAGGCGCCGGCTTCGTTGATGCCTTCCTCCAGGATCTGCCCGCCCTTGTCCTCGCGGTAATACATGACCTGGTCGGAATCCACCGGCTCGTACAACTGGCCGACCGAGGAATAGATGCCGACCTGGCGGAACAGGCCCTCCATGCCGAAGGTGCGCGCTTCGTCGGGGATGATGGGCACGATGTGCTTGCCCAGGGTCTTGTCGCGCAGCAGCGTGGTGAGCAGGCGCACGAACGCCATGGTGGTGGAGATCTCGCGTTCGCCGGTGCTCTCCAACATGGCCTGGAATGCCGACAGCGGCGGCGCCGGCAGCGGCTCGGCGCGGCGGCGGCGTGACGGTACGTAGCCACCCATGGCCTCGCGCCGCGCGCGCAGGTACTTCATCTCGGCGCTGTCCTCGGCCGGGCGGTAAAACGGCAACTGCGCCAACTGGTCGTCGGGTATGGGGATGTTGAAGCGGTCGCGGAACGCGCGCAGATCGTCCAGCGCCATCTTCTTGGCCTGGTGCGTCGGGTTTTGCGCCTCGCCGGAGGCGCCCATGCCATAGCCCTTGACCGTCTTGGCCAGGATCACCGTGGGCTGGCCGACGTGGCGCACGGCGCTGTGATAGGCGGCGTAGACCTTGTGCGGATCGTGGCCGCCGCGGTTCAGGCGCCAGATGTCCTCGTCGGACATGGCAGCGACCATCTCCTTCAGTTCCGGATACTTGCCGAAGAAGAACTCGCGCGTGTAGGCGCCGCCCTTGGCCTTGAAGTTCTGGTACTCGCCATCGACGCATTCCTCCATGCGCTGGCGCAGCAGCCCCTTGCTGTCCATGGCCAGCAGCGGATCCCAGTAGGAGCCCCAGATCACCTTCAGCACGTTCCAGCCGGCACCGCGGAATGCCGCTTCCAGTTCCTGGATGATCTTGCCGTTGCCGCGCACCGGCCCGTCCAGACGTTGCAGGTTGCAGTTGACCACGAAGATCAGGTTGTCCAGCTTTTCGCGCGAGGCCAGGGTGATGGCGCCGAGCGTCTCCGGCTCGTCGGTCTCGCCGTCGCCGAGAAAGGCCCACACCTTGCGCCCGGTGGTGTCGACGATGCCGCGGTCGTGCAGGTACTTGAGGAAGCGCGCCTGATAGATCGCCTGGATCGGCCCCAGACCCATGGACACCGTGGGGAACTGCCAGAAATCCGGCATCAGCCACGGATGCGGGTAGGAGGGCAGGCCGTCACCGGCCGATTCCTGACGGAAGTTGGCGAACTGTTCCGCGCTGATGCGCCCTTCGATGTAGGCGCGCGCATAGATGCCGGGCGAGGAATGACCCTGGAAGTAGACCAGGTCACCGCCGCTGGGGTGTTCGGGACCGCGGAAAAAGTGATTGAAGCCGACGTCGTACAACGTCGCGCTGGATTGGAAGCTGGCGATGTGGCCACCCACGCCCGGCGCCTTCTCGTTGGCGCGCATCACGCAGGCCACGGCGTTCCAGCGGATCAGTGCGCGGATGCGTCGTTCCATGGCCGGGTCGCCGGGATGCTTCGCCTGCAGGTGCGGCGGGATGGTATTGACGTAGGCGGTGGTCGCCTTGTAGGGCAGATAGGCGCCGGATCGACGCGCCTTGTCGATCAGGCGTTCGAGCAGGAAGTGCGCGCGCTCCGGACCTTCCGCCTCGATGACGGCGGCGAGGGCATCCAGCCACTCGCGGGTTTCCTGGGGATCGATGTCCGGCTGGGAGTGAGGCATGAGCAGGTATCTCCGCTGGGTTCGGGGAATCGCACGTCAGTGGCGCCCGGCTGGGCGGGAGCGATACGCGGAACCGTCGTGTTCGTCAAAGCGCGGGGATTATCGAGCCTGCACCGGGGCCGGTCAATTTCAATGGTCTGTATTGAGATTTTCAATACTGCGCGGCGGCTGCCCAAGCGTGCGCCGCAAAGTTGCGACTGGAACGGTCAGCGCGCCACGCCGTAGGGACCGGGGCGGAGCAGCAAGGCCGGATCGACACCCGCAAAATATTCGGCGATGTCCACCATGGCGGCTTCGTCGAGCGACAGCATCATCACGTTCATGGCCGGGTGCCAACGCTGGCCAGTGCGGAAGCGTGCCATCGCCGCGAGCAGCTCATGAGCGTCGCGCCCACCGATGGCCGGCATGCCGGGCGCCGTCTTCTGGCCGTGCTGGCCATGACAGGCGGTACAGGTGTAGGCCAGACGCTGGCCTTGATCCTCGGGGCCGGCGTGAACCAGCGGGCTGAGGACGCCGAGCAGCGTGGCGAGCAGGAAGCGCGAGGTGAGAGGCGGGTTCATGGTGACCAGGGTGTGCATGTCGTCGGCAAGCGTAAGCCAACGCGCGGGCGATGGACAATCCAAGGTTTTTATGGCGCCACCGGCCGGTCGCGGCATGCCAGGCGCGTTCAGGCCGGGAATCAAGGATAATGCGACGGTTCAGCAGCTCCGCCCATCACCCATGTCCGGCAACAGCATCGGCCAAAATTTCACCGTCACCTCCTTCGGCGAATCGCATGGTCCCGCGATCGGTTGTGTGGTCGATGGCTGCCCGCCCGGCCTGGAGCTGAGCGCGGCGGACATCCAGGCCGATCTCGACCGGCGCAAGCCCGGCACCTCGCGTCACGTCACGCAGCGGCGCGAGTCGGACAGCGTGGAGATCCTGTCCGGCGTGTTCGAGGGACGCACCACGGGCACGCCGATCGCGCTGCTGATCCGCAACGAGGATCAGCGCAGCAAGGACTACGGCAACATCGCCGCGACCTTCCGCCCCGGCCACGCCGATTACACCTATACGCAGAAATACGGTTTCCGCGATTACCGCGGCGGCGGCCGCTCGTCCGCGCGCGAGACGGCGGTGCGCGTCGCCGCCGGCGCCATCGCGCGCAAGATCCTGCTGCAGGCGTTTCCCG
>CAYTRH010000221.1:0-4230 GCA_964440155.1 uncultured Thiobacillus sp. | reverse complement strand
GAAACCGAGGAATACACCCAG
Organism: uncultured Thiobacillus sp.; assembly: GCA_964440155.1. Taxonomy (GTDB): domain Bacteria; phylum Pseudomonadota; class Gammaproteobacteria; order Burkholderiales; family Thiobacillaceae; genus PFJX01. Next base: position 4,209 of record CAYTRH010000221.1, on the reverse strand, counting down.
CCGGTGGTGCGGCTGGTCGGCGCGCTGCTCACCGACGCGGTGAAGCGCGAATCGTCCGACATCCACTTCGAGCCCGAGCACGCCTTCCTGCGCATCCGCTACCGCATCGACGGCGTGCTGGAGCAGATCCGCAGCCTGCACAAAACCTACTGGCCCGGCATCCTGGTGCGCCTGAAGGTGCTGTCGGGGATGAACATCGCCGAGACGCGCGCGCCGCAGGACGGCCGCATGTCGCTGACGCTCAACGGCCGCCCGATCGATTTCCGCGTCTCCAGCCAGCCGGGCATCCACGGCGAGAACCTGGTGCTGCGCATCCTCGACCGCGAGAAGTCCATCATGCCGCTGGAGCAGATGGGCTTCACCAGCGACGCCCTGCGCGAACTCCAATTGATGATGGCGCGACCGGAAGGCATCCTCGTCGTCACCGGCCCGACTGGTTCCGGCAAGACCACCACGCTGTACTCGATGCTCTCGCATCTGAACAACGAGACGGTGAACATCATGACGCTGGAAGACCCGGTCGAGTATCCGGTCACGCTCATGCGCCAGAGCTCGGTCAACGAAACCCTGAAGCTCGACTTCGCCAACGGCATCCGCTCCATCATGCGCCAGGACCCGGACATCATCCTGGTCGGCGAGATCCGCGACCGCGACACCGCCGAAATGGCCTTCCGCGCCGCGATGACCGGCCACCAGGTGTTCACGACGCTGCACACCAATTCCGCGCTCGGCGTGTTCCCGCGCCTGATGGACATCGGCATTACGCCCGGCATCCTCGCCGGCAACATCATCGGCGTCGTCGCCCAGCGCCTGGTGAGGAAGCTGTGCCCGCACTGCCGCGAGGCCTACACCCCAGACGAGGACGAAGCGCGCATCCTCGGCTGGCAAAGCGGCGACGCGCCGGTTTACCGCGCCGTGGGCTGTCCGGCGTGCAACCACAAGGGCTATCGCGGCCGGCTCGCGCTGATCGAACTGCTGCGCATGGAACCGACGCTCGACGAACTCGTCGCCAACCACGCGCCGCTGCACGACATCCGCCGTGCCGCCTCCGAGCTTGGCTACCGTCCGCTTGCCGAAGATGGCATTGCGCGGGTGAAAGACGGCGTCACCTCGCTGGCAGAAGTCGCGCGCGTGGTGGATTTGACGGGGCGGGTATGAATCAGGGGACAGCGGACAGCAGACAGCGGACAGGGTGGGCGCCCGCTGTCCGCTGTCCGCTGTCCCCTGTCCGCTGTCTGCTGTCCGCTGCCCGCTGTCCGCTGCCCGCTGCCCGCTGACCCCCATGCCCTTCTTCGACTATCGCGCCATCGACCAGACCGGACGCACTGTCCGGGGCACGCTGTCGGCGGTCAACGACGTCGACCTCGAACTTCGCCTCAAGCGCATGGGGCTCGATCTCGTCACCTTGAACGAACTGTCGCGCCAGTACGCGCCCAGCGGCCGCGAGCGCGTCACGCGGCGCGACCTCGTCACCTTCTGCATCCACATGCGCTACATCACCCGCGCCGGCATCCCGCTGCTGGAAGGCCTGCGCGATCTGCGCGACAGCATGGACAAGCGCGGTTTCCGCGACATCCTGACCGCGCTGCTGGAAGACCTGGAAGGCGGCAAGGTGCTGTCGCAGGCGCTTTCGGCGCATCCTGCCGTGTTTGGCGCGGTGTTCGTGCACAGTGTGAAAGCGGGGGAGCAGACGGGCCTGCTCGATACGGTATTCGAACGCCTCGCCGAATCGCTCAAGTGGCAGGATGAAGTTTCGGCCAAGGCCCGCCGCCTGATGATCTATCCGGCCATGGTGCTGGTCGTGGTGGGCATCGCAATTCTCTTCCTGATGATCTATCTGGTGCCGCAGGTGCTGCAACTGGTGCAGACGATGGGCGTGGCGCTGCCGCTGCCGACGCTGATCCTGATGGCGGTATCGAACGCCCTGCGTTCCTACTGGCTGATCGGCCTTGCGCTGCTGGTGCTGGCCGGCATCGGCCTGCCGCTGTGGGCGCGGCGTACCGAAGCCGGCAAGGTGTGGTGGGACCGTACACAATTGCGCCTGCCCATCATCGGCCCGATCCTGCAGAAGATCGTGCTGTCGCGCTTCACCAATACGCTGGCGATGATGTACCGCTCGGGCGTGACGGTGCTCGACGCCTTGCGTGCCGGCGAAATGGTCGCCGGCAACCGCGTCATCGCCGACGGCATCCGCCGTGCGGCGCAGCAGATTGCCGACGGCCGCGGCCTGTCCGAGAGTTTCCAGTCGCTCGCGCTGTTTCCGCCGCTGGTGATCCGCATGCTGCGCGTGGGCGAAACCACCGGCGCGCTCGACGAGGCGCTCGACAACGTCACTTTTTTCTACAACCGCGAAGTGCTCGATTCCATCGAGAACGGCCTGCGCGTGCTCGAACCGCTGCTGACCGCGGTGCTGGGCCTCATACTCGGCGTCATCCTCGTCTCCGTGTTGTTGCCGGTGTACGACCTGATCGGCAACCTGCCGCTGTGATCCGGGCCATGTTCGACCGCCGCCTGATCCTCCTCGCCACCCCCCGCCAGATCGGCGTGCTCGACTGGCGCCCCGGCCGCATGCACTGGCTGGGCGAATACCTGCCCACGACCGAGGGGCTGGCCGCTTTTCGCGCCCTGCTGACGCGCCATGCCCAGTTGCCCACCCGGCTCGTGGTCGACACGGTCGACGAGGATTACCGCAGCGAAATCCTGCCGCACGTGCAAGGCCGCGCACGCGAGGAACTGCTCGCCCGCAAGCTCAGGCAGGTGTTCCGCAACGCCCGTTTCACCGGCGCCTGGCGGCAGGGCCGCGAGAGCAGCGGACGACGCGACGACCGCTATCTCTTTGCCGCCCTCACCGATGCCGACTGGCTCACGCCCTGGCTGTCCGCGCTCGACGCCGCGCGCGTGCCGCTCGCCGGCATCGTCCCCCTGGCGCTCGCCTACCAGCATCTGCTGGTTGCCCTGCGCATCCAGGAGCCCCACGTGCTCCTCGCCTACCGGCTCAACCAGCGCCTGCGCCTGTCCTACTACCAGAACGGCCTGTTGCGGTTTTCCCGGCTGATCGGCGGAGAAACCGCCGCCCCGGCCACCGGCAACTCGGCGGACGAAATCGCCAAGACCCAGCTCTACCTCACCGGCCAGCGCATCCTGCCGCGCGAAGCGCGGCTGCACGTGGTGCTGGTCGATCCCGCCGGCCAGCTCGACAGCGCCCAGGCACCGCTCAACGCTGACCCGGCGTTCAGCACGCGGCTGGTCGATCTGCCGGCGCTCGCCGCCGCCTTGCGGATACCGGACGACTTTCTCGCCGCCACGCCCGAGCTTGCGCCACTGGCTGCGCAGGCAGGCGAACCCCTGCTGCTGAACCTGGCGCCGCCCGAATTGCTCCGGGCCCACACCCTGTTCAGCTGGCGGCGCGGACTGCACATGGCGGCTGGCAGCATCGCCTTTGCCGGGCTTGCCCTGACGGGCGCGCTGTGGCTGCAATCTCACAGCCATCGCGATGAAGCCGCGCGCATCGAAGCCCAGGTCCGCCGTACAGACCTGGCCCATGCCGCAGTCGTGCAGCGCTTCCCCGCGCTGGCAACCCGCCCGGGCGATCTGGCCCGCACCCTCGATCTGGCGGACCGGCTGCAACGCCAGCCCTTCGATATTGCCGCCCTCTACCAGCCATTGAGCCAGGCGCTGGCCAGCCACCCCGATATTGTCCTGCTCTCGCTCAGTTTCGATGCGACCGGCGCGGGCCGCGCCGGCATCGATCTGGAGGCGCGGCTCGCCCGGTTCGACGGCAATTTCCGGGCGGCAATGGCCCGCATCGACAGTTTCGTCGCCAGCCTCGCGGCCCAGCCCGGCATCCGGAGCGCGGAAAAACGGAAAAGCCCGGTCGACACGGCGCCCACCGCCACCCTGCGCGGCGAAACCCTCAACGAAGCGCAGCCGGATGCGACCCGGTTCAAATTAAGCATCGAGGCGGACCAGCCATGACCCTGCCGCCATTGAGCGCATTGCGCGCCCCGCTGATCCTGCTGCTGACGGTGTCGATCGCTGCGGTAGCCGGCGTCGTCTGGAGCCTGCAACAAGATGCGCGAGCGCGCGCCAGCGTGGAATCGCAGCGCGCCGCGCTCGCGGCAGCGCAGGCCCGGCAGCGCCAGGGACAACACGATGCGCGGATGATCGACGCCCATATCGACGCCTACCGTGCGCTGGTTGCGCGCGGCT
>CAYTRH010000220.1:0-4257 GCA_964440155.1 uncultured Thiobacillus sp. | reverse complement strand
GGGCATCGAGGAGGGCAAGACCGGCACCTGTTTCATCCATCTGACGCTGCTGCCGTACATTCCCACCGCGGGTGAACTGAAGACCAAGCCGACGCAACACTCGGTCAAGGAATTGCGCGAGATCGGTATTCAGCCCGACGTACTGCTGTGCCGTGCCGACCGGCCGATACCGGCGGAGGAACGGCGCAAGATCGCGCTGTTCTGCAACGTCATGCCGGAAGCGGTGATCGAGGCGCTGGATGCCAGTTCCATCTACCGTATTCCGGGCATGCTGCATGACCAGATGCTGGACGAGATCGTCTGTCACAAGCTCGGGCTGCTGGCGCGCGCGGCCGATCTTTCGGTGTGGAAGCGCCTGATCGAGGCACTGGAGCATCCCGAGCACCAACTGGACATCGCCTTCGTCGGCAAGTACGTCGATCTGACCGAATCGTACAAGTCGCTGTCCGAGGCGATCACCCACGCGGGCATCCATACGCGCAGCCGCATCAACATCCATTACATCGACTCGGAGACGTTGGAGTGCGACGGCTGCGGCGCGCTGGCGGCGATGGACGCGATCCTGGTGCCCGGCGGCTTCGGCCGACGCGGCACCGAGGGCAAGATATGCGCCATCCGCTACGCGCGTGAACGGCGCATTCCCTATCTGGGCATCTGTCTGGGCATGCAACTGGCGGTGGTGGAATATGCGCGCAACGTCGCCGGCATGGCCGGCGCCCACTCCACCGAATTCGATGCCGATACGCCTTATCCGGTGATCGGCCTGATCACCGAATGGCGCGCGGCCGACGGCCACGTCGAGCGCCGCGACGCCCATTCCGACCTGGGAGGCACCATGCGCCTGGGCGGTCAGGTCTGCCAGCTGCGCGCGGGTTCGCTGGCGCGCGACATCTATGGCCGCGACCAGATCGTCGAGCGTCACCGCCACCGTTACGAAGTCAACAATGCACTGCGCGGCCGGCTGGAGGCCGCCGGCCTGGTGGTGTCCGGTCATGCGCCGGGCACCGATTTGTGCGAGATGGTGGAACTGCCGCGCGAGATCCATCCTTGGTTCGTCGGCTGCCAGTTCCATCCCGAGTTCACCTCCAACCCGCGCGACGGCCATCCGCTGTTCAAGGCGTTCGTCGAAGCCGCGCTGGCCTACCGCGCGAACCAGAACGCTCCGGCGACGCAGGAGCTCGTGACATGAAGCTGTGTGGTTTCGAAGTCGGCATCGACCGGCCGTTGTTCCTGATCGCCGGACCCTGCGTGATCGAATCGGAGGCCATGGCCCTGGATACCGCCGGACGGTTAAAGGAACTGTGCGCCGAGGTCGGCGTGCCGTTCATCTACAAATCGTCCTACGACAAGGCCAACCGTTCCTCCGGCCAGTCGTTCCGTGGTCTGGGCATGGACGAGGGGCTGCGCATCCTGGCCGAGGTCAGGCGCCAGATCGGGGTGCCGGTGATCACCGACGTGCATACGGTCGAGGAGATTCCTGCCGTGGCGGCTGTGGCCGACGTGCTGCAGACGCCGGCCTTCCTGTGCCGGCAGACCGATTTCATCCAGGCCGTGGCAGCCACCGGCAAGCCGGTCAACATCAAGAAAGGGCAGTTCCTGGCACCGGGCGACATGAAGAACGTGGTGGCCAAGGCCAAGGCCGCCAACGGCGGCGCCGACACCATCATGGTGTGCGAGCGCGGGGTGTCGTTCGGTTACAACACGCTGGTCTCGGACATGCGCGGTCTGGCCATCATGCGCGAAACGGGTTGCCCGGTGGTGTTCGATGCCACGCATTCGGTGCAGCAGCCCGGCGGCCAGGGCGACCGCTCCGGCGGCCAGCGCGAGTTCGTGCCGGTGCTGGCGCGCGCCGCGGTGGCGGCAGGCATCGCCGGCCTGTTCGCCGAGACCCACCCCGATCCCGCCAAGGCGCTGTCGGATGGTCCCAACGCGTGGCCGCTGCACCTGATGCGCGAATTGCTGGAAACGCTCAGGGACATCGATGCCCTGGTGAAGCAGAAGGGCTTTATCGAAGCCCGTTTATGAACCGGATGGTAAACAGCCAATCCATCGAGCCTGAGATCTGACAAGGAAAACCAATGAGTGCCATCGTTGACGTCATCGCCCGCGAAATCCTCGACTCGCGCGGCAACCCCACCATCGAAGCCGACGTGCTGCTCGAATCCGGCGTGCTCGGTCGCGCCGCCGTACCCAGCGGCGCATCCACCGGCAGCCGCGAGGCGATCGAACTGCGTGACGGCGACAAGGCGCGCTACCAGGGCAAGGGCGTGCTCAAGGCGGTGGAGAACGTCAACACCGAAATCGCCGAGGCCGTGCTCGGTCTGGACGTGGAGGAGCAGCACCTGATCGATCAGACCTTGATCGACCTGGATGGCACCGACAACAAGTCGCGACTGGGCGCCAACGCCATGCTGGCGGTGTCGCTGGCCTGCGCCCGCGCCGCCGCCGAAGACGCCGGCCTGCCGCTGTACCGTTATCTGGGCGGTGCCGGGCCCATGCACCTGCCGGTGCCGATGATGAACATCGTCAATGGCGGCGCGCATGCCAACAACAGCGTGGACATGCAGGAGTTCATGATCATCCCTGCCGGCCTGCCCAGCTTCCGCGACGCGCTGCGCTGCGGCGCCGAAGTGTTCCACGCGCTGAAGAAATTGCTGGACAAGGCCGGGCATCCCACCGGCGTCGGTGACGAGGGCGGCTTCGCGCCGAACTTCAAGTCCAACGAGGAAGCGCTCAAGTTCATCGTCGACGCCATCGGCGCCGCCGGCTACACGCCGGGCAAGGAGGTGATGATCGGTCTGGACTGCGCCGCGTCCGAGTTCTATCACGAAGGCCGTTACGTGCTGGCGTCCGAGGGGCTCAAGCTCACCTCGGCCGAGTTCACCGACTATCTCGCCGCCTGGGTGGACAAGTATCCCATCGTCAGCATCGAGGACGGCATGGCCGAAGGTGACTGGGACGGCTGGGCACTGCACACCGAGCGTCTGGGCAAGCGCATCCAGATCGTCGGCGACGACATCTTCGTCACCAATACGCGCATCCTGCGCGAGGGCATCGCCCGCGGTATCGCCAACGCCATCCTGATCAAGGTCAACCAGATCGGCACGCTGTCCGAGACCTTCGATGCCATCGAGACCGCCAAACGCGCCGGCTATCGCTCGGTGATCTCGCACCGCTCGGGCGAGACCGAGGATGCCTTCATCGCCGACTTGGCCGTGGCCAGCAATGCCTTGCAGATCAAGACCGGCTCGCTGTCGCGTTCCGATCGTATCGCCAAGTACAACCAGCTTCTGCGCATCGAGGAGGAACTCGCCGAACGCGCGCGTTATCCCGGCAAGGAAGCCTACTACCAACCGAGATGACATGCGCGGCCTGGCCTGGACGCTGGTGGTGCTGATCGCGTTGCTGCAATACCCGCTCTGGCTGGGCAAGGGGAGCTGGTTGCGCGTGCACGAGCTGGAGCGCGAGATCGCCGCGCAGCGCGCCGCCAACCAGGCGCTGGAAGCGCGCAACAGCCAGCTCGCCGCCGAAGCGCGCGACCTGCACACCGGCTACGACGCGCTCGACGAACGCGCGCGTTTCGAACTGGGCATGGTGCGGGTCAACGAAGTGTTCTTTCACGTCATGGAGCCGGCTCCGCGTGCTCCCACCGAGGAGGTCAGGCAGCCATGATCGGCGTCATCAACCAGGGGCATCATCCGACCGGTCGGCCGGCGGATCGCCGTTTCATGCCATCGGGCGGCGCGGCGCCATGTCCGTCGGCGGTCTAACCGGGAATCGATCATGATGACTACGCTGCAGATCGTGCTGGCCATCGTCGGCGTCACCCTGATCGCACTGATCGTCATCTACAACCTGTTGCAGGAGCGGCGCTTCCGCAAGGAGGCGGAGAAGATGTTCTCGCACCGGCGCGACGACGTCATGCTGGGCGAGGCGGTGCGCACCGAGGCCAGCCGGCGGCGTACCGAGACGCGCATCCAGTTGACCGGCGAGGCGGGGCAGGCCGACGAAGCGCGTGAGGCGATCCAGGCGGCGGAAACGCCGGAGCCGGATGTGGAAGCGCTGCACCATGCGGCTTCGCCAGGACCGGCGGGTGTACCGGAGAGCGTGGAGCGTGCCGCGGGGGGAGACGACGCCCGGGCAGCGAAGGTCGACCAGCCGGCCCGCGCGGCGACATCCGCCGGCCAGGCGGCACCGGCGCAGCAGCAGGGCAACCCGGGCATGTCAGCCCCGGCGGCAGTGCCGGTACGCGAGGTC
>CAYTRH010000219.1:0-4273 GCA_964440155.1 uncultured Thiobacillus sp. | reverse complement strand
CAGGTGGTGCTTTCCCAGCGCATGGCGCGTCCGTTCCAGGCAAGCCCGCTGTCGCTGTACCGCGCGCTGCGCAGCCTGAACCCGTCGCCCTACATGTTCTATTACGACTTTGGCGGTTTCCACGTCGTTGGCTCGTCGCCCGAAATCCTGGTGCGGCTGGAAGGCGAAACCGTCACGCTCCGCCCGATTGCCGGCACCCGCCCACGCGGCGCGACGCGCGAGGACGACCAGCGTCTGGCCGAGGAACTGCTCAGCGATCCCAAGGAATGCGCCGAGCACCTGCAACTGCTCGACCTGGGGCGCAACGACACGGGCCGTGTCGCCGTCACCGGCTCAGTGCGCGTTACCGAAAACATGAGCATCGAGCGCTATTCGCACGTCATGCACATCGTCTCCAACGTCGAAGGCAAGCTCAAGCCGAATCTGTCCGCCATCGACGTGCTGCGCGCCAGCTTCCCCGCCGGCACCGTGTCCGGCGCACCCAAGGTGCGCGCCATGGAAATCATCGACGAACTCGAACCCGCGAAACGCGGCGTCTACGCCGGCGCCGTCGGTTATCTCGGCTTCACCGGCGACATGGATCTGGCCATCGCCATCCGCACCGCCGTCGTCAAGGACGGCATGCTCTACGCCCAGGCCGGCGCCGGCATCGTCGCCGATTCGGTGCCCGAAAACGCATGGCTGGAAACCCTCAACAAGGCGCGCGCCGTGGTGCGCGCCGCCGAGCTTGCGCAGGCGCGCCCGGGGAGCGAAGCAGCGGATTAACCGCGCGCACCAGCTTGCAATGCCTGCCGGTCCGCGCCGCATCGCTGTCACCGGCGCACGTCGAAACCGCTAAACGCGCGCCGGCCGCGCGGGCGGCGGCAAGGACTGTCTGCGCACCACCAGTATGCCGATCAACAGGATGCAGGCACCGGCCATGGCCGCAGGAAACAGCATCGTGGCGAGGCTGCGCTGTTCCAGTGCCGCAATCACCAGCGCGTTGCGCACGGCCAGAATCGCCAGAAAGCTCACCGGCTCGCTCCACGGCTGGTGCCAGGATTTGCGCATTGTCGGCCCAAAGCCCAGCAGCTCCACCGCCGTCACCAGCGCTATCGCCCACAGTGGATCGCTCGCCACAAACCACACCGGAATCGCCGCCAGCCCTGCCAGAAAAAACAGCCAGTCCGTGCGCGTGATGGATACGTCCGCGCGACGCGTCCAGGCCAGCGCCGCCACCGCCAGCGTAATTGCCGCGGAAAACCCCACCGCCCAGGCCCCCGCGCCGCCGCCGGCGCTGAGCGTGGCAACAAACGCCACACTCGTGTTGCTGCCCCACACCAGCCACGAAAACACATGCGGCCGCGTCGTACCGGAAAAAACGGAACGGAAATACGGCACGAAGGCGACGAAGGTCAGCGCCATCGCAGCAGCGCTCAAGCCGGCTTGAATGACGGGAACACCCATCTCCATGTCAGTGAGCGCGACCAGAAATCAATAGGGCGTGCCGTCCTTGTGGCTGAAGGTCCACTCGCCGTCGTTGAACTGCGCGCACAAATCGTCGTCCGGGTAGGTGACGACATCCCCCGGCGTGCGGTCGCCTATTTCGAGATAGACCACGTCCTGTCCGGTTTCGTTGACGAGCGTGTGCGCGTTGCCCGTGCCCGCGCGGAAACCGGCGCACATGCCCGGAGATAGGCGCATCGGCCCATCGTTGGTGAACAAGGTCGGACAACCTTCCAGGATGAACACGAATTCGTCCTGCCTGGCATGCGCGTGCCGCAGCGAGGAAACCGCGCCCGGTTCCAGCCGGGTGAGGTTGACGCCGAAATTCACGAAGCCGAACAGGTCGCCCAACGGGCGTTTGTGCCGGCCCGCCAGGCGCGCGGCCAGCATGGCGGCGACCGGTTCCGGGTATAGCGTCGCGCGCGTGCGCAACGGGGCGTCCGCGGCGATGATCGCCACAGGAAAAACTTTGTCCGACATGGAATCTCCTTCTCGGCCGAAATGACGCATCGACGCGCTCATCGGCCCGCAAGCCTGAAAGCGAATGCGCCCCACATCCCGAACAGCCAGGCCGCGCCGAGCATCCAGGCGATGAAGCGGTGTGTCACCCGATTGTAGGTGACGTGGATCAGGCTATGCACAGCGCGCAGCACGACAAACCCCCACGCCGCAGCGATGTCGCCCGGCGTGCCCAGACCGGTTGCCGCCAGCGCAAGGCACAGCACATAGAACAGCACGGGCAACTCGAACAGGTTGGACAGGTTGTCGGCAGCCTGGGTGTGCTTCAGCATCCGCGCGGCTTCCCGGGATGAGGCCAGGGCCTGCGGGGCAATGCCGCGTGCGCGACATTCCGTCACGCGCTCGTGGACGGCGCGCAGCCAGACCAGCGCGGTCAACGCAACCAGGGCAGCGCAAGGCAGCAGCATGGCATTCGGCATGCGCTATCTCCCCGCTGCCATCTCGCCGCGCATCTCGAACTGCACGGGAGTCTTGTCGCTAGCGGCAAGGCGAAATCCGGGCAGCCGCGAAATGGCGGTCGGGTATTGCGTTTCCGTCGCGGCATTTGCCGGCAGATTGCCGGCAGGCTGGCGCTGCGGGGAGTCCGGTAAGGACGGTTTCATGACCATGCGGCTTCCTCTTCCATCGAATCGACAAGCGTCTGCGGCCTGGCTGCGAAAGGCGCGCCGGAATGCGTCAATCGCGCCTGCCGCGCGGTTTCGCGCCGGGACGGAACAGCACGGCCAGTCGCGCGAACCAGACACGCATGGCATGCGCCCGCAGTCGCTTCGCCCGTCGCGCATAATAGCCGAAATCGATCGCGCCGTCGGCCATGCGCCGTATGCGTTTTGCAGACGCAGCGTGCGGCATGCTTCATGCCCAGAACAGCACGGATGCACTGGCGGCAATGAGCGCCATGCCGCGCCGCAGGCGCGGCGATCCGCGCATCCGTCTTTGCAATGCGCCGGCGGCGAGCGCCCACAGGGCGACCCCCGGCAATGCCGCGAGACAGAACAGCAAAGCCATCGCCAGCATGTGTTCGAGGTAAAGCGCGCCCGCGGGCACAAAGCCCACGATCACGCCGGCGGCCATCAGCCAGGCCAGGGGATTGCCCAGCTGGAACAACACCGCTTCGCCGAAGCGGAGGGTGCACCGGGGCTGCGCCACCGGCGGCACGCCGTTGCGCCAAAGCCAGCGTGCCGCCCACAGCAGAACGAAGCCGGCGGCGACCCGGAGCACGGCCTGTGCGCCGGGCGCGGCCATGAACAGCCCGCCCAGCAGCACGCCGACGAGACAGATCACGAGATAGGTACCCCACATCAGGCCAAGCAGGTGCCCGCCGCAGCGGTGCAGGCCGGACCTGATGCCGGACGGCAGCGTAGCCCACGTGTGCGGGCCCGCCGCGACGGATACCGCCACAGCGTAGGCCGCCAACGCCGACAGCGGGCCAGCGGCAAACGGCGCGTCCGGCAATATGGTCAGCGCGGCCCTCACGATTGCCCCGCTTCTGCGTAAAGCGCGAGTCCGCGCCGCACCTTGCCATCCGCGCCCAGCTCGCACACTTCCGCCGCCAGGCCGCGGTGGCCGCGATACAGGATCGTGAGGCAGTCCACGCCCGTCAGCACGTCGACCAGCTCGAAATGCAGGGTGGGCAGCGCGGCCAGCGCCGTTATCCAGTAGGCCCGCAGGCGGGCCTTGCCGGCCAGGCTGCCGCTGGGTTCACCGGCGAACCGGACGACGAAGGGCGACACAAAGGTGCAGTCTTCGTGGTAGTGCGCCAGCACCGCATCGAGATCGCGCGCGTTCCAGGCGGCGATCCAGTCTTGGGCAAAGGCACGGGCGGCGTCGGGGGTCGGGTTCGGCATGGGCGTTCCTGTCGGGCGGCAACACCATCGGAAAGGGGTGTCTTGTTGCCACTGTAGCCACCGCGGTGCTATCAATACAGATTCAGAATTGATAAATTGATCCGGTACAGATTAGATAGCTGGAAATCTGTGTTGCTACAAAATCGCACCGACTGTATCGACAGGAACCGCCATGACGCCGCTTTACCAGACCGTCGCCGCCGAGCTGGCGCAACGCATCGCCGAAGGCCACTACGCCCCCGGCACCCGCCTGCCCGGCGTGCGCAGCGTGGCGCGCCAGCGCGGCGTGAGCGTGGCCACCGTGGTCGCCGCCTACCGCAGGCTGGAAGACGAAGGCCACGTCGAGGCGCGCGCGCGTTCCGGCTTCTACGTGCGCGCGCGCCGTCCCCTGCACACCATCGAAGCCCAACGCCGGGCCGCCGCCC
>CAYTRH010000218.1:0-4311 GCA_964440155.1 uncultured Thiobacillus sp. | reverse complement strand
GGCCGGCGACGATGATCAGGTCGCCGGGCTGCAGGCCCGAGGTCTTGGCATCGAGATCGGTGAAACCGGTGGGCACGCCGGTGACCTCGCTGGGATTGTCGCGGTTGTACAGTTCGTCGATGCGCGTGACCACTTCCATCAGCAACGGCTGCACCGGCCGGAAACCCTGGGTGGTCTTGGCGCCGGCCTCCTTGATCTCGAACACCTTGGCTTCCGCCTGGTCGAGGATGTCGGCGGCGGCGCGGCCGGCGGGATTGAGCGCGGAATCGGAGATTTCCGCGCCGACCTCGACCAGTTTGCGCAGCACCGCGCGTTCGCGCACGATTTCGGCATAGCGCCGGATGTTGGCGGCCGATGGCGTGTTCTGCGCCAGTGTGGCCAGGTAGGCCAGTCCGCCCACCTCGTCGAGCTGATCGTGCGACTCCAGCGCCTCGGCGACGGTGACCACGTCGGCCGGCTTGTTGGCGTCGATCAGGCGGGTGATCTGGCGCCAGATGGCGCGGTGGTCGGCGCGGTAGAAGTCCTGTTCGTTGATCAGGTCGGCCACCCGCTCCCAGGCGGCATTCTCCAGCATCAGCCCGCCCAGCACGGATTGCTCGGCTTCCACCGAGTGCGGCGGCAGTTTCAGCGCGGCGAGCTCGCTGTCGAACGGGGGCGGCGGTGTCGGGGACATGGCGGGGTCTAACGGCAAACGCGACATTGTAAGCCGCCAGGGGTGTGATCGGCGGGTGTCCCCGAGCCGCTGCGTCAGATGTAGGTCAGTTCGGACCAGCGCCCCTGCTCGACCAGCTCGCGCCGGATGGCCCGCCAGTTGGCCTCGCCGCCGGCCAGCTCGCGCATGCTGGCCTCGAATGCGTCGGCGATCTTGCGCATCCCGGCCAGGTAGACATGGGTGGTGGGCGTGCAGATCAGGTCCCACACCTCGGCGGCGTGGTCGCGCAGGCTGTCGCGCAGCGCGTCCGCCTCGTCGTCGAAGGCGCTGGCGCGCAGCGCCCGGATGGCGCGAAACGTCGCCTGATCGTAGTAATTGGCCAGGTCGTCGTTCAGATCGTTCATGTACAACAACTCGGTGCCGTGGCGGGCGCCGTAATACAGGCGCACCTTGCCATGCCACTCACCGTGTTGCTCGTAGATGCGGCGCAGAAAGGCGCGGAACGGGGCAATGCCGGTACCGGTGCCGAGCATCAGCAGGTTGTCATACGGGTTCTCCGGCACGCGGAAAGCACCGGGGTAGGGGCCGGTCAGCGTGACCGGGTCGCCCACCGCCGCGTCGCACAGGAAGTTGGAGGCGATGCCGGGGTATTCCTCCCCCGATACCTCGTCCACGTAGAAGCAGCGGCGCACCAGCAGTTCCAGTTCGACGCCGTCGGCACACGCGCGCGCGTCGGCGATGGTGTAGTAGCGGTGATGCGCGCGGTTGCCGAACGGATGCGGGCCGGGCACCAGCACGCCGACGGTGTGCGCGGAGGGAAAGGCGCCGGCCGGCGCATCGACGAACAGCACGATCTGCCGCACTTCCGCGGTATCGGCGGGGGTGAGGCGTCGGCTGGCCCGCACCACGGCGGGCGTGACGGGTTGGCTGGCGGGGTCGAATTCGGTGGCGGGCATGGCGGGGCAGGTGTCGGGCGTTCGCGGGGCTGCCGCACGAGCTTAACGCGAAATGCCGGCTCACCGTAAACGACGAGGGCCGCATCGGCGGCCCTCGCTTGGCGGCGGACGAGCCCGGGATCAGCTCTCGCCAAGCACCGCCACGGTGATTTCCGTGGTCACGTCGGTATGCAGCGCCAGCGTGACGGAATAATCGCCGATCGCCTTGAACGGGCCGTCCGGCAAGCGGATTTCCGCCTTGGCCACTTCGAAGCCCTGCGCCACCAGCGCTTCGGCGATGTCGGCGTTGGTCACCGAGCCGAACAGCCGGCCGTCGACGCCGGCCTTCTGGCGAATCTGCACGGTATAGCCGGCCAGCTTCTCGGCGCGCGCCTGCGCGGCGGCCAGCTTGTCGGCGGCGATCTTCTCCAGCTCGGCCTTGCGCGCTTCGAAGGCGGCGATGTTGCTCTTGGTGGCGCGCTTGGCCATGCCCTGCGGGATCAGAAAGTTGCGCGCGTAGCCGTCCTTCACCTTGACCACGTCGCCGAGGTTGCCCAGGTTGCCGACCTTGTCCATCAGGATGATTTCCATGTTCCGTCTCCCGCTCAGCCGTTGTGCTTGTCGGTGTAGGGCAACAGGGCCAGGAAGCGCGCGCGCGCGATCGCGGTGGACAACTGGCGCTGGTAGCGGGCCTTGGTGCCGGTGATGCGGGCAGGGATGATCTTGCCCAGCTCGTTGATGAAGTCCTTCAGGACTTCGACGTCCTTGTAATCCACTTCCTTGACCTTCTCGGCGGTGAAGCGGCAGAACTTGCGGCGGCGGAACAGCGCCGCGCCGTTGGGGTTCTTGGGACGGGGTTTGCGTTTGATGAACGCCATGGCCATTACTCCTTCAATTCATGTGGTCCGGCGCAGCCGGAGCCAGGATGTCGAATTCGGTTACATGCAGTTCGAGACGGGGGTCGCGCGCGCCCTTGCGGTCGATGAAACCGGCCAGATGCAGCCTGCTGCCGATACCCGCGTCGGCGAGCGCCTCGGCGACGGCGCCGAACGCCACCAGCTCGGTCTCCAGTTCCACCGTGCGGTCATGCGCCGCCTCGGTGCGGGTGGAGCGATGACGCAGCTGCAGGCGCATGGTCGCCAGACCGGAAGGGGTGCGACGCGCGCCGGTACTGGCCAGCAGCTCGCCCGTCAGCTCGAAGCGGTTCAAGCGGCGGCTTCGGCCGCCGCCTCGCCCGCCTGCGGCGCCAGCAGGTTGCGCGCCTTCTCGCCCTTCATCATCGGCGACGGCGTGGTGATCGCCTCGTCGCGCACCAGCGTCAGGTGGCGCAGGATGGCGTCGTTGAAGCGGAAGCCGTGCTCCAGTTCGTCCAGGGTTTCCTGGTCGCACTCGATGTTCATCAGCACGTAGTGGGCCTTGTGCATCTTCTGGATGGTATAGGCCAGTTGCAGGCGGCCCCAGTCTTCCAGACGGTGGATGCGGCCGTTTCTGGCCGCGATCAGCGCCTTGTAGCGCTCGACCATGGCTGGCACCTGCTCGCTCTGGTCGGGATGCACGATGAAAACGATCTCGTAATGACGCATTGAAGCTCCTTGTGGGCTGAGGCCATCCACGTGCGTTCGCGGTATGGCAAGGGCGGGAAGGTTTCCGGGGCCACGCGATGGCGCCCCGATAAAAAGCGAAAGTCTATCGGTTCCGCGGGGGCAAGGCAAGATGCGACGAGTCGAATGCGCCAAGGCGCGAAGCCGAACCGGCATCCGTCCGTTCGCCTCGATGCATCGCTTGGGACGAGGTGTGGTGCTCGCAGGCCGCTGGCTTCCATGCCAGTGGAGCCACAGTCATCAGGATGATTTGACGTTGCATGATCGGCGGCTGGGCGGCTTCGGCCAAGCACTTGGACACTTCGACAAGGCGCCGGTGCGCTGTGCCGGTGGAAAAGCCATGCGCCTGACCCATCATGGCTTCCAGACTGCCCGGCGGATAGGGGGCGGGTTGATCAGGGGCGCGTCCGCCGCGTCGCTACCGCGCTCGCTTCATGCGATCGGGCCGCGTAGTCTCTACGCCACGCAATCGACGTAATAGCGCGTGTAGCCGTTCTGCCGGTCCTTGACCAGGCCGTGCACGTCGGTTTCGAAGCCGGGGAACTTCTCGTTGAATTCGCGCGTGAACTTGAGGTAGCGCACGATGGTGGCGTTGAAGCGCTCGCCCGGGATCAGCAGTGGGATGCCGGGCGGGTAGGGGGTGAGCAGGATGGAGGTGATGCGCCCTTCCAGGTGGTCGATGTCGACACGCTCGATCTCGCGGTGAGCCATGCGCGCGAAGGCGTCGGCCGGGCGCATCGCCGGCACCATGTCGGACAGGTACATTTCGGTGGTCAAGCGAGCGACGTCGTTCTGCTTGTAGACCTCGTGGATCTGCGTGCACAGATCCTTCAGGCCGATGCGCTCGTAGCGTGGATGGGCTGCGACGAACTCGGGCATGATGCGCCACAGTGGCTGATTGCGGTCATAGTCGTCCTTGAACTGCTGCAGTTCGGTGACCATGGTGTTCCAGCGGCCCTTGGTGATGCCGATGGTGAACATGATGAAGAACGAGTAGAGGCCGCACTTCTCGACGATGACGCCGTGCTCGGCGAGGTACTTGGTGACGATCGCCGCCGGAATGCCGATATCGTCGGCGAAGTCGCCATCGACGTCGAGGCCCGGGGTGATGATCGTCGCCTTG